>NZ_CP141587.1:1200000-1500000 GCF_035593985.1 Sphingomonas sp. LY29
CGCCGGTCGTACCGATCGCGGTGGTCGACCCGACGGCCAGGCCTGTGATGTCGAGGCTCTGCTCGACCCCCGCGCCATTCGGATCGACATAGACCTTGGTGATCGCGACGAGCACTTCGCCGTCGGCCGCCAGCGTTCCGGTCGTCCGGGGCAGGTTCTGGTCGTCGTCCGCAAGGATTGCATTGACGAGGATGTCGACCGCCGCGCCCGACTGGGTCTGCGACACCAACTGTTCGAAGTGCGTCGTCTCATAGTGGCCGGCATAGGAGAAGCCGGTCGGCTGACCCGCGTCCGTCGTGATGCCGGTGACGATGTCGATCCGAAGCGCGGCGCCGGGATTGATCGCTTGGCTGTCGACGCCGATACCGGTCTGGCTGCTGTTGACGGTGCCCTGCCCGCCGCCGGCACTGCGGCCCGACAGCAGGATGTCGATATCGCCTGGATTGTTGGTCCCGTTGTCGGCGCCCAGCGTCCGGATTCCGACGTTGCCCGACTTGGTGTTGGCAAGATCGGTGAACGACGTTTCGGTGCCGTTGGAAATCACCGAGTTAACGTCGAAGGTGTAGGTGCCCGTCACCGGATCGAGCGTGACCGTGTAACCGATTGTGCCCGCCACACCCGTGCTGTCGGTCGTCGCGCGGATCGTGCCCGTGCCGTCGCCAAACAGGTACAATTGCTGGCTGCCGACGCGGAGCACGTTGCCGTTGAGGTCGGTCGCGACCTGGCCGTTGGTGATGTCGAACACAAGCGTTCCATACCCGTCGGCCCCGATCGTAAGGTTGAGCGGCGCCGTGATCGGTGCGCTGTTCCCGTTGAGCGACGCGACCGAGGTCGGCGTGAACGGCGATGGCATGTCGTCGTCGAACGTGATCGCGAGATTGGCGTCGTCGAAATCGCCGTCGCTGTCGGTGACGCGGAAGGTCAGGTTGGCGATCGCGTCATTCTCGGCCGCGCCTGCGGCGTGAAGGACGTTGTCGACCAGTGTGACGGTATAGTCGCCCGTTGTCGGGTTTACCTGAACGGTGAACAGCAGGCCGCGCGGCCCGGTTGCATTGAGCGTGTTGGTGCCCGCATTCCAGGTGTAATTGACGGTTTCGGTCCCGACCGTTCCGCTCGTCCCGCCCATGCCGGCAAGGCTGAAGCTGGCGACCGTATCGCCGCCGGTCGTGGCCGTGAACTTGCCGTGATAGATGGCTTCGCTCGGATTGACCGGTGCTTCCTCGAGCGCGTTGGCGTTGAGGTCGCCGTTCGTGCTGGCCGCGTTGCCGCCCGCCAGCCCATCGTCATCGACCGCCGCGACATTATCTGCCGCCGTCGGCGTGGAATCCGGGATCAGGTTCAGCGTGACCGTCGCCGTCGACGTATCCCCGTCAAAGTCGGTGATCGTGTAGGTGAAGGTCGGGTTACCCTGCTGGCCCGCAACCGGGGTGAAGGTGAACTGCCCCGTGGCGGCGTTATAGGTCACGGTGCCCTGCGATGGCTGGGTGAAGGTGACGTTGACCGTCGGATTATTGTCGGTGTCGACCCCATCGGCGCCGAACTGATCGTTGCCGAAGACGCCGAAAGTGATCGGCGCGTTCTCGGTCGTCTGGTTGACGCTGTCGTTGGTGGCGACCGGGCCGTCGTCGGCGAAACGGATGTTGCCGCCCAGGTCGATGACTTCCGAGTCCGTCGCGACGTCGCCGTCGCCGTCCGTCAGGCTGGACGACGCAGTCAGCGAGATCTTGCCGTTGGCAAGGATCGCGAACTGATCGTCGAATGGCGCTGTCGTCACGCCTTCTACCGAGTGATCGACCTGCTGATACTGGGTCAGCGTGACCACGCCCAAACCGTTCACGGCGATCGAGAACACCACCGCCGGGTCGGCCGCGCCGGTCGGTGCCGACAGGGCGGTCGATCCGTAGATCACCCCGCCGACGTTGTAGAGATTGATCGCGACGCCGTGGCTGGACAGCCCCGACACCGCCGACGTCACCGCCAAGGTGTAGGCGATCGGGGTCGCGGTGCCGCCATCCGCACCCGGTGACGACGAAAGCTGGAACACACCGCCGAAGTTCGCGGTGGAAACCGCCGTGTCTTCCGCGGTCGGAATGCCGTCGGTCTCCGCGTCCTGCGTCGTCAGCAGGATGCCGCCTTCGTTGGTCTGCGTCACATTCACGATCGGCGTGTCGTCGTCGACGTTGATGCTGATCGTGCCCGGCGCCGGATCGCCGTCAGCGTCGGTGACGGTGTAGTTGACCGTGAAGGTCGCATTGTTCTCGTCGCTACCTGCGGTGTGCATGATCGGTGCGTTCTGGACCACCGAGTAGGTGCCATTGGCATTGACCGTGACCGTCAGGACGGTGGTCCCGCCCTGCTGGACCACGACCACGCCCGCGCCGCCCGACACGTAAGTGAAGCCTGCCGGAGCGCCGGCGGTGCTGACCGAGAAGGTCAGCGTGCCGTCACCGCCCGAACCGGGCAGCGTGCCGCTGGCATTGACGGAGTTGGGATCGTCGCCGGTGCCATTCGGATTGCCGCCCGGCAGCGCGTCGTCGTCAAGCTGGACGTTGACGTTGCCCGCCGTCGGCACGTTGTCGCCGATCGAGATGGTCAGCGTCGCGGTGACGCTGTCGCCGTCGCCGTCGGTGAGCGTGTAGGTGAAGACTTCGTTCTGGCCACCGCCGGCACCGGGGGTGCGGGCATAACTGTAGTCGCCATTGGCGAAGATCGTCAGCGTGCCAAACTGGCCGGCAATCGTCGTCGATCCGCCAGCCGGGACTGCGACGCCGGGCGCCGCATTCTGGCTGTTGTCGATGAAGCTGATGCGGCCGCCATCGGCACCCGGCGCGTCGGCGTTGCCGTCGCTCGCATTGCCATCCTCGGCCACTGCCACTTCAGCGCCAGTCAGGACGTTGCCGGTCGCCGGACCGTTCGACCCGACCGCGATCGCGTCAGTATCGTTGGTTGCAGAAGGTCCGTCGTCGCGGAAGCTGATCGAAGTGCCGATGCCGATGCTCGACGACGCAACGTCGCCATCCTTGTCGGTGATCGTCGCCACAACGCTGATCAGGTTCGCGGCGCTCAGCGTCGCAACCTGGTCGGGTCCGGTGTCGGGGGTGTGGACGATCGCACGAAGCTGGTCGAGCGTGACCGTGCCCGCGGCATTGATCGACACGGTAAAGGCGATCGGCCCCGCCGCGCTGCCGACGCGGCCTTCGACCACGCCACTGGCGTTGACGTAAAGCAGGATCGCCTGACCGGTGGCCGTATCGATCAGGCCGGAATTGGCGCCAGTGGCGCTGATCGTCACGCTGTAGACAGTCGTGCCCGCTCCGTCCGCGCCGTAGGCGCTGGTGAAGTTGTCGGCGAAGTTCGCGGTCGCGTTGAGTGCAAGGTTGGTTTCATCGACCTGCAAGGCGTCCGGCGCCGCCACCGCGCTGATCGTCGGACCATCGTCGGTAAAGGTAAGACCGCCACCGATGTTGACCGTCTCGCTATCGACGTCGCCGTCGCCATCGGTGACCGTCGCGGTCAGGGTGACGAGGTTGGCCGCGGCCAGCCCTTCGACATCGTTGGCGGTGACGTTGGGATCGTGGATCACTGCACGGATCTGGTCGAGGGTGACCGTTCCCGCCGCGTCCACGCTAACCGTGAAGGCGATTGCACCAAGTGCGCTGCCGACGCGGCCTTCGACCACGCCGCTGCCGTTGACGTAGAGCAGGATCGCCTGGCCGGTGGCGGTGTCGATCAGGCCCGAATTGGCGCCTGCCGCCGACACGCTCAGCGCGTAAGCGGTCGTGCCCGGGCCATCGGCGCCATAGGCAATCGTGAACAGACCGGCGAAGCTACCGCTGGCGTTGAGGGCAAGATTGGTTTCGTCGACGTTGAGCACCGGCACCGGCGCGCCGGTCGGCGTCACCGCAGGGCCGTCGTCGGCAAAGCGGATGTTGCCGCCAAGGTCGAGGCTTTGGGTCGAGCTTGCGCTGTCCCCGTCCTTGTCGACGATCGTCGCAGTGCCGTTAAGGATCACCAGCCCGTTGCCGAGCAGCGCGAGCTGCGCGTCATAGTTGCTGCCCGAACCGGGGAGCGCATGGTCGATCTCGGCGAACTGGGTCAGCGTCACCACGCCAGAGGTCGCATTGACCCCGATCGTGAAGATCGTGTTGCCCGCGGTCACCGCGCCGGCGCTGCCCGCGGTCGAACCGACCACGACGCCACCGATCAGATAGAGGTTGATCGCCGCGCCATTCGAGCTGAGGCCAGACACGCTGTTGGCGACGGTGAAGTTGAAGTTCCAGCTGGTCGTGCCCGCTCCGTCGGCGCCATAGCTCGACGAAGTGATGCCGAAAGCGCCGCCGAAGTTGGCGGTTGAGGTCGCGACGTCCTGGTCAGTCGGGACACCGTCGGTTTCCGCATCCTGCGTGGTCAGCGTCACCGTGTTGCCGTCGGTCACGCTCGTGGTGATCGCCGGGCCGTCGTCGGTAAAGGTCAGCTGTCCGCCGATCGCAATGGTCTCGCCTTCGCTGTCGCCGTCGGCATCGGTTGCGGTCGCGGTCAGCGTGACGAGGTTGGCGGCCGCCAGTCCTTCGACGTCATTTGCCGACAGGTTGGGATCGTGGAACACGGCGCGGATCTGGTCGAGCGTGACGTTGCCAGTGGCGTTGACGCCGATCGCAAAGGCGATTGGTCCCGCGGCGCTGCCGACGCGGCCTTCGACCACGCCACCGGCAGTGACGTAAAGCAGGATCGCCTGCCCCGTCGCGGTGTCGATCAGGCCCGAATTGGCACCCGCCGCGCTGATTCCCAGCGAGTAGACGAGGCTGCCGGCGCCGTCGCCGCCATAGCTGACGCTGAACGCGTTCGCGAAGCTGGCAGTGGCGTTCTGGGCAAGATTGGTCTCGTCGACGTTGAGCGTCGGCAGCCCGGTCGTGCTGCGCGTGACCAGCGGCGAGTCGTCCTCGACCGTCAACGTGATCGTCGCCGGGGTGGTGACCGTTCCGTCGCTGACGCTCACCGGGATGACGATCCCGGCGAGGTCTTCCACGGCCGCATTGGCGTGGTCGAGCGGACCCGACAGGACGACTGTGTATGCGCCCGTGTTGTCGATCGTGACGGTGACGACAGGAACGCCCCCGGCCGAACCGGTCAGAACCTGGCCATTGCCGCTCAGCGCCCAGGTCACCGGAACGCCATCGGAGGTGTAAGCACCCGCGGGGATCCCGAGCGTGACCGTCAGCGGTTCGCCGTCGGCGTCGCTGATGGTGATCACGCCGCTGGCGGTCGCGCTATTGGTGGTGTCGGTCGGCGCGCCCGTCGTGTCGGGGTTGCCGCCGGGAAGGCCTTCTTCGGACACGGTCACTGCCGACGACACCGCCACCGGCGCGTCGTTCGCGCCGTTGATCGTGATCGTCAGCGTCGCGGTATCGACGTCGCCGTCGCCATCGACGATGGTGTAGGTGAAGACTTCGGTCAGCGTCTCACCGTCGTCGAGGCCCTGCACTGCGGGCAGGCCGGAATTGACGGCATAGCTGTAGCTGCCGTTCGCGTTGAGGACGAGCTGTCCATAAGCACCCGCGAGCGGCGTGCCGAGCGCGCCGACCGTCGCGCCGAACGCAACCGCCGAGACGACCGCATTGTCCGCACCGACATTGTCGCGAACGCCGTCGGTCGCATTGCCGTCGGTCCCGCCGATGCCCGTCAGGACGTTGCCGTCTGCGGCGATCAGGCTGTCTTCGCCGACGCTGTCAACGTCGTCGATCGCGATCGGCGCATCGTCGATGATCTGGATGACCAGCGTGTCGCTGGCGACGTCGCCGTCCTGGTCGGTGATCTGGATCGCGAAGTCGTCGAACGTCGCGTCGCCCGACGTATTGTCGGCCAGCGTGTAGCTGTAACCGATCTGGCCCGTCGCGGCGTTGTAGCTGGTGATGGTCAGCGTGCCGAAGGCGCCAACGAAGGTCTGCCCGACCGTACCGGTCACGGCCACGCCGTCGATAGTCACCGTCGCGGGGCCATCGGGCGCGTTGAAGGAGATCACGCCGGTGGTGGTCTCGCTGCCGTCATCATTGTCGCTGCTGTTGCCGTCGGCGGCTTCGCCGGTGCCGGCGGGCTCGCCGCCGTTGCGCGTCGGGAGGCCGACTTCCGACACCACGGTGCCGGCTTCGCCCTGGTCGGGAGCGTCCAGCGTTACGCCGCTGTCGGCAATCGAAATCGTCAGCGTGGCGTTGGTCGAATCGCCGTCGCCGTCGGTCAGCGTGTAAGTGAACACGTCGCTGACGCCGCCCGGCGTGCCCGCGTTGCGGACATAGGAGTAGCTGCCGTCGGCGGCGATCGTCAGCACGCCATATTGGCCGTTCACCACCAGGTTGCCCGCGGTGAAGCTGGTATCGCTGTTCGCAGGCACGTTGTTGCTGGCAATGCCCGAGACGGTCGCATTGTCGGCGCCGACATTGTCCTTGCCGCCGTCGCCCTCGGCGTCGGTGATGACGTTGCCGACCGCCGGGCCATAGCTGCCCGACGCGATCGAATCGGTGTCGTTCACCGCGATCGGTGCATCGTCGACGATCGTGATGACAAGGTTGGTCGACGAGGTGTCACCATCGCTGTCGGTGACGGTGATCCCGAAATTCTCGGACGTCGCATCGCCCGACGTGTTGTCGCTGAGGACGTAGCTATAGGTGTAGCCCGCGATCGCGTTGCCGCTGATCGTCAACGTGCCGTAGGCGCCCTGCACCACGCCACCGTTGGTGACGTTGACTGCGTTCCCGCCGGCGTCGAGCACGACCAGGCTGGCGACGGTGTCGGTGCCGGTCGTGACGATCAGCGTGCCCGCGGCGAGTTCGCGCGGATCGTCGTTGTCGGTGCCGTCGCCGTCGGCTGCTTCGCCGGTGCCGGCGGGCTCGCCATTCCGGCTCGGTAGGCCGGCCTCGTGCACGATCGTGTCGCTGCCCTGCGCAATAAGGACCAGCGGGATCGAGTCCGGCTGGAGCTGGATGGTCACGGTCGCGACATCGCTGTCGCCGTCGCCGTCGACGATCCGATACTGGAAGGTGACGATACCTTCTTCGCCAGCGCCGGGCGTGTAGGTGAAGGTGCCGTCATTATTGTAGACGAGGGAGCCGCTGCCGCTGAGCGAGCCCGCAACCAAGTTCACGGCCACTGCCGGATTATTGTCCACGTCGACGCCATCGGCACCCGGAACATCGTTCGCGAAGACGTTGATCGTCACCCGCGTGTTCTCGGTCGCCTGCGTGACCGAATCATCGTTGGCGTTGGGCACGTCGTCGATAATGCGGATGACCAGATTGTCATTGGCGACGTCGCCATCGGCATCGGTCACCGACACCGCGTAGCTGACCGAGGTCGCGTCGCCCGAGGTGTTGTCGGTCAGCGTGAAGCTGTAGCCGATCGCGCCCGGGGCAATGCTGGTGATGGTGAGGACACCGACGCCGGTCACGACGAAGGTCTGCCCGACCGTCGTCACCGCGACCCCGTTGATCGCGACCGTCGCGGGCGCATCGCCCTGCGTGAAGTTGATTGTTCCCGCAGTCGTCTCGCTGTCGACGTCATTGTCGCTGCCGTTGCCATCGGCGGCTTCGTCCGAGCCGGCAGGCTCGGTGCCGCGGATCGGCAGGCCGGCTTCGCTGACCTGGGTGCCAGCGCCCGTGGCGGGCACGCGCAGCGTCGGCGCGGTGTCGCCAATCGAGATCGTGAGGGTCGAGGACGACGTGTCGCCGTCGCCATCGGTCAGCGTGTAGTTGAAGACGTCGTTGACGCCGCCCGGCGAATTGGGATTCCGGGCATAGGAGTAGCTGCCGTCGGCCTTGATGGTCAGAACGCCATATTGGCCGTTGACGACCAGATTGCCGCTCGCGTCGAAGCTGGAGTCGCTTCCACCCGCACCGCTGACGAGTGACACGGTCGCGTTGTCGGCGCCCACCGTGTCGGCAGCGTTGGTGTCGCTGTCGCCGATGTCGCCCGCGGCGGCATCGGTGATGACGTTGCCGGTCGCGAGCGCATAGCTTCCCGCGGCGACGCTGTCGGTGTCGGGACGTGCGGTCGGCACGTCATCGATGATGCTGACGGTCAGCGTCGCGGTGTCGGTGTCGCCATCGCGGTCGGTTAGCACGACCGTGAACAGGTCCTGCGTCGCGTCGCCGTTGGTGTTGTCGGCGAGCGTGTAGCTGTAACCGATCGCACCCGACGAAATGCTGGTGATGGTCAGCGAGCCATAGGTGCCCGCGATAACCTGGCCGACGCCGGTGACAGCGATGCCGTTGATGGTGACGACGCTAGGCGAATCGGGCGAATCGATGACGATCGTGCCGACGGTGGTTTCGGCGGTCGAGGCCGAGTTGGAACCGGCGGGTTCGCCGCCGCGCGCGGGGAGCGCGTTTTCATTGACTGAAGCGGTGGCGTTTTCGACGCCGGCGGGCTGGTCGGGGGTCTGTATGACCACGTCCGGCTCGCGATCGAGCGCGTCGTAGATCTCGCGCACTTCGGGCGGCGTGTAGGTCATCTCGGTCGGCGGAAGCAGGTCGCCGAGCGGAACGCCCGGATCGAGCGGTCGAACGACTTCGGCAAAGTTGCCGCCGCTCGACTGGGTCGGCTGGAATCCGGCTGCCGGCTGGACTTCCTGGCCGATGAGCAGCGTTGCAAGGTTGGTCGCAGGCACTTCGACGCCGTCGAGCACCAGCTGCGGCACGAACACCGCGCCATCGATGATCACCATCTGCGATCCGTCGGGCAGCGTGACGACCAGGTTGCGGCCGACGACCATGATGTCGCTCAGTTCGACGCCCGCGGGCAGGATGACGGTGCCGTCGGGGCCGACGACGACCTGACGCGCATTGGCCTGCACCTGCGCCTGCGTCTTGCCGATCTCGACGGTCAGCGTGGCAGTGTCGCTATTACCCTGCCGGTCGGCCAGCGTGTAGGTGAAGACGTCGCGGCTGTTCTCGGGCGTGCCGGCCTTGGGCGTGTACTGATAGTTGCCGTTGGCATCGAGGCTGAGCTTGCCGAACTCGCCGTTGACGTTGAAGCCGCCACCCGCCGGGTTGCTGTCTTCGCCGCCGGCGCCGCGAACCGCGGTGATGCGGGCGTCGCCGCCGGTGACGTCGGCGCCGAGCGAACCGCTTTGCGCGCCCTCGCCCGTGATGATGTTGCCGGTGGCGGGACCGCGGTCGCCCGCGGCGAGGGCATCGTTGTCGTCACGCGCGATCGGGCTCTGGCCCTGGTCGTCGTTGCTTTGTCCAACTGCCTGCGAAGAATCTTCGTACCGCATAGCCACCCTCTTTTTCGCCGCTGCATCGGAAATCCGACGCATTTGGTTTCGTGAGTGCGGGGCGGCGTTAACCGGTCGGCGATAATCCGAACGGTTAACAATCGAAACGCCCCCGCGCTCGAACCGACTGAAAACACTGAAAATCGAAAACTTTCAAGCCTCGGCCCAAGAGACGGAGTTAACCGAAGAAGCCGAGAGTGTTAACAAGCGTTTACAAATTGGTTAACGATCAGTCGTTTTGAAAGTAATCGTCCTTGGTGACTTTGCTAAAGCCTCCCTTTTCTGCAGATGTTGATAAGCTCGACCATGACCTGACCTCTATTTACAGCACGAATAGAATCGGGATTTTCGACAAGGTCGTATCGATTCACGCGATAGCTTCGACAGTTATCAGGAATTTAACGGCGGACATGTCCGTCTGTGTCGTGGACTCGGCGCGCGAACTTCGGACTCGCCCGCCGGAGTCAAAATTTGCCAATCGTCCCACTTTGGGAAGAATCGCGACACTTGCCCGTCGGCCGACCCGGTCATTGCGGCCGCGACTCGGAAAAGTGCCGCGCGGGGATGCAAGGGGCTGCTCGCCACGCTAGCGATGGTTACCAAGGAGCGCGTGAATGAAGATTGCCTGCATCGGTGGCGGCCCGGCCGGCCTCAACTTCGCCATTTCGATGAAACGGCGCGATCCCTCGGCTGAAGTCCACGTGTTCGAACGCAATGCGGAGGGCGTGACCTTCGGATGGGGCGTCGTCTTCTCCGACCAGACGGTCGAAAACCTGCTCGCCAACGATCCAGTCTCGGGGCAGGCGATTTCCGACGAATTCGCCCATTGGGACGATATTGAGGTCCACGTCCACAGCGAGTGTGTCCGCTCGTCCGGACACGGCTTCATCGGCATCGGCCGCAAGCGTCTGCTCGAAATCCTTGCCGCCCGAGCGCGCGAGTTAGGCGCGGTCCTCCATTATGAGCACGATTGCCCCGCCGCGCTCGACGCGTGGGGCGATTACGACCTCGTCATCGCCGCCGACGGCATCAACAGCCGCATCCGCGATGCCTACGCCGACCAGTTCGGCATCGACGTCGACGAGCGCGCCAACCGCTTCATCTGGCTCGGCACGCCGAAGGTGTTCGACGCCTTCACCTTCGCCTTCGTCGAGACCCCGGCGGGCTGGGTGTGGGCGCACGCCTATCGCTTCGCCGACGATTGCTCGACCTTCATCGTCGAATGCGCGCCCGACACGTGGGCCGCGCTCGGCTTCGACACGATGGACCAGGCCGAAACGATCGCGGCCTGCGAGGAATTGTTCGCCGACTATCTGGACGGCCAGCCGCTGCTCAGCAACGCCGCGCACCTGCGCGGTTCGGCCGCATGGCTGACCTTCCGCCGGATCCTGTGCGAGCGCTGGCATCACGACAAGATCGTGCTGATCGGCGACGCCGCGCACAGCGCGCATTTCTCGATCGGATCGGGCACCAAGCTGGCGCTGGAAGATGCGATCAAGCTTGCCGAGGTCCTCTGCCGCCCGGGACTGTCACGCGCCGACGCACTGGCCGAGTTCCATTCCGAGCGGTCGGTTGAAGTGCTCAAGCTTCAGAACAGCGCGCGCAATTCAACCGAATGGTTCGAAACCGTCGGCCGCTATCTCGCCTTCGAACCGTGGCAGTTCGCTTACTCGCTGCTCACCCGGTCGCAGCGGATCAGCCACGAGAATCTGCGGCTGCGCGATCCCGACTGGCTCGACCGCGCCGAGCGCCAGTTTTGGCTGACCGCGACCGGCGCGGAGAAGTCGGCCCCGCCGATGTTCGCTCCGTTCAAGTTGCGCGACCTCACGCTTCCCAACCGCATCGTCGTCTCGCCGATGGCGACCTATTCGGCCGAGGGCGGCACGCCGAACGACTTCCACCTCGTGCATTATGGGGCCCGCGCGGAAGGTGGCGCGGGCCTTGTCTTCACGGAAATGACCTGCGTCTCCGAGACCGGACGGATCACGCCGGGTTGCACCGGCATGTATATGCCCGACCATGTGCTCGCATGGCGGCGCGTGACCGACTTGGTCCATCGCCACAGCGCATCGAAAATCTGCCTCCAACTCGGCCATTCGGGCGGCAAGGGGTCGACCCAGCTTGGGTGGCAGACGATGGACGCGCCCCTGACCGAGGGAAACTGGCCGCTGCTGGCCGCCTCCGCCGTCGCGTGGAGCGAGGGCAACGCCACGCCGACCCCGATGACCCGCGCCGACATGGACGAGGTCCGCGACCAGTTCGTCGCCGCGACCCGAATGGCGATCGACGCGGGCTTCGACATGGTCGAGCTTCACGCCGCGCACGGCTACCTGCTGTCCAGCTTCATCACCCCGCTCACCAACCATCGCACCGACGAATATGGCGGCAGCCTCGACAATCGCCTGCGCTTCCCGCTCGAGGTGTTCGAGGCGATGCGCGCGGTATGGCCGTCCGACCGGCCGATGTCGGTCCGCATCTCCGCCACCGACTGGGCCGGTGACAAGGGCGTTACGCCCGACGAGGCGGTCCTCATTGCTCAGGCCTTTTCGCGCGCCGGCGCCGACCTGATCGACGTCAGCGCGGGGCAGACCTGGGTCGATGCAAAGCCGGTCTATGGTCGCCTGTTCCAGACTCCCTTTTCCGACAAGATTCGCAACGAAGGACGCCTAGCGACGATGGCGGTCGGCAACATCACCGACCCCGACCAGGCCAATGCGATCCTCACCGCCGGCCGCGCCGACCTCGTCGCGCTCGGCCGCCCGCACCTCGTCGACCCGATGTGGACGCTGCGCGCCGCCGCCGCGGCGGGATACCGCGACCAGTTCGTGCCGCCGCAATACCTCAACGGCATGAGCCAACTCGCCCGCACCCTGCAGCGCGAAGCCGCGGCGGCGCTGCGGGCTTGACGCCAAACCTATGCTTCCGCTTCCTCAACCCAGCACCTATTGGGGCGCGGTGAGCACGCAGCCGCCATCAGCAGACAAGGACGACCGGCGTCTGACGCTGCTTCTCCCCGACCTTGGCGGCGGCGGGGCCGAACGTGTCGCCGTCACGCTCGCCAACGCCTTTATGCGCCAAGGCCATGACGTCGACGTCGTGATCATGCGGCCGGGCGGCGTGCTCCGCGACCTGCTCGATCCGGCCATCCGCGTCGTTGATCTCGACGCGCCGCGCATCCGTGACGTGCCGCGCCGCTTCGCCGCCTATCTCAAGCAGGCCAGGCCGCATGCGGTGCTTGTGTTCATGTGGCCGCTGACGGTGGCCGCCGTACTCGCCCGCTCCATTGCCCGGACCCCGACACGCCTCGTGCTCAGCGAACACAGCATCCTCAGTCACGAGTATCAGGGCAAGGGCGTGCAGCGCCTGCTGCGCTGGACGATCCACGCTTTCTACGGACGGGCGCAGGCACGGGCGACCATCTCCGAAGGCTCGGCTAAGGACCTCGCCCACCTCAGCGGCCTCGGACGCGACGCGTTCGAAGTCGTCGGCAATCCGCTCGACCTTCCCGACCTGCCGCTCCGCCGATCGAGCGAGGTCGACGCGCTATGGGGATGCCCGCCCGGCGCGCGCATCCTCACCATCGGGAGCATGAAGCCCGAGAAGAACCACCCAGACTTGGTCCGCAGCCTCGCGCTGCTCCCCAACGCTCGCCTGATGATCGTCGGCGACGGCCAGGGCCGACCTCACCTAGAAGCCTTAGCCAAAGAGCTTGGCGTATCCGATCGCCTCATCATGCCTGGCTTCCGCATCGACCCATGGCCCTTCCTGGCGTCGGCCGACGTGTTCGCGCTCTCCAGCCGCTACGAGGGCTTCGGACTGGTGCTGGTCGAAGCGCTCCACGCCGGCTTGCGCATCGTCAGCACTGACTGCCCCTTTGGACCGCGCGAGATCCTGGCGGACGGCAAATATGGAAAGCTCGTCCCGGTGGGCGACGAACAGGCGATAGCCGCCGCACTAACCCAAGCGCTCGCCGAACAGCCCAACCCCGACCGGCAACGCGCCCGCGCGCAGGAAACCGCCGGCAGCACGTCGAGCGACCGTTATCTTCAACTGATGCTGAGTTAATTTGTAGGCAGCGACGGCAGGCGCCGACCCAGTCGGCAGTGGCGGAGACGGAGGGATTCGAACCCTCGATACAGTTTCCCGTATGACGCTTTAGCAAAGCGTTGGTTTCAGCCACTCACCCACGTCTCCGGGAACTGGCGTCGGCGGCGGGCTTTAGCGAACAGGTCGCAGCCGTTCAACCGCCCAAAGCAACGAAACGCGTCCGAAAGCATTTTACTGGCCGAGGCAACGCGACTCTCCTACGCGTCGCCCATCTGCAACGAGGTGACGTGGTGAGAGAGACGGTCCGGCCCGCCGGGGACGATTCCCTGTTGATGACGATGGCGGGCAATCGGCTGCTCGCGACCTTTCCGACCGACCTTCGGGACACGCTCCACGATTCCGTCGAGCAATTGTCGCTCGAGGTCGGCGATTCGGTGCTTCGCCGCGGCGAGGATGTCAGCCACTCGGTGTTCCCGCTCGGCCGCACGACCGTGTCGCTGATGATCGACCTCCAGGACGGCCGCTCGGTCGAGGTGGCGACGATCGGCAGCGAGGGCGCAGTCGGCGGCATCGTGAGCTGTGGCCACGCTCCCGCTTTCTCTCGCGGCGAAGTAATGGTCGGCGGCGCGGCGCTCCGCGTATCGAAGCAACTGATCGAAGAAGCGAAGCAGCAGTCGCCGCACCTTCGCAACCTGTTCTGCCGCTATGCCGACTATCTCCTTGCGCAGATCATGCAGACGGTAGCCTGCAACAGCTTCCATCCGATCGAGGCCCGCGCCGCGCGCTGGCTGCTGACCGCACAGGATCGCGCCGGTGATCGGCTCGACCTGACGCAGGAGGCACTCGCCGGACTGCTCGGGGTGCAGCGCACCTCGGTCAACGCCGCCGCCAAGCAGCTTCAGGACGAAGGACTGATCTCGACCCGTCGCGGCGTTATCGAACTGCTCGACCGCGAGGGGCTGGAGGCGCGCGCCTGCGAATGCCATGCGCGGGTCGAACAATTCTTCGGCGAGATCATCGGCAAGCGCGGAACCGGTCGCGACGCCTAGGGCGCGACCGACCAGTCGAGCGTTTCCCCGGCCAGGAACGGCACCACGGCCAGTTCGCCCTCGCCGATGCGCGCCGGAACCGTCGCCGGTGTGCGGGTCAGGGTGATCGACCCCTCGTTGACCGGAAGCCCGTAAAAGGCCGGGCCATGCAGGCTGGCGAAGCCTTCCAGCCGGTCGATCGCGCCTTCTTCGTCGAATATCCTCGCATAGGCTTCGATCGCGAAGGGCGCGTTGAACAGCCCTGCGCATCCGCACGCGCTTTCCTTTGCGCCGACATTATGCGGCGCAGTGTCGGTGCCGAGAAAGAATTTGGGCGATCCGCTCACCGCCGCCTGCCGCACCGCCAGCCGGTGCTCCTCCCGCTTCACCACCGGCAGGCAATAGGCGTGCGGCCGAAGCCCACCGGCGAACAAGGCGTTACGATTGAGCAGCGCGTGTTGCGGCGTGATCGTCGCCGCGACGGTCGCGGGCGCGTCGGCGACGAACTGCGCCGCGTCGCGCGTCGTGATGTGCTCGAACACGATCTTCAGCGCCGGAAAGTCACGAACGATTCCCGTCAGCACGCGGTCGATGAACACTGCCTCGCGGTCGAAGATGTCGACGTCGCCATTGGTGACCTCGCCATGGACCAGCAGCGGCATGCCGATCGCTTCCATCCGCGCCAGCACTGCAGAGACGCGGGCGATGTCGGTTACACCATGCGACGAATTGGTCGTCGCCCCCGCCGGGTACAGCTTGGCGGCGACCCACGCGCCTTCGGCATGACCCCGCGCCAGTTCGTCGGGATCGCTTTCGTCAGTGAGGTAGGCGGTCATCAGCGGGGTAAAGTCGTGCCCCGCCGTCGCTTCGAAGATGCGCGAACGATAGGCAGCGGCGGCGGCCACGGTCGTCACCGGCGGCGACAGGTTCGGCATCACGATCGCCCGCGCGAACGTCCGCGCGGTATAGGGCGCGACCTGCGCCAGCATCGCGCCATCGCGAAAATGCACATGCCAGTCGTCCGGTCGACGAATGGTGATGCTTTGCTGGCCCAATTCCCACGCTCCGCTCTTTGTTTTGACGGGCCCAGCCCCTAACTCATCGCAATGGACGCCACCACCCTCCCCGACCGCGCCGTGGTCCGCCTGACGGGGGAAGAGGTTCGCTCCTTCCTTCAGGGCCTCGTTACCGCCGACGTTTCCGGTGCGCTTCCGGTCTGGGGCGGCCTGCTCAGCCCGCAGGGCAAATGCCTGTTCGATTTCATCGTGTGGGCCGACGGCGACGACGTGCTGCTCGATTGCGAAGCCGCGGCAGCCGACGATCTGGTCAAGCGCCTTTCGATCTACCGCCTCCGCCGCGCGATCACGATCGCCAGGGACGCGACGCTCGCGGTCCACTGGAGCCGCGATGGCGACGCCCCGCTCGATCCCCGGCTTGCCGCGCTCGGCCATCGCTGGCTTGCTCCCGCCACCGCGCCCGCCGGCGGCTGGCTCGCGCATCGCCTGTCACTCGGGGTATGCGAGGGCCGCGCCGAACTTGGCGACTTGCTCTGGCTCGAATGCAACGCCGACGAACTTCACGGCGTCAGCTTCACCAAGGGCTGCTTCGTCGGCCAGGAAAATACCGCGCGAATGAATTGGCGGTCGAAGGTCAATCGCCGGCTGTTCGTGCTTCCAGTCGGTGCCGCACCCGACGCGCGCGTCCGCGTCCGCTATCCCGAGGTTGGACTGGAGGTCGCGCACCTGCGCATTGACGAGGTCCCCGAGACGGCGATCCGGCCGGAGTGGATGGATGGTTGACGTCGCGGTCGCGGTCCAACCGACCGAACAGATCGTCATCGTCACCGGACGCGGGCTGCAAAGCAACGATTCGCCCGCCGCGCGCGGAACGCTCGATCGCCGCGATCTCGACCGCGCCGCGTCGGGCCGGATCGACGACGTTCTCCGCAACGTTGCCGGGCTTGCCGCCTTCCGCCGCTCGGATTCGCGCTCGGCACATCCCACCAGCCAAGGGCTGACCCTGCGCGGTCTTGGTGGCAACGCCGCCAGCCGGGTTTCGCTTCTCCTAGACGGCGTCCCGCAGGCCGATCCGTTCGGCGGCTGGATCGCGGTCGCCGCGCTCGACCCGCACGGCCTCGACCAAATCCGGTTTCGCCGCGGCGGCGGGATCGACGCGCTCGCGGGCAGCCTCGACATCGACAGCCGCACGCCCGACGCCACCGACATCGACCTGTCGCTGTCGGCAGGAAGCCGCGCCTCACTCGACGGCCGGCTGTTCACCGGCACGCGCTGGTCGTCGGGCTTCGTCAGCCTCTCGGCCAGCGGATCGCGCACCGATGGCTTCGTGCCCATCGTCTCCGCCGATCGCGGGGCAGCGGACCAGCGCGCCCCGACCAGCCAAGCGTCGGGTCGCGTCCGCCTCGTGCAATCGATCGGCTCGAAGGTCGAAGCGCAGGCCAATCTGGCGCGCTATGCCGACACGCGTACGCGCGGCACAGACTTTAGCGACAATCGCCAGCGCGGCACCGACGCCTCGCTTCGGCTGGTCGGCAGCGGCCCGAGCCGCTGGTCGGCGCTCGCCTACGTCCAGGACCGCACCTTCGACAGCCAGTTCGCGGCGGTCGCCGCCGGGCGCGGCTCGGCCAGCCTCACGCTCGACCAGCGCGTCCCCGCCACCGGCTGGGGCGCCCGCGCCGAAATCGCGCCCGCGTTCGGGAACATCACGACCCGGATCGGCGCCGAGTGGCGGCGGGTCTCCGGCGAAACCGACGAGGCCTTCCGCTTCATGGCCAGTGCGCCGACACGTCTGCGCGAAGCAGGCGGGCGCAACGATGTCGCCGGCCTGTTCGGCGGGCTTGGCTGGCGCGGCGGCGGATGGACTCTGGGCGTCGAGGCGCGCGCCGATCGCTGGCGGATGGCGGATGGCCGGCTCACCGAAACCGACCTCGCCGGGACGTTCTTGCTCGACGACCGCTTCGCCGACCGCAGCGGATGGCAAGGGTCGGGACGACTGTCCGCGGGCAAGGAATTGGGCGGCGACATCGCGTTCCGCGCCGCCATCACGCGCGGATGGCGCCTGCCGACGCTCAACGAACTCTACCGCCCCTTCCGCGCCGGCACCGATGCCACCGCCGCCAATCCGGAACTCGATCCGGAAACCTCGCGGGGTGTCGAGGCGGGCATCGACTACACGCCGCGCGGCGCGCGCCTGTCGGCCACCCTGTTCGCCAACCGCCTGCGCGGCGCAATCGCCAACGTCAGCCTCGGTTCGGGACCCGGCAATTTTCCAGGGGTCGGCTTCGTGGCCGCGGGCGGCGCCTATCGCCAGCGCCAGAACATCGACGCGATCCGCAGCCGCGGGCTGGAAATCGACGGCGACTGGCAGCGCGGCCCGTGGCGCGTTACCGGCAGCTACGCGTTCACCGACGCGCGCATGCGAAGCGACGGCGTCGCCGCCGCGCTCGACGGCCGCCGCCCGGCACAGGTCGCCAAGCATTCCGCGTCGGCATCGCTCGGTTGGGAAAGTGGCCGGACCGCGTTTGCCACCACCGCGCGCTTTGTCGGCCGACAGTTCGAGGACGACAACAACGACCGCAGCCTGCCCGCGGCGCTCACCTTCGACGGTCTTGCGCGCGTCGGCCTGTCGCGGCGCCTCTCCGTCGAGGCGCGTGTCGAAAATTTGCTCGACCGACAGGTGCTGGCAACCGTCGGCGGCGACGGCACCCGCGAACGAGCGCAGCCGCGCACCCTGTGGGTCGGCTTACGCCTTCGCTGAGTCCGACCGCCGCGAGTAGATGCGGGCCAGCGCGACCGCGCCGATCCCGACCCAGATGACATTCAGGATCGCCGACGGCCACGCGCCGTTCCAGCTCGAATTAGCGATGAAGCCCGCCGCCCCGAACACGTTCAGCGCCTGGTAAACCGGGCTCTTCGCATTGAGCCGACCCGCGGTCAGCAGGAAGTAGCTGGCCAGGATCAGGATCGCCCCGATCCACCCGACCACTTCCATCAACAGGTCGAGCGTCATGCCGCCAGGTTTCGAAGCACGTACTGAAGAATCCCGCCCGAACGATAATATTCAAGCTCGTTGAACGTATCGATCCGGCAGCGCGCGGTGATGGTCAGCGTCTCGCCATTGGCGCGAGTCACCTCGACCGACACGTCCTGCCGCGGCTGGATGTCGGCAACCCCGGCGATGGAGAAGGTCTCGGTCCCGTCGAGCGAGTAGGTCGCCGCGCTTTCCCCGTCCGCGAACTGCAGCGGGAGTACGCCCATGCCGACCAAGTTCGACCGGTGGATCCGCTCGAAGCTTTCCGCGATGACCGCGCGAACGCCGAGCAGGATGGTCCCCTTCGCCGCCCAATCGCGCGACGATCCGGTGCCATATTCCTTGCCCGCCAGCACAACCAGCGGCGTGCCCGCCTCTTGGTACGCCATCGCTGCGTCGTAGATCGGCACGACATTGCCGTCGGGACCGCGCGTCATGCCACCCTCGACGCCGTCGAGCATGCGGTTGCGAATGCGGATGTTGGCGAAAGTGCCGCGCATCATCACCTGATGATTGCCGCGCCGCGCGCCGTAGCTGTTATATTCGCTGCGGGGCACCTGATGTTCGCTGAGGTAGCTGCCCGCCGGGCTGTCGACCTTGATCGATCCCGCCGGCGAAATGTGGTCGGTGGTGATCGAATCGCCGAACAGCGCCAGTGCCCGCGCACCGTCGATGTCAGTCAGCGGCTTGGGCGTCATCGTCATGCCCTCGAAATAGGGCGGGTTCTGGATGTAGGTTGACGAAGCCGGCCAAGCATAGGTGTCGCCGCCGCTGACCGCGATCCCCCGCCAGCGCTCGTCGCCATGGTAGACGTCGGCATAGCGAGCGCGGAACATGTCCGAATGCACGTGCGCGTCGATCAGCGCGCGCACCTCGTCGTTGGTCGGCCACACGTCCTTCAGGAAGACGTCGTTGCCTTCGCGGTCCTGGCCGAGCGGCGTCTTGTTCATGTCCTTCGTCACCGTCCCGGCAAGCGCATAAGCGACGACCAGTGGTGGCGAAGCGAGGTAGTTGGCGCGGCAGTCGGGCGACACGCGCCCTTCGAAGTTGCGGTTGCCCGACAGCACCGACGCGACGACCAGGTCATGGTCGGCGATGGTCGAGCTCAGTGCGGGCGCGAGCGGCCCCGAATTGCCGATGCAGGTGGTGCAACCATATCCGACCAGGTTGAACCCGATCGCGTTGAGGTCCTCGCTCAGCCCTGCGGCATCGAGATAGTCGGTCACGACCTGGCTTCCGGGCGCCAGGCTGGTCTTGACCCACGGCTTGCTGTCGAGGCCAAGCGCACGCGCCTTGCGCGCGACGAGGCCGGCGGCGACCAGCACCGACGGGTTCGACGTGTTGGTGCAGCTGGTGATCGCGGCGATCATCACGTCGCCATGGCCAAGGTCGAAATCCTCGCCCCCGACCGCGACGCGCTTCTCGTCCGACTTCTTGTAGGTGCTCTCCAGCTCGGCATTGAACAGCTCGTCGACGTCCGACAGTCGGACGCGGTCCTGCGGGCGCTTCGGCCCGGCCAGGCTCGGCTCGACGCCCGACATGTCGAGTTCGAGCGTGTCGGTGAACAGCGGCTCAGGCGATGAGGCGTCGCGCCACATGCCCTGCGCCTTGGCGTAGGCGCGGACCAGTTCGATGCGGTCGTCCTCGCGGCCGGTGAGCTTGAGATAGTCGATCGTGCGCTCGTCAATCGGGAAGAAGCCGCAGGTCGCACCATATTCGGGCGCCATGTTGGCGATCGTCGCGCGGTCGGCGAGGCTGAGCGCGTCGAGACCGGGGCCGTAGAACTCGACGAAGCGCCCGACGACGCCCTTGGCGCGAAGCATCTGCGTCACCGTCAGCACCAGGTCGGTGGCGGTGATGCCTTCCTTCAGTTCGCCCGACAGGCGGAACCCGACGACTTCAGGGATCAGCATGCTGACCGGCTGGCCGAGCATCGCGGCCTCGGCCTCGATCCCGCCGACGCCCCAGCCGAGCACGCCAAGGCCGTTGACCATCGTCGTGTGGCTGTCGGTGCCGACCAGCGTGTCGGGATAGGCGACCGTCTCGCCGTTCTGGTCATCGCTGGTCCACACCGTCTGCGCGATATTCTCCAGGTTGACCTGGTGGCAGATGCCCGTGCCCGGCGGCACGACCTTGAAATTGTCGAAGCTCTGGCTGCCCCACTTGAGGAACTCGTAGCGCTCGGCGTTGCGCTGATATTCCAGAGCGACGTTATCCTCGAACGCGCGAGGGGTTCCGAATTCGTCGACCATGACGCTGTGGTCGATCACGAGGTGGACCGGGACCTGCGGATTGATCTTCTGCGCGTCGCCGCCCAGTGACTTCATCGCGTCGCGCATCGCGGCAAGGTCGACCACAGCAGGAACGCCGGTGAAATCCTGCATCAGTACGCGCGCCGGGCGATACTGGATCTCGCGGTTGATGCGGCGATCCTTCAGCCAGTCGGCCATCGCCTTCAGATCATCATGGGTAACGGTGACCCCGTCCTCGAAGCGCAGGAGGTTCTCCAGCAGCACCTTCATCGAGTACGGCAGGCGCGACACGTCGCCGAGCGCGGCGGCGGCCTTTTCAAGGCTGTAATAGGCGTAGGTCTTGCCCCCGGCCTCCAGCGTCGAGCGGGTGTTGAGGCTGTCCTGGCCGGTCGGGATCATTCGTCGTTTCCTCTTGGATCATGCGTCGCGGATTGAAGCCGCGGCAAGGCGGCGGCGATTGGCCGCGCCCCTAGCAAGAATGACCGGCGATGACAAAGGCTGCGGGCGGCCGCGCCGCTACAGCCAGCCCTTGCGGCGGGCGATCATGAATGGGATCACCGCGCTGGCGACAATCGCGATCAGCGCCATCGGATAGCCGAACAACCATTTTAGTTCGGGCATATGTTCGAAATTCATGCCGTAGATGCCCGCGATCAGCGTCGGCGGCATGAACACGACGGCGAACACCGAAAAGATCTTCATCACCAGATTCTGCTCAAGGCTGATCATCCCCAGCGCGGCGTCGAGCAGGAAGGTCAGATTGTCGGCCAGGAAGTCGCTGTGATCGTCGAGCGCGCGGGCATCCGCAATCAGGCTCTGCAGGTGCCGCATCTGCGCGCTATTCTCGCCGATCGTCTCGCAGGCGTTGAGGAAGCCGAGCATCCGGCTGGTGCTGACCGAGCTTTCGCGGGTCCGCGCCAACAGCCGCTGGATTTCGCCAATGCGCAGCATCAGCGCCTCGTAGCGAAGCTCGGGGCTGCGGCGCTCCGACCGGGCTCGTCGGTCGAAGATATGGTTCGACACCGCCTCGACCTCGCGCCCTACGCGCTCGAACTCGTCCGCCAGCCGGTCGACCAGCGCGTCGAGCAGGCGGATCAGAACCGTCAGCGGCTTCTGGGTCAGATCGGGATCGGAGTAAGCGTGATCGGCGAAGGCGATGAACGGCTTCGGGTCGATATAGCGCAGTGTCACCAGATGCGTGTCGGACAGGATGAAGCTGATCGGGTCGGTCGACGGCTTACCCTCTTCGACCCCATAGAGCACTGACGCGGTCATGAAGATCACGCCATTCTTTTCATAGAGTCGGCTCGACGGCTCGATCTCCAGCATTTCCTCGCGCGTCGGGATGTTGGTGCCGATCAGCTTCTCGGCGACCTTTTCCTCTTCGTGGGTCGGCTCCAGCAAGTCGATCCACACCGCCTTGTCGAGGCCAGTCGCTTCGCGCGCATGGACCGGGCAGGCGGGACAATCGGGGCCGAACATTCGAAGCATGGCGGCGATGACTGCGGCACGCGGAGCCGCTTGGCAAGCATCGCGGCGCGCACTAGCCTTGCGTCATGGGGGCCATGTTCGCCCGGCCGCGGCCGGCGCTTTCACTGATCGTCGTGCTCGGCGTCACGCTCGCGATCCTGCTTGGCATGGAGCGCCCGCCGATCTGCGATTGCGGGTCGGTTGCATTGTGGGGCCGCGTCGGCCCTGAACAAAGCCAGATGATCGCCGACTGGTATAGCGCCAGCCACGTCGTCCACGGCTTCCTCTTCTACGCCGCACTCCACCTCGTCGCACGCCGCTGGAGCGTCGAGCGCCGCTTCGTCGTCGCGCTGCTGGTCGAGGCGGCATGGGAGATCGCCGAAAACACGCCGATGGTCATCGACCGCTACCGCGAGGCGACAATTGCACTTGGCTACAGCGGCGACAGCATCGTAAACAGCTTGAGCGACATCGTCATGATGGCGATCGGCTTCCTCGCCGCGCGTAAATTGCCACTGTGGGCAAGCGTGCTGATCGTCGTGCTGCTCGAACTGGTGCCGCTGTTCATGATCCGCGACAATCTGGTGCTCAACGTGTGGATGCTGCTCGCGCCCAACGACGCACTCAGGGCATGGCAGGCCAGCGCCTAGAGCGCGCCGATCGTCGCCAGCTGATCCGCCGAGACGCCGGCCGAGAATCGCGCCACCGGGCGAAGCGTCGCGCTGTCGCCGCGGTCGGCATAGGCCTGATGATAGCGTCGCGCGAAGCTCAGCATCCGTGACACCTCGACCTTGTAGAGCGCGTCGATGTCGCCGCGCTCGATCCGCGCGAGCCGTGTTGCATCGCCCGACACCAGCTGCCCGTCGGGAAGCAGGTTGATGCGCCGTCCTGCCAGCGACAGCTGCGCGCTGGTGCCTTCGAACGCCTGTGCCAGCCGCTCGCCATGCGCGCGCACGGCAGGATTGCGTCCGCGCGTCGCGGCGGCGCGACCCGCCGCAATCATGAAACGGTCGAGAGAGGTCGCCCGCGCCACATAGGCGCGCGCGTTCGGGATCCCCGCGGCCGGTTGGGTCACCCCCGTCGGCGGAACCGGTCGGGTCGGGGCCGGACGCTGCGTCTGGCACGCGGACAGCGCCGTTCCAAGCAGCGCGATCGCGGCGATCCGGCGGGCGATCACCGGCCGAGCATCGCGTCGGGCTTGACCACCCGGTCGAAGGTCTCGGCATCGACCAGCCCCAGCTCGAGGCCCGCTTCCTTCAGCGTCAGCCCCTTCTTGTGGGCGTGCTTGGCGATGCTCGCGGCATTGTCGTAGCCGATCTCGGGAGCCAGCGCGGTCACCAGCATCAGCGACTTGTTCATCAGGTCGGCGATGCGCGTCTCGTCGGCGGTCATTCCCTCGACGCAGCGCTCGGCGAAACTGACCATCCCAGTCGCGAGCAGGTCGATCGAGCGGAGCACGTTGGCGCCGATCATCGGTTTGAATACGTTGAGCTCCAGGTGTCCCTGGAGCCCGCCGACGGTCACCGCGACGTGATTGCCCATCACCTGCGCCGCGACCATCGTCAGCATCTCGCACTGGGTCGGGTTGACCTTGCCCGGCATGATCGAGCTGCCCGGCTCATTCTCGGGAAGCTGCAGCTCGCCGAACCCACAGCGCGGACCCGATCCCAGCAGACGAATGTCGTTGGCGATCTTGGTCAGCGCCACCGCCAGCGTGTTGAGCGTGCCCGACAGGTGGACCAGCGCATCGTTCGACGCCAGCGCCTCGAACTTGTTCGGCGCGGTCTCGAACGGCAGCTGGGTCAGGTTGGCGATTTCCTTGGCGAAGGCCTCGGCAAACCCCTTGGGCGCGTTCAACCCGGTGCCGACCGCAGTACCGCCCTGTGCCAGCTTGAAGACTCCGTGCAGCGCGCCCTCGATCCGCTTGCGGCTGGTGTAGAGCTGCGCGGCATAGCCGGAGAATTCCTGCCCGAGCGTCAGCGGCGTCGCGTCCTGAAGGTGGGTCCGGCCGATCTTGACGATATGGTCCCACGCCTCGGCCTTCGCGCCGATCGCCTTGAACAGCGTGTCGAGCGCCGGGAGCAGCTGGCGGCTGACCGCCTTCGCCGCGGCGATGTGCAGCGCGGTCGGGAAGCTGTCGTTCGATGACTGGCCCTTGTTGACGTGGTCGTTGGGGTGGACCGGCTCCTTGCCGCCCTTGCTTCCGGCGAGCTGCTCGTTGGCGCGGCCGGCAATGACCTCGTTCGCGTTCATGTTCGACTGAGTGCCCGACCCGGTCTGCCAGATTACCAGCGGGAACTGGTCGTCCAGATCACCCCGCGCGACCTCGCCCGCCGCCTGCTGGATCGCCTCGGCCAGCGCGGGATCGAGCCCGCCGATCCGTGCATTGACGCGCGCCGCGGCCTGTTTGACGTACCCCAGCGCGTGGACAATCTCGACCGGCATGCGCTCGCGGTTGTTGAAGGGGAAGTTGCCAATCGACCGCTCCGTCTGCGCGCCCCAATAACTGTCACCGGGGACCTGGATTGGTCCAAAGCTGTCGGTTTCGGTGCGGGTGGTGTTGGCCATTTTATGAAGCGCCCTGACGAGTGGATATTGGCCGAGGCCACTAACCAGCAGTGCGCGATGAGTCGAGCGCAAGCACGAGGCGCGGCGGCGAGTGACGTGCTCGTCATGCCCCCGGCATGGCTGCGCGCGTCACTTCTTCCGGGTGAAGTCCACGCTGACGACGTTCGATCCGTCCTCGATCGGCTCGGCGAGGGGGACGTCGTTCTGGGCCGGATCATGCTCCTCATGCCCATCCGGCGCGCCTTCGGCCTGAAACTTGAGGCTGAAGTCGACCGCGGGATCCACGAAGTCGGTAACCGCCGCAAACGGGATGACCAGGGTCGAGGGGATTCCGCCGAATGACAGGCCGACCGAGAACTGATCGTCCTCGACCTTCAGGTCCCAATAGCGATGCTGGATGACGATCGTCATCTCGTCGGGAAAGCGTTCGGACAGATGCTTGGGGATCGAGACGCCCGGCATCTGGGTCTTGAAGGTGATGTAGAAGTGATGCGAGCCGGGCAATCCGCCGGTCCGCTCGATTTCGTGAAGCACCCTGCCGACCACGGCGCGCAGCGCTTCCTGAACGATCTCATCGTAGGGAATCAGGGACTCAGGCGCATCGTCGGTCATGATTTTTCGTGGTAGCGAGCGCTCCCACAGCGTCAAGCGGAGTCGCCTTTTTCAATGCCCATCGATGCCAATCAGCCTTACGACGACAGCAATATCTTCGCCCGGATCCTTCGCGGCGAGCTTTCCGCAAACAGGGTGATGGAGAGCGAGCACAGCCTCGCCTTCCACGACATCGCCCCGCTCGCCCCGGTTCATGTCCTCGTCATTCCCAAGGGCGCTTACGTCAGCTGGGACGATTTCTCCGCCAAGGCCAGCGAGGCCGAGATCGTCGATTTCACACGGACCATCGGCGAGGTGGCGCGCAGCGTCGGCGCCGATACCAAGGGGTATCGCTTGCTGTCTAACGTCGGCCAGCGCGGCGGACAGGAAGTGCCGCATCTCCACGTGCACATTTTTGGCGGACAACCGCTTGGGCGGATGCTGGCGACATAAGGGATTGCCCTCCCCGTCCGAGTCGCTAGGCTCCGCGCCCATAAGAAGGCCGGACTACGGCCGGACAAGATTATCCAAGGGGATCCACATGATATTCGGCCGCGTCAAACCGATCGACGCCATCCTGGCGACGGCGGAGCGCAAGTCGCTTCACCGCTCGCTCGGCGCACTCCAGCTCACCCTGTTCGGCATCGGCTGCATCATCGGCACGGGTATCTTCGTGCTGACCGCCGCCGGCGCGCAGAAGGCCGGTCCCGGCCTTATGCTCGCCTTCGTCATCGCCGGGCTGGTCTGCATCGTCGCCGCGCTCTGCTACGCGGAAATCGCGTCGATGCTTCCGGTCGCGGGTTCGGCCTACACCTACAGCTATGCCACGATGGGCGAATTCCTCGCCTGGACGGTCGGCTGGGCGCTGGTCCTCGAATATGCCATCGCCGCCTCCGCGGTGTCGGTCGGCTGGTCGGGCTATTTCAGTGGGACTATCCTCAACGAATTCTTCGGATATTCCCTACCAACCGCGCTTAGCGCCGGGCCGTTGGCCCTGGGCGGCGTCGAAGGCGGGCTGATCAACCTTCCCGCGCTCGTCATCGCGCTGCTGATCACCTGGTTGCTGATGATCGGCACCAAGGAATCGGCGGTGTTCAACTCGATCCTCGTCGCGATCAAGATCACCGCGCTGACGATCTTCATCTTCCTGACCCTCCCCAAGGCAACCGCCGCCAACTTCAACCCCTTCCTTCCCGCCGGCGTGTTCGGTGGCTTCGGATCGGGCGTCGGCGCGGTCGGCGCGGCGGCGACGATCTTCTTCGCCTACGTCGGCTTCGACGCGGTTTCGACCGCGGCCGAAGAGACCAAGAACCCACAACGCAACGTGCCGATCGGCCTGGTCGGCAGCCTGTTGATCTGCACCATTTTCTACATCCTGGTCGCGGCGGGTGCGATCGGCACCATCGGCGGTCAGCCGATCATGGGGCCGAACGGCGTTCCCTTCCCGGCGGGTTCGGAAGCGCTGGCGGTGCAGTGCGCCATGCCGCAATATGCCGACGCACTGGTCTGCTCGAACGAAGCGCTGGCACACGTCCTTCGCCAGATTGGCTTCTCGACGGTCGGTAACGCCCTTGGCATCGCCGCCTTCCTGGCGCTGCCGTCGGTCATCCTGATCCTGCTGTTCGGCCAGACCCGCATCTTCTTCGTCATGGCGCGCGACGGCCTGCTTCCCGAGAAGCTCGCTGCCGTTCACCCGAAGTGGAAGACGCCGTACGTCGTCACCGCGCTGACGGGCATCGTCGTCGCCATCGCGGCGGCGTTTCTGCCGGTCGGCCAGCTCGCCGACATCGCCAATGCGGGCACGCTCTACGCCTTCATGATGGTGGCGATCGCGGTGATGATTCTGCGCAAGTCGGATCCCAATCGCGTCCGCAGCTTCCGCACTCCGGCGCTGTGGCTGATCGGGCCGCTGACCATCGCGGGCTGCATCTTCCTGTTCCTCAACCTGCCGTTCGAGGCGATGATGGTCCTGCCGATCTGGACCGCGATCGGCTTCATCGTCTACTTCGGTTACAGTCGCAGCCATAGCCATCTGGGCCAAGGCCGCGTCGAGGTTCACGAAGGCGAGATCGACGAGCTTGCGCCGCATATCCCGGGGATCGACGAACCCCGCGGCTAAGACATCGGCTCAACAAAAAAGGGGCGGTCCGGACAAACCGGGCCGCCCCTTTTGTTTGGGTCGAAAGGATCAGGCGAGGATGTCGCCGGCCAGCGCCTTGAGGTCGGCTTCGGGTCGCGCGCCATAGTGCTGGATCACTTCGGCGGCGGCGATCGCGCCAAGCTTGAGCGAGGCTTCGAGGCCAAGGCCGCGCGCCTGTCCGGCGAGGAAGCCCGCCGCGAACAGGTCGCCCGCGCCGGTGGTGTCGACCAGCCGCTCGATCGGCTCGGCGGGGACCGACGCGCGCTCGTCACCCGCGATGGCGACCGCGCCCTGTTCGCTGCGCGTGACGACCAGCAGCGGCACCTTGGCCGCGACCGCATCGACCGCCGCGTCGAAGCCGTCCTCGCCCGCCAGCTCGACGATCTCCGCCTCGTTGGCGAAGAGGATGTCGATCTTGGCTTCGTCGATCAGTCGGAGGAAGTCGGCGCGGTGACGCGAGATGCAGAAGCTGTCCGACAGGGTGAAGGCGACCTTGCGACCGGCGGCGTGGGCGGCGTCGATCGCAGCCTCCATCGCGGCGCGCGGTTCGGCCGGGTCCCACAGATAACCTTCGAGGTAGACGATGCCGGCATCGGCGACCGTGCCGAGATCGACGTCCTTCGACTGCAGCATCTGCGCCGCGCCGAGAAAGGTGTTCATCGTCCGCTGCGCATCCGGAGTGACGAGGATCAGGCAGCGCGCAGTCGCGCCGACGTCGTCACGCTGCGGCACGAGGAAGTCGATGCCCTGCGCTTCGATGTCGTGGCGGTAGATCTGGCCGAGCTGGTCGGTCGCGACCTGGCCGATGAAGGCGGTGCGGATGCCGAGCGCGGCGAGGCCTGCCGCAGTGTTGCCCGCCGACCCGCCGCTGACTTCGCGGCCCGGGTTCATCTCGCCATAGAGACGGACAGCCTCGGCCTCGTCGATCAGCCGCATCGAGCCCTTGTCGAGCCCTTGGGCACCAAGGAAATCGTCGGTGGAATCGGCGATCACGTCGACGATCGCATTGCCGATGCACAGCACGTCGAACCGGGGATTGGTCATGAAGTTGATCCTGTCGGAAAAAGAAGCCGGGCGCCTAGCCGCCCCCGTTGAGCGCTGCAAGCTTGCGCGGTCGCGGCGGCGCCGCCACAACGCCACTCATGCGTTTCATCCTGCCGGCTTTCGCCATCTTGCTTCTCGCCGCGTGCGGAGGCCCGCCGCCCCCGATCAACATCCCTGCCCCCGTCGAGGAAGCGCCCGAGCGCGGCGACCTGATCGGGCTTGACGCCAACGGACTGGTCCAGCGGTTCGGGACACCGCGGCTGCAGGTGAAAGAAGGCGTTGGCACCAAGTTTCAATTCACCAGCCCGGCCTGCATTCTCGACGCCTATCTCTACTCGTCAGGCACGTCCGGCGTGGCGCGGGTGACGCATGTCGACACCCGCAACCGCGCCGGCAACGACATCGACCAGGGCAATTGCATCGCCGCGCTTCAGGCGCGCTGAAGCCGCTCGACCGCCCAGTGCGCGGCGTCGGCGACGACCGGGTCGTCGCTGGCGAGGTGCGGAGTCACCACCTCGACCAACCCCGTGTCGCCGCTATTCCCCGCCGCGATCAGGCAATTGCGGGTCATTCGCGCCACCCCGATCCGCTTGATCGGCGAGCCTGAAAACATCTCGCGGAAAGAGGCGTCGTCGAGCTTGAGCAAGTCCGCCAGCGCGGGCGCGACCAGTTCGGCGCGGGGGTGGAAGGCGATGTTCGCCTGCGCCTGTTCAGCAAAGCGGTTCCACGGGCACACCGCCAGGCAATCGTCGCAGCCGTAGATGCGGTTCCCCATCGCTTCGCGAAATTCGTGCGGGATCGGCCCGGGATACTCGATCGTCAGGTAGGAGATGCATTTGCGAGCATCAACCTGATGCGGGGCGACGATCGCGCCGGTCGGGCAGGCAACTATGCAGCGCGTGCAGCTTCCGCAATGCTCGGCCGCCGGCGCGTCGGGTTCGAGGTCGAGGTCGGTGTAGATCACGCCGAGGAACAACCAGTTGCCGTGCGTGCGGCTAAGCAGGTTGCTGTGCTTGCCCTGCCAGCCGATTCCTGCCGCGGCCGACAGCGGTTTCTCCATCACCGGCGCCGTATCGACGAACACCTTCAGGTTCGCGCCAGCCTCCTCGGCCAGCCAGCGGCCCATCGCCTTGAGCGCCTTCTTCACCACCTTGTGATAGTCGGCGCCCTGCGCATAGACCGAAATGCGGCCGCGATCGGTGATCTCTGCCAGCGCCATCGGGTCGGTCGCGGGCGCGTAGCTCATCGCCAGCGCGATGACCGAACGCGCGTCGGGCCACAGGCCTTGCGGGCTGGCGCGCTGTTCGGCGCGGGCCTCCATCCAGCCCATCTCGCCATGCTTGCCGTCGGCCAGCCACTGATGGAGCCGCTCGCCGGCCTCGGGCGCCGCATCGGCGCGCGCAATTCCGCAAGTGACGAACCCCAGTTCGTGCGCCTTGTCGAAAATCCGCTGCTTCAGGCTTGCCATGGCCCGGGCAGCATTTACCGATGTCGGCCATGGGGGAAAGACATATCGCCGCCGAGGCCCGCGACCTCGTCAAGCTGTTCGACGGCAAGCGCGCGGTCGACGGCGTCAGCCTGACCGTGCCCGAAGGAAGCATCACCGGCATCCTCGGGCCGAATGGCGCGGGCAAGACGACGACGATCCGGATGCTGCTGGGCATCATCGACCCGACGTCCGGCAGCCGCACGCTGTTGGGCCATGCCAAACCGCTCGAGGCGGCGCGCGAGGTCGGCTATCTGCCCGAGGAACGCGGGCTTTACCCGGCGATGCCGGCGGCGGAAGCGATCGCATTCATGGGCGCGCTGCGCGGGCTGCCGCTGGCCGAGGGCCGTCGCCGGGCCGTCACGCTGCTGGAAGAGCGCGGGCACGCCGACTGGGCCAAGCGGCCGATCCGCACCTTATCGAAGGGCATGGCGCAGACCGTCCAGTTGCTCGGGACGATCGTCCACAAGCCCAGGCTGATCGTCCTAGACGAGCCCTTTTCGGGCCTCGACGCGCTCAATCAGGAGAAGCTTGAGCAGCTGATCCGCGACCAGGCCGCGGCGGGGACGACGGTCATCTTTTCGACCCATGTCATCGCCCACGCCGAGCGGTTGTGCGAGCGGGTCGCGATCATCGCCGGAGGAAGGGCTGCATTCGAAGGCGCAGTCGACGAAGCGCGTGGGCGCCTGCGGCCGATCGTTCATCTCCGCACCCGCGCCGAAGACGGACCGTGGCGAAGCGCCCTGCCCGCCGAAGCGCGCAACCTTGGCGGCGAGTGGCGCTTCGAACTGCCCGAAGGCGGGCCCGAGCCGATGTTGAAGGCGCTCATCGACGGCGGGGCGGGGATCGAGACGCTCAGTATCGAGCGGCCCGGACTGCACGACGCCTTCATCGCGATCGCCGGCGAGGCCGCCGCGCGCGACATGGCCAATCAGGAGCAAGCGGCATGAAGTGGCCCGAGACCATCCGTGCCGCCGCGGTCATCGCCCGCCGCGACTTCACCGCGACCGTCCTGACCAAGACCTTTTTGCTGTTTCTGCTGGGGCCTTTGTTCCCGATCGGGCTCGGCTTCATGTTCGGCGGGATCGGCGCTCAAACAGAGCGCAACGCGCCTCCGCCGACGATCGCCGTCATTTCGTCGGCCGAGGACTTCGCGCTGCTCAAGCAGTCGCGCGACCGGTTGGCGGTGCTTGCCGACGATCGGCCGATGGTCGACCTTCGCCGCGTTGCCGCCAGCGGAGACAGCTACGAACAAACGCAGCGGCTGCTGGCGGACAAGGACAAGCCGACCATCGGCGTCCTGACCGGTGGGCTCGCCACGCCCGAATTGAGCGGCGCGGTCAGTTCCGAAGGCAACACGCTGAAGCAGGTCGAACTGTTCGTCACTGACGCGCGCCAGCTTCGATCCGCGCCGATTCCGCCAGGCCAACAGGTCAAGCTGATCATCAAGAAGCAATCGGCAAGCTCGCTCGCCTACGGACGTGGCCTCACCGCGCGAGCGGGTCAGGCGTTACTGTTCCTACTCACCATCCTGCTTGCCGGCATGCTGCTATCGCAATTGATCGAGGAGAAATCGAACAAGGTGATCGAGGTGCTTGCCGCCGCCGTCCCGGTCGACGCGATCTTCCTGGGCAAGCTGTTCGCGATGCTTGCCATGTCGCTGGTCGGAATCGCGGTATGGGCATCCGCCGGCGCGGTCGCGATCGGGCTTTATGCCGAGGGCGGACTTGGTGCCTTGCCCTCGCCAGCGGTTGGCTGGCCGGCCTTCCTGCTGCTGGTCGGGCTCTATTTCTCGATGAGCTACTTGCTGATCGGATCGACCTTTCTTGGCATCGGCGCGCAGGCGTCGACCGTGCGCGAAGTGCAGACGTTGTCGATGCCGGTGACGATGGCGCAGGTCGTGCTGTTCGGCGCCGCTTCGCTCGGCGTCGGCCGCCCCGATAGCCCCGAGGCGATCGGCGCGGCGATCTTCCCGCTATCCTCGCCCTTCGCAATGATCGCGCGCGCGGCCGAGCAGGAAGCGCTGTGGCCCCACTTCGTCGCGCTGGCGTGGCAGGCGCTGTGGGTCGCGCTGATCATCAAGGGCGCCGCCGCGATTTTCCGCCGCAGCGTGCTGAAATCGGGGCCGGCATGGCGCTGGCCGTGGCAGCGCAAGGACCGGCTGGCCTAGGCGATCGCCTCACGCGCGTTGGCGGTGAGTTGCTCCATCAGACGCTTGTGCGGGAAGGGTCCGTGGCTGATCCGCGCGACGCCCGCCGCGGCCCACTCTGACTTCGACGGAGCGCCGGGGAAGGCGATCGCATTGAGCGGCAGCGGCACTTCACGAGCCACCCGCTCGATATGCTTGGCATCGGCGATGCGTGGGACGAAGAAGCCGCTCGCGCCCGCATCGGCATAGGCCTTGCCGCGCTCGATCACCGCGTCGATCAGCGCATCGTCGGCGTCGGCGGCCTTGATCATCAGGTCAGTGCGCGCATTGATGAAAAAGTCGCTGCCAACTGCCTCGCGGATCGCGCGAAGCCGCGCAACCTGCCCGTCGAGGGGGTGAACGCCCTCTCCGCCGACGACTTGATCCTCGAGGTTGCAGCCGACCGCGCCGGTCTCGGCGAGGCGCGCGACGTTCGCCGCCGCTTCGGCGGAATCGGTTGAGTAGGCACCTTCGAAGTCCACTGACAGCGGCAGGTCGACCGCCGCCATGATCCGGCGCGCATTGTCGAACACATAGTCGAGCGGCACCTTTTGCGCGTCGCCATAGCCGCTGGCGTCGCCAACCGGATGGCTGCCCGTGGCCAGCGCCTTCGCGCCCGCCCCCGCAACCGCGAGCGCGCTGCCCGGATCCCAGATATTGTAGAGAACGACGGGGTCGCCGGGCACGTGCAGCGCGGCAAAGGTGTGGAACTTGCTCATTCGGTCATCGCCTTCGTCTGTTGCCAAAGTTCGACCTTCACGCCGTCCGGATCGAGGATCCAGGCGAAGCGGCCATAGTCCTCGTCCTGCCGTCCAAGGATTTCGATGCCCTTGGCTTCGAGGTCGGCAATCATGCCGTCAAGGTCGTCGACGCGCAGGTTGATCATGAAGCGCTCGCTACTCGGCGCGAAATAGTCGCTTTCGGCCTTGAATGGCGACAGCAAGGTGAAGCCGTCGGGATCGTCGTCCTTGAATGGGAACATCGCCCCCCATTCGCCGCCGACCCCGAGCGTTTCTTGATACCAGGCCTTGGTCCGTTCCGTGTCGGCGACCTTGTAGAAGATGCCGCCCAATCCCGTGACCTTGGCCATGATATCCCTTGTCCTAGCGTGAAACCGGTCGCGACGAGACGATCTTGCCGGCGCTGTCGGTGACAACTTCAAGCAGGCCGCCGCTACTGTTGCGGACCTGTCGTACGGTCTGACCCGCCGAATTCACCGTCCGAGAAACCTCGGTCAGCCCGGCGCGCGCGAGGTCGAGCACCTGGCCGTTGGAAAGCAGCGAGGACGCAACCCCGCCGACCGATCCGACCGCATTGTTGGCAACGTTGCCGACCGTTCCGACGGTGCTGTTGACCGAGTTGAGCAGGCCGCTGACCAGTTGCGGGTTCTTCTCGACCGTGGCGAGCGTGCGTTCGATGATCGCCCGGACATTGTCGAGGCGGACGATCAACGTCGCCTGAGCCTGGACGCCCTTCAGACCGATCTTGACCTGGTCGACGTGGACGTCGGCACCCGCGGTCAGCTTGAGCAGGTTCGCAAGCCGCGCGTCGAGCGCGATGTTCACGTCGAGATTGGCGACGTCGATCGTCAGTTCTTCGACCGACAGGTTGGGAACGTCGAGCAGCACGTCGGGCTGATCGCCGCCCTGCATTGCCTGCTGGGCGAGCGGCGACGGCGCACGCGGCGCCTGCTGACGCTGCTGAGCGAGCGCGGGCGTGGAAACGAAGACGGTCGCGGCCAGCGCGACGAGCAATTTACGCATGAAATACTTCCCCTGTTAACGGGGAAGCTAACGCGGCCTTGCGGCGTCGGTTGCAGGCTGCGGTTGCGTCCCCGAAATAATTTCGTTCGGATCGCCGATCCTCGCATCGAGTTGAAGCTCGTAGCGGTTCGACGAAGTGCGTTTCGCACTCGCGACCGATCCCGCGTCGGGGGTCGAAGTGGCGCTCACCGTCGCCTGCCCCTTGCGATCGACCTTGACCGATCGCGCGGAGACGGTGGCGCGGAGCGACACGTCGGCCGGCGGCGCGACCGCAGCCTGGATCGCAAGCAGCACCAGGATCAATGCACGAACCGCGCGACCACGTCGCGATAGCTGCGGCTGACCTTCACCTGCGCGCCCGAATCGAGCACGAGGAAGCATTCGCCGTTCGTGTGCGGCTTGACCTGCTTGACGAGGTCGAGGTTGACGATCGTCGAGCGGTGGACGCGCTGGAAGCGGCGCGGATCGAGCCGCTTTTCAAGATCCTTCATCGTTTCTCGAAGGATCAGCGTGTTGTCGCCCGTCTGGATGCACATGTAGTCGCCGGCGGCGTCGATGCGTTCGATCGTATCGACGTCGACGCGGAAAATCTGCCCCTGGTCGCGGATGTTGATCATCTTTTCGAAGCGGTTGGCAGCGGGGCCGTCGGTTGCGCTGTCGGCCAGTTCCTCGGCCGCTTCGGGGGCATGTTCGACCAGCGCTTCCTTCAGCCGCTCGGCCTCTTCCGCGCCGCGCTTCTCCGCCAGTCGCTGCCGCACCCGGTCGAGCGTCGCGGCAAGCCGGTCTTCCTCGACCGGCTTCATCAGATAGTCGATTGCCTGCACGTCGAACGCACGGCGGGCATGGTCCTGATAGGCGGTTACGAAGACGAACAGCGGCGGCTCGACCTCCATCATTCCCGAAATCACCGAGAAGCCGTCGAACCCGGGCATTTGGATGTCGAGGAAGACGAGGTCGGGCTTGTGCGTTTTGATCTGGCGGATCGCCTCGCGGCCGTTGGCGGCGGTGGCGATGATCTCGACGTCTTCATGCGCCTCCAGGCGGAGGCGGAGGCCTTGCGTCGCCAGCGGCTCGTCGTCGACGAGGATGGTACGAATGGTCATGGGATGTCCCTTTGGTCGGTATCGAGGGGAATTTCGATGATAACGCTAAAGCCCCCCCGTTCGTTCGAACGCATCGAAAAGCCATGCGCCGGACCATAGGCTTGCGCCAGACGGTCCTGAATGTTCGCCAGTCCGACTCCGGTCGAAGGTCCGTCGACGGGCGCGCCGCCGGTGCCAGGCCCGCTGTCGGCAACCTCGATCCGCACCGCGTTGCCCTCGCGCCGGGCGGTGATCCAGATGTCGGCGCCGGTTTCGGACGGGGTAACGGCATATTTGATCGCATTCTCGATCAGCGGCTGGAGCAGAAGCGACGGCAGCCGCGCGCCGATCGTCTCGGCATCGATCCTGAAATGCGGGCGAAGGCGATCCTCGAACCGCATCTTCTCGATCTCTAGGTAGAGCTTGAGCGTTTCCACTTCCTGCACCAGCGTAACCTTGGCGGTCGGCTCGTTGGCGAGGGTGTAGCGAAGGAACGACGACAATCGCGACAGCATCGCATTGGCGCGCTCGGTCTGCTTCAGCAGCACCAGCGTCGAGATGCTGTTGAGCGTGTTGAACAGGAAATGCGGGTTGAGCTGGTAGCGAAGCATCGCAAGCTGCGCGCTCGACGCCTGATTTTCCAGGCGTCCGCGCTGGTCGATTTCCTCTTCGAGCAGCAGGTAATAATTGATCCCGTAATACATCGCCGACCAGGCGGCTAGGATCGAGAAATCGAGGATGATCGCGCCGAAGAACTCCGAGCCCTTGGGCTGGAAATCGGGGCGGACGAAGGTCGACAGGCTCCACGTTTCGATGAACGAAAAGGCGGCCGACGCGAACACCACGGTCGCAAGGCTCGCGACAACGGTCCAGATCGCCTTCAGCGTGATCAGCCGCCGATAGAGCGAAGCCATCAGCAGCGTGATCGAATAGCCTGTCGCGGTCAGCAGCAGCAGGTGGACGACGAACATCGCGCCCATCGAATTGGCGAAGCCCGACAGCGCGCGAAGCACGAAGAATCCGGTCCAGCCGATCGACTGCAGCACCCAGAAAGCGCGGTTCTTGTCGTCGAAGAAGGGCCGGTCGAGGCCGATGCCGCGTGCGATTGGGCCATCGCGCGGGGCGATCGCCAAAGGCGAAGCGGCACGTGCCGCCACCATTCGCGCGCTATCGCTTGCCATGGGGTGCCGTCGCTGCGTCGGAAAGTGGCATCGATGCGATATAGTCCCATGAGGCCGTCGCGCCTAGGCTTGGCGTTGCGCCGCCCTCCGCGCTAGGGTGGGACCGAGAGGAAGTTCGATGAGCGAGGCTGGCCCGCAGGCGACATTCCGGTCGATGGACGAAGCGACGCCGTCGGACTGGCAGGCGATCGGCAGCCACTTCATGCCCTACGCCGGCGCGCTCGCCGACCGCGTGCTCACCCACCTCAGGCTGCTCGACGGCGACTATGGCGGTTTTCCGGTCGATCGCCTTCAGCACAGCCTGCAGACCGCGACCCGCGCACACCGCGCGGGGGAGGCCGACGATTATGTCGTGATGGCCCTGCTCCACGACATCGGCGACACGCTGGGCAGCTACAACCATCCCGACATCGCCGCCGCGATCCTCAAGCCCTTCATCTCGCCCAAGCTTCACTGGATTTGCCAGAATCACGGCATCTTCCAGGGCTATTATTTCTTTCACTACCTCGGCCTCGACCGCAATTTGCGCGAGCAATATCGCGGGCACGAACATTTCGAGGACACCGCCCGCTTCTGCGAGCTTTACGACCAAACGGCGTTCGACAAGGATTACGACAGCGAGCCGCTCGAATATTTCGAGCCGATGGTTCGCAAGCTGTTCGAGCGCCCGATCAACAGCATCTACATGGCGACCGCCGAGTCCGGCTGAGTAACGCCCAACACTGGAGAGACGAATTGTCCTTTCGCGTCCTGATCGCCGCTGCCGCGGCGTTGTCGCTCATGTCCTGCAAGGCGTCCGAAGCGCCGCCTCCCGAAGCGGGCGCAACGGCGCGTATGGCCCCGATTCTCGACTCGCCCGATGCGGTCGACGTCCATAGCTTCGCCAAGCCGCTCGAAGCGCGGGTGACGCATGTCGCGCTCGACCTCGGCGTCGATTTCGCGACGAAGCGCATCGGTGGGACCGCGACTCTCGATCTGCAGGCAAAGCCCGACGCGAAGGAAATCATTCTCGACGATAAGGGGCTGGAGATTGAGGCGATCACCGACACCGCGGGCAAGGCGCTGTCATACAAGGTTGGCGCGGTCGACCCGACGCTTGGCGCACCGTTGAGCATCGCCATGGGTGACGCGCGCAAGATCGTCATCCGCTATAAGTCGGCGCCGGATTCGGGGGCGCTGCAATGGCTCACGCCAGAGCAGACCGCGGGCAAGAAGCAGCCGTTCCTGTTCAGCCAGGGCCAGGCGATCGAGAACCGCAGCTGGATCCCGACGCAGGATTCGCCCGGCATCCGCCAGACGTGGGAAGCCAAGATTCGCGTCGATCAGCCGCTGACCGCAGTCATGTCCGCGCCGCGATCGGGCGAACCGACCGAGGCCGACGGCAAGCGCGTCTTCTCGTTCGGCATGGACAAGCCGGTCGCTCCCTATCTGATCGCGATTGCCGTCGGCGACCTTGCCTTCAAGGACCTTGGACCCCGCACGGGCGTATGGGCGGAGCCGGTGACGCTGCCCGAGGCGGCGACCGAACTGGCGGATACCGAGAAGATGGTGACCGCCGCGGAGGCGCTCTACGGACCCTATCAGTGGGGCCGCTACGACATGCTCGTCCTGCCGCCGTCCTTCCCATTCGGCGGAATGGAAAATCCGACGCTGACCTTCCTGACGCCGACCTTCATCGCCGGCGACAAAAGCCTGGTCAGCCTGATCGCGCACGAGCTTGCGCACAGCTGGTCGGGTAACCTTGCCACCAACGCGACCTGGGCCGACTTCTGGCTCAACGAGGGCATGACCACCTATGCCGAGCGGCGCATCGTCGAGGAGGTCTATGGCCCCAAGGTCGCGGCTCAGCAGGTCGCGCTAGGCGTCGATGCGATGAACAAGGGCATCACCGACAATGGCGGCGCGGCGGGCGCGGACACTCGGCTGCACATCGACCTGAAGGGGCGCCATCCCGACGATGGGCTGACCGACATCGCCTATGAAAAGGGCGCGGCCTTCCTTCGCACGATCGAAGCGACCGTCGGACGCGAGCGGTTCGACGCATGGTTGAAGGGCTGGTTCGAGCGGCACGAGTTTCAGCCGGTCACCTCGGCGATCTTCCTGTCGGACATTCGCGAGCATCTCGTCCGCGGCGATCAGGCGCTGGAAGCCAAGCTGCAACTCGATCGCTGGGTCAACGATCCGGGCGTCCCCGACAATGTCGCCAAGCCCGACCCGGCCGCATTTGCTGCGGTCGACGCCGCGGTGGCCGCCTTTGCGGGAGGGACACTCCCTGCCGAAACCGCGTGGAGCGGCTGGACGACCGACGAGCGGCTGCGCTTCCTCAATCGACTCGACCGCAAGCAGTCCGCCGACCGTCTGGCCGCGCTCGACCGGACGTTCGGCCTGTCGCGGTCGGGCAATATGGAGCTTCGCTTCGCCTTCCTCGATCTGGCGGTTCGCAATCGATTCGATCCGGCGGTGCCGGCGCTCGAGGAATTCCTGACGGTACAGGGACGGCGGAAATTTGTTCGTCCGCTGATCACCGCATTGGCCGAGGATGCGACGTGGGGCCGGCGGATCGCGGCGCGGATTTACGCCAAAACCCGGCCGCTTTATCACCCGGTGACGACCCGCGATCTCGACAAGCTGGGGCTTGGAAGCCCGGAGGCGTCGCCGAATATTTAACCGCGAAGTAACGGTCTTGAGCCTACATCCGCCGTTCTACAAGGAACGGATGACCGGATGTACGAGGCACCAGACCGTTATAAGCGTATGATTTCCGCCCGTCTTCCGGATGGCGCGTCCCTGGGCGTGTCGGCGCCGGAGGAAGGTGAAGGCAGCAACCCCCTGCGCGACGTTCAGTTGATCGCACGCGGTCAGTTCGCCCCCTTCTTCGCCGCCGCCAACGGCGTCGCTGCCGTCCTGATGGCGACGATCCTGCTGGGCCGGGTCGACGTTCCCTACCTCGCGGGCTGGGCGATCGGCGTCATCGTCCTCAACGTCCTGTCGATGCAGTTGGCGCGGACGCAGGCGGTCACGCATGTCGGTCGGTCGGGCCACAAGGTGCCGCAATGGCTGATGATCGGCGACGTGATCCTGCGCGCGGTGGTGTGGCTGTCGCTCCCCGTCCTCGCCTTCCCCTCGCTCCCGCCCGAAAGCCAGGTGATCGCCTCGACGCTGATGGCGGGCCTCGGCATCGCCTCGCTTGGCCTGGTCGTGATCCCGGTGTGCGTTACCGCATGGATGGCAATTTTCACGGCAGGGCTCAGCTACGCGCTCCTCGTCGGGCGCGACACCGTACCGGTGACCAACATGCTGGCGATCCTGTTCACGCTCGGCGTCGCGATCTTCGGCGTGCTGACCGTCGCGCGCTGGGCATTCGGACAACTCAAAACCAACGCAGACTTCGGGTCGCAGTCGGAGAGCGCGAGCCTGCTGCTTCAGGAATATGAACAGCGCGGCGTGGGCTGGCTGTGGCAGATCGATTCGGAGAATCGCGTCACGTATATCTCCAGCCGCATGACCTCGTTGCTCGGTCGTCCCGCCAGCCAGCTGCTTGGCCATTCAATGCCGTCGCTGCTCGGCGGCCATGCCGAGCTTGGCCGGATTCTGCTCCAGAAGCAGCCGTTCAACTCGCTCGAGATGGAATTGAAGACGGCGCGAGGCACGCGCTGGATTTCAATCGCGGGCGATCCGATCGTCGATACCGCTGGCCGCTTCGAAGGCTTCCGCGGCGTCGGCAGCGACATCACCGATGTCCGCCAGACGCAGGAGCGGCTGACCCACCTTGCCAACATGGACGTGCTGTCGGGCCTGCCCAACCGCGGCCGTGTCCGCCAGCTGCTCGGTGAAGCGCTGCGCGGCGCGACCAGCGGCAATGTGCCCTGCGCGATCATGTTCCTCGACCTCGACGGGTTCAAACCGGTCAACGACACCTTCGGTCATCCCAAGGGCGACGCGGTCCTTCAGGCCGTCGCCAAGCGACTTTGCGACAATGTCGGCAGCGACGGACACGTCGGGCGCATGGGTGGCGACGAGTTCGCGATCGTCATCACAGACGCGCAATCGCGCCACCGGGTCGAACAGCTTGCCGATGCGATCATCGCGTCGATCGCCGAGCCGTACATGATCGACCAGACCGAAATCCGCATCGGCGTGTCGATCGGTTGCGCATTCGGCCCGATCGACGGCGCGACCGTCGACGACCTGATCCTGAAAGCCGACCTTGCCTTGTACGAGGCGAAGGGCGCGGGTCGCGGCGTCGCCAAATATTTCTCGTCGGAGCTTCAGACCGAGCAGGACGACCGGATCCGCCTGGAAACCGACCTGCGCGGGGCCATCGCCGCACGGCAGTTTCACCTCGTCTACCAGCCGCTCGTTAACGCCAAGACGCAGAAGCTGATCGGGTTCGAAGCGCTGCTTCGCTGGAACCACCCGCAGCGCGGCTTCATTCCGCCCAACGTCTTCATCCCGGTCGCTGAGGAAAGCGGCCTGATGCCCGCGATCGGCGAGTGGGTCATCGAGGAAGCGTGCCGGGCGGCGGGCACCTGGCCCGAACCGATCACGGTGGCGCTGAACATCAGCCCGAAGCAGATCGTCCTGCCGTCACTGCCCAACACGGTCAGCCAGGCGATCGGCCGTCACAAGATCCAGGCCAACCGCCTCGAACTCGAAGTCACGGAAGGCGTCTTCCTAGGCGACAATGGCACGACCCTCGACGTGCTTCGCCGCCTGCGCACCCTTGGCGTCGGCATCGCACTCGACGACTTCGGCACCGGCTATTCGTCGATCGGCTATTTGAACAAGGCCGTCTTCCACAAGCTGAAGATCGACGGCAGCTTCGTTCGCGAGGCCGGATCGCGTCCCGAGAATGTCGCGATCATCAAGTCGATCGTGCAGCTCGCCAAGTCGTTCCGCATGTCGATCACCGCCGAGGGTGTCGAGACCGCCGAGGATTTCGAGCGGATGCGCGACCTCGGATGCGATACCATCCAAGGCTATTTGTTCGGGCGGCCGCTGTCGTACGAGCGCGCCAACCAGATGGTGCTGGGCCTCGGCGCGAAGCGGATGGCGGGCTAGGCCGACGCCAGCACGTCGTTCATCGCCGCTTCCAACGCGGCGGGACGAAACGGCTTGGCAAGAATGAGCGCGGACGGCGCAGCCGCGCGGATCGCGTCAGTCTCGCTGAAGCCCGAGACGAACAGGATCGGCTGACCGGGCCGGCGCGACAGCAGTTCGCTCGCCACCTCCGCGCCAGACATTCCCGGCATGACGAAGTCCAGGACGACCAAGTCGGGCTTGAAGCGGTCGAACAGCTCGAGCCCCGCCGCGCCATCCGCCGCCGACGCAACGGTGTGGCCGAGTTCCTCCAAGGCCTCGACCACGAAGCCGCGCACGTCGTCGTCGTCGTCGATGACCAGCACCGACTTGGCGGCCTGCTCGCGTCGCAGCGCGTCGCCGGTGCGCCCGCCGCTCGCGGGGACGACGCCGTCCTGCTCCGCACGGCGGAACAGCAGGCGCACGGTGGTCCCAAGCCCAGGTTCACTGTCGATCCGCGCTGTCCCGCCCGACTGACGCGCCATGCCATAGACCATCGCCAGGCCGAGCCCGGTACCCTTGCCGACGTCCTTGGTGGTGAAGAAGGGCTCGAACGCACGCGCGACGACCTCGGGCGGCATTCCTTCGCCCGTGTCCGAAATCGACAGTTGGACATATTCGCCGTCCGCCAGTTCGGGATCGTCGGCGATATTCACCTTTTCGGTCGCGAAGGTCAGCGTGCCGCCGGCGGGCATCGCGTCGCGGGCGTTGATCGCGACGTTGAGCACCGCGACCTCCAACTGAGTGGGGTCGGCCATGACCGGCAGATAGTTTTTTTCGAGCTTGAATTTCTTGGCGATGCCCGGCCCAAGCACGTTGCGAAGCAGCGGCCGCATTTCCTCGATCAAGGGGCCGACATAGGTCGGCCTCACCTCCAGCCGCTGGACCCGGCTGAAGGTCAGCAGCTGCGCGGTCAGGCGCGCCCCGCGCTCGGCCGCCGCCAGCGCGTTGTTCGCGTACCGTTGCAGGCGCTCGCCCTCGACCTGCTTGGCGATCATGTCGAGCCCGCCGACGACGACGGTCAGCAGATTGTTGAAATCGTGCGCGATGCCGCCGGTCAGCTGGCCGAGCGCCTCCATTTTCTGGCTCTGGCGAAGCTGGTCCTGCGCGGCCTTTAGCTCGGTGATGTCGCGCGCCTCGAACAACAGATACTCGATCGTGCCCGCGGAATTGCGAACCGGACGAAGTGACACGTCGAGATAGGCGGTGGTCATCCCCTCCTTCTCAAGCTTCACCTCGCGCTCGAAGTCCTCTCCCGCCGCGGCGGCGGCCACGGCGTCCCGCATCAGTTGCTGGTGATGCGGAAACGCCTTCAGCGTCGGAGCGTCCCAGATCTTGTCGCCGATCGCCTTGGTCGGTTCGGGATCGCGCCACTCGGCATTGGTGCGGTTCATCTGCAGCACCGTCCCGTCCGGCGCCGTCAGCACCACGACCTCGCGCACCGTGTCGAAAATCGAACGCAGCCGACCTTCGCTTGCCGTCAGTTCGACAGTGCGCGCGTCGACCAGGCGGCGCAGCTCCAGTTCGGCTTCCTTGGTGACGGTGATGTCAGTCGCGACGCCGATGTAGCCGATCAGCTTGCCTTCTCCGTCGCGGCGCGGCTGCGACGTCGCCTGCATCCAGCGATATTCGCCCGACGGCACCCGGAAGCGAGCCTCCAGCGTGTAGGTCTTGCCCGTCGCTTCGCCGGCGAGCGTTTCGCGAATCATGCGCGCATGATCGTCGGGATGGATTCGCTCCGACCACTCGATCGTGCGCGCTTCCTTGGGCGTCGTCCCCATCAGTTCGACGTAGGCCGCGTTGACGAAATCCCGAGTGCGGTCGAGCCGGGTCACCCACATCGGCACCGGCGCCGAATCGGCGATGCGGCGGAAGCGCGCTTCGCTTTCCTTGAGCGCGGTCACTGCCTCGCGTTGCTCGGTGACATCCTCGACCAGCATCACCACGCCGCCGACGATGCCGTCAGGCGACAGTTGCGGAATGTAGCTGGTTTGCGCCGTCAGTCGGCCGCGGCTCGGATGCTCAAACTCGCGGCTGAATTTCTGCGGCTCGCCCGCAAAGGCCGCATCGATCATCGGCTTGCGGGCGCGATAGGCGTCGCTGCCGAGCACGTCTTCCACCGACTTGCCTAGGATGACGCTGCGCGGCTGCTCGAGCCAGTCGGCGAGCGCGCGATTGACGAAGCGGTAGCGTTCTTGCCGGTCGATATAGGCGATCATCACCGGGATCGCGTCGGCGATGCTCAGGATCGCGGAAAAATCGAAGGCCGCATCGGGAAGGGTGCGCACGCCGCCGGCCCCGACCGAAGGCGGGTTACGCTTGCGCGATCGCGACTCGTGATCCCCCCGATCCGCCATGCGGGAAACGCTGCCTCTTCCGGCGTGAAGAGTCACGCACTGTTGTGGATAAGTCCGGCGCTCGACTCAGTCGAAGTGGAGTCGGCGGTAGCGCCCGCGGAAATACAGCAGGGGGTCTAGCCCGGGCTCGAACGTGGCCTTCACCACTTCGCCGATCAGGATGAAATGGTCCCCGCCGTCATGCACTGCGTGGCGCCGGCATTCAAAGACGGAAAGCGAGTCGAGCAGCACCGGCGCGCCATGCTCGCCGAGCGTCCAGTCGGTCTGGCCAAAGCGATCTTCGACCCGCGTCGAAAAGGTGATTGAGGCCGGCTGCTGGCCGGTCTGAAGAACATTGACGGCAAAATCTTCGGCAGCTTCGAGCGGACCCGCGCTTGCCGCGCCCTTGGCCACGCAGACCAGGAGCAATGGCGGGTCGAGGCTGAGCGAGGTGAAGCTGTTGGCGGTCAGGCCGATCGGCTGCGATCGTGAATCGAAGCATGTGACGACGGTGACCCCGGTCGCAAAGCAGCCGAGTGCGTCGCGCAGCGTGCGCGGATCCGATCCGCTTCGGTATTCGTGGCTGCTGCGTTCGCCCGTCATGCGCCCGCCTATAAAGGCTCGGCGCGCGAAGGCCATGCTTGGATGACAGGAGGGCGACGGACGCGTGCCCCCGGGAGCACGCGTCCGTTGGACCGGGATCAGCGGAAGCTGATCGTGATCGCCGCGGCCGCGATCGTCGAGTTGCCGGTGAGCGCAATTTCCTGCGCGCGGCGCACGGCGGTGCGGATCTGCGGACGGGCCCCCGCCCATGCGTCGGACGAGCAGGACATATGCTCTTCGCTGGCGTTGCTGACGCCGTCGTTGAGGCGATAGCAGATGCGGTGCACCGCGCTGCCGACGCGGCGGAAGAGCTTCTTTTCGTCGGCCTTGATGGCAAGATTGAGGTCGCGATAGCTGACCCGCTCGGTCATTTGGTCGCCCGACGGTGCGGTGACGGTGGCCGAACGATTCTGGGCAGCCGCTCCAGCGGCCAGGGTGACACAGACAAGGGCCAGCGTGGCCGTTCCGGCAAGCGTGCGGAGGGACGAATTTGCAGGCATTTCCAGTCTCCTATGAAGCCCCTCCCGACGGGAAGGCAGGGCCAGAAATGCGCGATCAGTCTACAATCTGCATTTCGTTTTCGGTCGACGGCGCCGCGCCGTCGCCGACCGCGTATCTCGTCGCCGAAACAGGCATTTCCGTCGCCGGTTCGTCCCGCAACATGCGCACGACTTCGGCGACGTGGCTCTTGGCGATTCGCACCTTTTCGCCGCTCGTTAGAATGGCGTTCCACACCCGCCCGCGGTGGAGCAGTCGGTTGACCGCGCGGCGGTTGACGACGGTCGAGCGATGTACGCGCAGAAATTCACCCGGATCGAGTTGTCCGGACAGGCTGCAGAGGCTTGTCCCCAGCAGCCACGACCGATCGCCGCACTGCACGCGGACATAGTCCCCTTCCGCGCGGATCAGATCGATCGTGTCGCACTCTATCCGCTGCAAGCCATCGGCGGTCGGCGCCCACAGATGGTCGCGATATTGCTGGTCCCGCCGGACGTATCGGCAGCACACGAAGCTGGTTTCGAGGTGAGTGACGACCTTGTCGAAATGCTCGGCATGATCGGCGGTCCAGCGATGATAGGTCGGCACGTCGGGCGTCGCCACTTCGATCATGAAGTCGAAGCTGCCGGCGACCTCGACCGAATGTCGAGTGCGGTGGTCGTCCACAAGCAACTGTTTCAGGCGCTCAACCTCGGCCGGTAGACGCGGATCGAAACGGAAGCAGACAATGACCCGTAATCCGTCCGAGGGTGCGCCGCCATCAAGCGACATGGATGCACCCCCTACGAACAGGCGATTCGTTTACCACGAATTTAATAGGATGTCGCGCGACCCCTTCCCGACGCGAAACCGAATGCCTCTAATTTCTGACGATCGTAATAGTCGACGCCGCCGCCAGCGTGGCGGAGCCGGTTGCCGCCATTTGCTGGGCACGAGCCACTGCACTGGCGATCTGCGGACGTGCCTGCGCCCGCGCGTTGGCTGCGCAGGTCGTAAAGTGACGCTCCGGCGACGCGGAATAGGTGTTGTTGGCGGCGCAGACCTTACGAATGGCCTTTCCAACCCTTTTCTCCAAAGTTGCCGCGCCTTCCGTGGAGGCGAGATTTAGGTCGGTGTATGACACCTTTGCAGTCGGCACCTCGCTTGGCTTGGCTTGGACGACCACAGGTCGCTGGGCGACGGCTGCTGCCGATGACAGGATCAACGACGCAGCGATTGCGCCACTGCACGAAAATCGAGCAAGCATTTCATCATCTCCTGTTCGGTTCGCCGGGTGGCGAACTAAATCGGAGATGCGCTTCGCGGGGGCGCCACACACCTGTGTTTCGACCTGCAATGTCGAGCCGTCGGCGAAACGTTCCGCGGAGCGCCAAACGGGCGCTGAGGGTCGCCCAATCGACAAACGACAATCAGTTCGCGGGGCGAACCCGGCCGGTGCAGGTGCCGAAGCCGATTGTCGCCGCGCCCTCGCCGACACATCGCGCCGCGAGCGTGAGCTCGTCGCCATCTTCGAGGAAGCTTCGTTGCTCCCCGCCCGGCAAGGTGAGTGGCGCCTTGCCGCCCTGGCTAATCTCCAGCAGCGAGCCGAGCCCCGAGGAATCCTCCACCGACAGGGTGCCGGTGCCGATCAGGTCGCCCGGCTGAAGGTTGCAGCCGTTCGACGCGTGGTGGGTGACGATCTGCGCCGCCGACCAGTACATCGCGGCCGCGGCCTCGCCCCTGCTCAAGACGTGCGGCTTGGTCCCGGCCTCGCGCATCGCGGCCGTCAGGAGCGTAACTTCCAGCTCGATGCCCAGCGCGCCGCCCTGTCGGTCGTCGGCATGGTCGAGGTACGGCAGCGGCGAGGGGTCGCCTTCGGGGCGCGCGCCCATTGCCCGACGGAAGGGAGCCAGCGCCTGCGGCGTGACCACCCAAGGCGAGATGCTGGTCTGGAAATTCTTGGCGAGGAACGGCCCGAGCGGCTGATATTCCCACGCCTGCAAGTCACGCGCCGACCAGTCATTGAGCAGGCAATAGCCGGCGATATGCTCGCCCGCCTCACCTATCGAAATGGTCTCGCCCAGCTCGTTGCCACGCCCGATGAAGATGCCAAGCTCCAGCTCATAGTCTAGCCGCCGCGACGGGCCGTAATCGGGCACGTCGGCAGTCGGCGGCTTGCGCTGTCCCTTGGGCCGAACCACCGGCGTTCCCGAAAGCCGCACCGACGACGCCCGGCCGTGATAGCCGATCGGCACATATTTGTAGTTGGGCAGCAGCGGCTGATCGGGGCGGAACTGCTTGCCGACGTTGGTCGCGTGATGAATGCCGACGTAGAAGTCGGTGTAGTCGCCAATGGTGCACGGCAGGTGCATCTCGGCCGCCGATTGCGACACCAGCATCGGCTCCAGCGCGGCGCGATGCTTATCGTCCGACAGCAGGTCCGACAGGCGATGGCGGAGCGCCTGCCCATCGCGATGTCCATGTGCGAACCAGGCATTGAGGTGCGGCAACGTGAGCGCCAGCCGCATGTGGTCGTCGAGCAGGTCGCCTGTTGCCAGCATGCGGCAATCGAGGATGCGGTCGCCGATCGCAACTCCGATGCGCGGCTCTTCCCCGCGGCGTGAGAAGACGCCGAGCGGCAAGTTCTGGATCGGGAAATCGGGATGGCCGTTGGCGCTGTCGACCCAGCTGGTCAGCGCGGGATCGTGGGTGTGGTCAACTTGAATCATCGGGGCAAAATCGCTTTTGGAAAATCGGCCCAGGCCGCGTCGTAATCGGGTTGCGCACGATCGAGCGCGAAGCGGGTCGGTCGATAGGCCCAACAGCTTTCGACCATGAACGCCATCGTTCCGTCGATCTTGACCGGGCCGAGCGTAGCTTCGCTGGCCTTCTGCCAGCTGTCGAGGTCGGGACCGTGGCCGCTCATCAGATTGTGGAGTGACAGTCCGCCCGGGCGAAAGCCCTCGGCCTTGGCGTCATAATCGCCGTGGATCAGGCCCATTGCCTCGCTCATCACGTTGCGATGGAACCATGGCGGCCGGAACGTGTCCTCGGCGACCGCCCAGCGCGGCGGAAAGATGACGAAGTCGGCATTGGCGCGGCCGGGAACGTCGCTCGGCGAGGTCAGCAGGGTAAAGATCGAGGGATCGGGATGGTCGAAGCTGACCGTTCCGATCGCATTGAACCGCGCCAGTTCGTAGCGGCACGGGACGAGATTGCCGTGCCACGCGACCACGTCGAGCGGGCTGTGGTCGAGCGTCGTGGCCCACAGGCTGCCCAGATATTTCTGGACGACCTCATGCTCGCCGTCGACATCCTCGAACGCCGCGACCGGGGTTTCAAAGTCGCGCGACGCGGCGAGACCGTTGGCGCCGATCGGGCCGAGGTCTGGAAGGCGGAACATCGCGCCATGATTTTCGGCGACATAGCCGCGCGCTTCGCCATCGATGTCGACCCGGAAGCGAATGCCGCGCGGGATCAGCGCGATCCAGCCGGGCGCGACCTCCATCCGCCCAAGCTCGGTAAAGATTCTCAGCGTCCCCGACTGCGGGATGATCAGCAGTTCGCCGTCGGCGTTGACGAAAATGCGCCGCTCCATCGACTTCGTCGCGCGATAGAGATGGAGCGCGACTCCCTCGAGGTCGGCCGGATCGCGGTTGGCGAGCATCGTCGCCAGCCCGTCGATGAAGTCGCCATCGCCCGGAAGGTCGGCAAGTGGATCCCAGCGCAGGCGATTGGGGGCGAGCGGCTCGCTGACCGTTCCAGGCGCGAAGAGGCTGGCGCCGTCATATTTCACGAACGGGCGGTGATCGGCGGTCGGCCGCATCCGGTAAAGCCAACTGCGGCGGTTCTCGTGACGCGCGGCGGTAAAGGCGCTTCCCGACAATTGTTCGGCGTAAAGGCCGAAGGCGGGACGCTGCGGGCTGTTGCGCCCCTTCGGCAGGGCGCCGTCGACCGCTTCGCTTTCGAAATGGCCGCCGAAGCCCGTCTGATAATGTACTGTCTCGGTCACGCGCGCAAAAACCCCCTCGTTTCCGGTCTGGGAAGCGAGGGGGTGGTTACGCGCGCGGGGCGCGACAATCAAATGGGGTTAGTTGACGTTGACGTCGATCGAATCGGGAATCGTGATTTCCGTCTTGTCGCCGCCGAAGCCGAGCTCGTCGCGGAACAGGAACAGAAGGACCACGACGACGATCACCAGCAGCACCACTGCCAGCACGCCGCCACCGCCGCCACGATCACCGGTTTCGATGATCGTCGTGCGTTCGACCGTATCGCGGCCATCGACCGTTTCGCGTTCTTCAACCATGTTTTTCACTCCCTGTTGTTCTGCTTTCGTTGGCGAAACAAACGAGCGCTATGTCCGGCGGTTCCCTTTCGTCCTCGATTGGAACGGGCCGACGCATCCTAGCGGCCCATCGTTCGTTGCACGCGCACAAGATCAACCAGGAGAAAGTCCATGAGCGGTTTCGAAGACATCAAGGAACATATGGAAGTGATCGGCGCCGACGGCGTCCATGTCGGCACCGTCGATCGCGTCGTCGACGACCGCATCAAGCTGACCAAGGCCGACAGCGGCGAAGGCAGCCATGAAGGCCATCATCACTTCATCTCGCGCGGCCTCGTCGCGTCGGTCGAAGACGACCAGGTTCGCCTGTCGGCCAACGGCGACGTCGCCGTGACGTTCGAGGAAGAAGAAGGCGACCGCTAGGTTGGTCTTCGACTTTCCGCCGGTCGGTGCGCATGCGCCGACCGGCGAAAGTGCGTCCCGATGAGCCGATTTCGCCGGCGCCGCCGCGAGAGCGGACCGCGCAATAGAACGCGGCAGCGGATCATCCGCGCGCTCATTTTCGTGCCCTTGCTCATTCTCGCCGGCGCCTTGCTTGACCCGGCACTCATTCCGCCGATGGGTCCGACGGCCAGCGGTCCCGAACGGATCGACACCAATTTTACCATCTGCGGCCGCGGGCGAAGCCATGCCTGTGTCGTCGACGGAGACACGTTTCGTCTTGGGCCGCGCCGCGTGCGTATCGTTGGGATCGACGCGCCTGAGCTTCGCGACTTCAAATGCGCGCGCGAACAGCAACTCGCCGAGCGCGCGACGGTCCGTCTGCAGCAGCTCCTCAATCAAGGTCCGTTCGACATGATTGCGCACCGAATGATGAGGCAAGATCGCAATGGACGCGACCTGATGGCGATTGAACGCGGCGGCAAGTCGATCGGCGACCAACTAATCGCCGAGGGCCTCGCCCATCGCTACGTCAACGCCAAGCTCGATTGGTGTGGGGGAACGACATGAAACGCAAGAAATACGAGAAGTTGATCGAGCCGATGCAGGCCGAGCTGGTGACGATGGCGCGCTGGGTCGCGGCGACGGGGCAACGGCTGTGCATCCTGTTCGAAGGCCGCGATACCGCCGGCAAGGGCGGTGCGATCCAGGCGATCGCCGACAAGCTCAACCCGCGCCAATGCCGCGTCGTCGCACTGCCCAAGCCGACCGAGACCGAGCAGAAGCAATGGTATTTCCAGCGTTTCGTCTCGCACCTGCCTGCACGAGGAGAAATCGTGCTGTTCGACCGTAGTTGGTACAATCGCGCCGGCGTCGAACGCGTCATGGGCTTCGCGACCGAGGAGCAGGTCGACGACTTCCTGCGCGCCGCTCCCGCGTTCGAGCGGTTGCTGGTCGACGATGGGATGCTGCTGTTCAAATATTGGCTCGGCTGCGACCAGGAGATGCAGGAGGAGCGGTTTGCAGAACGGCTCGCCGATCCGCTCAAGCGATGGAAATTGTCACCGATCGACCAGCAGGCGAGGGCCAAATATGCCGACTATACCCGGGCGCGCGAGGCGATGCTGAAGGCGACCCATTCCGCCGCGACGCCATGGACGCTGGTCGACTTCAATGACCAGAAGCGCGGGCGACTGACGCTTGTACGCGATCTGCTCGATCGATTGCCCGACATGACCTGCCCGGAGCCGGCGATCGACTGGCCGCCGCTCGGCCATCCGCCGATCAAGGAGAAGTATGGCGTGCTGAAGCCGATCGCCGACTTCAGGGCCGACTAGCGCGCGGCGGCCGAGTGCCGGACTTGGCGGCTCACGGCGCGTGCCAAGGGGCAGCGACGGAGCGCAATCACAATGCCGCCCCCCAACAGTGCCACGATTGCCAATCCCGTCATCATCTTGCCCCTGCCGGTCGATTGCGACGGGATAGAGATTGCAAGCGGCGGGACGGTTGCATCGCGATGACGATGCGATGAAATCTCGTCAGGGCGCCGCGGTCGGGGACTTCGACGTCGGAGTGGAACGCCGCCGACCGGCCAGCGCAAGCAGCATCCCGCCCAGGGCGAGGACCCCGCCGACGACTGCGTAAACGCTCCACTGGTATCCTTCGAACACGGTCGACAGGCTCATTGCGATGACCGGGACGAGCACGCTCGAATAGGCCGCGCGGCCGGGTCCTATCTTGCGGACGACCGGGATATAGAGGCTGAACGCGAGCACCGTCGCGGCGAGCGCGAGGTAGATCAGCCCGAACCAGTAACCGGGGCGCGGGTCGGTCGTCGGCGGACCCGCGACGATCAGCGCGATGACTGCATCGAGCACGGCCCCGATCGCCATCGACCAGGCGAGCAGCGAAAGCAGCGGATAATCCTTTGCAGTTGGGCCTGCCTGGTAGACGTTCGATGCGGACGCGCCGAGCAGCCCGACGATGGTCAGGCCAAGTCCGATCGCGATTTCCGTCCCACCGGCGGGATTGCGGGCGAATTCGTTCCAGAACAGGATGCCGATGCCGGTGACCGCGACCAGTCCCGCCGCGAAGAAGCGTGCCGTCGGCTTCTGTCCCAGGAAGCCCCACGCGAGGAGGCTGTTCGGGATCAGCAGCAGGGCGAACACCGTCGCGACGAGGCCCGAGGCAATATAATGTTCGGCAAGGTAGACGCCGTTGAAGTTGATGCAGAACTGGCACGCACCGATGATCGTCGCCGCAACCAGTCCGCGCCGATCGATCGCAAGGCTCTGCCCCTTCCAGTGCGCCACCGCCGCCATCGCCACCGCCGCGATCGCGAAGCGGTAGGTCACCGACCATTGCGGCGCGACCGTGCCGAGCTGGTCGCGAATGACGATCCACGTCGATCCCCACACCAGCGTGAAGATGATGAAGGGAATGATGATCGACGCGTCGATGCGCGCCTGGCCGTCCTGGCTCATCCGGTCGGCGAATCGAGCGCGGCAATTGCCCTGGCTAGCCGATCGACTGCGGCCATGTCCTGATCCCAGCTCGTGACCAGCCGCACTTCGCCCGGCGCCCAGTCGTAAAAGTCGAAACCCTGCGCGCGGATCGCGGCTGCTTCATCGCCGGTCATGCGCAAGAACAATTCATTGGCCTCGACCGGATAGACCAGCCGCGCGCTGCCCGCCGCTTCGGCAAGTCGCGCCGCGGCCTCGTTCGCCGCGCGTGCATTCGTCAGCCACACGTCACCGTCGAGCATCGCCAGCAATTGCGCGGCGAGGAAGCGCCCCTTCGAGAGTAGGTGACCCGAGCGCTTGCGCTGGCGCGGGACCGCGTCGGCCTTGCTCGGGTCGAAGAAGACCAGCGCTTCCGCACTCATCCCGCCATTCTTGACGAAGCCGAAGCTGAGGACGTCGACCCCCGCGCGCCACGTCACGTCGGCGGGATCGGCACTGGTGAAGGCGACGGCATTGGCGAAGCGCGCCCCGTCCATATGAAAGCCGAGTCCGCGCCGCCTGGCGACGTCGCCCAGTGCGGCGACTTCGTCGGCACGGTAGCTCAAGCCATATTCGGTTGCGTTGGTGATCGACAGCGCCGCCGGCTGAACCTGATGCACGTCATAGCGAACCCGCGAACAGGCCTCCTCGACCGCGTCGGGCGACAGCTTCGCGCCTTCACCCTGGAGCAGAGTCAGCTTCGCGCCATGAGTGAAAAATCCCGGCGCGCCCGCCTCGTCCTGCTCGATATGAGCGAATTCGTGGCACAGGATCGATCCCGTCGGCGGGCACAACGCGGCGAGGCCGAGGCAGTTCGCCGCCGTGCCGGTGGTGACCCACAGCGCGCGCACCGGCGTCCCGAACACATCGGAGAAGGCGCCATCGAGCTTCGCCGACCATTGGTCGCCGTCGTAGGCGGTATCGAGCCGGTTGGCGTCGCCGAGCGCGGCGAGCACTGGCGGGCAAACCGCGGCGGCATTGTCGGAGAAGAAGCGCATTGCCGGGCTGTGGCGATGCGAGGCCAAGAGGTCAATTGTCGTGGAAGGCGCTGTGCCGATCGTCCCGAGGGGATCATTCGAACAGGCTCGTCCGCGTGGACGGGCCTGTTCGAATGATGGTGCTGCCGGAGAGGATCGAACTCTCGACCTCAGCCTTACCAAGGATGCGCTCTACCACTGAGCTACGGCAGCATGTCTGGAGGACGGGCGGGCCTATGGCCGAGCCTGCCCACCCCGTCAAGGCGCTTGCCGATGCGCGCGCGCAACATTAGCGATCGAGGCGATGGCAAAGGACGATCCCGCCAAGGCCGAACGGTTGGCCGCTGCGCTTCGCGCCAACCTGCGCCGCCGCAAGGAGCAGGCGCGCGCGGCGGGCGATCAGCCGAAGCTGCCGACCCACGACGCGAGCGAATAGCCCGCGTCGAGCCCGCGATTGAGCGCAACGCGCGGTCCCAATATGTACATCGCCGCCAGCACCCAGCCGAGCGCGATGAATGCCAGCGGCTGCGCTACCGAGCGAGCGGAGCGCATTCCTTTTCGAGCCATGTCCTGTCTTCCCCCTCCAGTTGCGGGCCGAGCTTTGCGAGCACCGCGGTATGATAATCGTCGACCCACTGCCGCTCGCCATCGCTGAGCATGGCAACGTCGATCAGGCGTCGGTCGATCGGCACGAAGGTCAGCGTCTCGAACCCCAGCATGTCCTTGTCGGCGCCGGGAATCTCGCGTGGCACGACCAGCACCAGATTCTCGATCCGGATGCCATAGTCGCCGACCTTGTAATAGCCGGGTTCGTTCGACAGCATCATGCCCGCGACCAGCGGCTCGTCGCCACCCGACTGCGAACTTCCGACCGGCGAGATCCGCTGCGGTCCTTCATGCACCGACAGGAAGGCGCCGACCCCGTGGCCGGTGCCGTGGGCATAATCGAGCCCGGCCCGCCACAACGGCGCGCGCGCGAAACTGTCGAGCTGCGAGCCGCGCGTGCCCTTGGGGAAGACGGCGGTGGCGATACCGATATGACCCTGCAGCACGCGGGTAAAGCGGTCGCGCATCTCCGCGGTCGGCTCGCCAATCGGAACGGTGCGGGTGATGTCGGTGGTCCCGTCGCGATACTGCGCGCCCGAATCGACGAGGTAGAGCGAGCCCGGCGTCAGCGGCACGTTCGATTCCTCGGTGCCCTTGTAATGCGGCAGGGCGCCGTTGGCGCCGAATGCGCTGATCGTGTCGAACGACAAGTCGACGACCTCGCCATGCTCGCGGCGAAGGTCGAGCAGCTTGTCGGCGGCGATCATCTCGTCGACCCCGCCGGCGGGCGCGGTCTCGTCGATCCAGCGAAGGAAGCGCGCCACCGCCGCCCCATCGCGCGCCTGCGCGGCGTGGTGACCGGCGATCTCGGCGTCATTCTTGATCGCCTTGGGCAGCACCGCGGGATCGCGCGCGCTCAAAATCGTCGCGCCGCCTTCTTCCAACGCACGGGCGATCGCCGACACCGAGCGTTCGGGATCGACCGCGACCGTCTTGCCCGCCAGCCCGCGCAGATAAGGCTCAAAGTCGGCGCGGTCTTGCAGCCGGACGCCATTGCCGAGGTGCTGCGCGATCTCGTCGCCGACCTTTTCACGGGCCGTGAACAAATCGGCGGTGCCGTCGGCATGGACGACGGCAAACGCCAGCGCGACCGGCGTATGGCTGACGTCCTGCCCGCGAATGTTGAACGTCCAGGCGATCGAATCGAGCGCGGCGAGCACCGCCGCGTCGGCGCCCTTGTCGCCAAGCCAGTCGGCAATGGCGTGGCGCTTGTCGGCGGAATTGCGGCCCGCGAGGTCGTCAGGCTGAACGACAAGCTTTGCGACCGACGGCTGGGGCCGGTCGGCCCACACCGCGTCGATCGGATTGCGCTCGACGGCGACCAGTTGGGCGCCGACCGACTTCAGCCCGTCGCTCGCCCCACGAACCCAGTCGCGGCTGTGGAGCCACGGGTCGTAGCCGATGCGGGCGCCCTTGGCCGCGTGCGCCTTCAGCCATCCGGCCGGGCTGGTTTCGGGCACCGATTCATAACTGAAGTCGTTGCCGTCGACTTGGCTGCGGACCTGCACGGTGTAGCGCCCATCGGTGAAGATCGCGGCCTTGTCGGCCAGCACCACCGCCGCACCCGCCGATCCCTTGAAGCCGGTCAGCCACTCCAGCCGTCCGGCGTAGCTACCGACATATTCGCTCATATGCTCGTCGGTCAGCGGCACGACGAATCCGTCGAGGCCGTCGGCGGAAAGCTGGGCACGAAGGGCGGCGAGACGGTCGGCGGAAAGGGTCATCAGACAAGCACCATGTCGTTGATCGAAGGGTCGTGCGGGCCTTAGCGCCGTTTTGCGCTGGACGCGACGCCCGCCGCTTGCTTCACTCTTGCCATGACCCAGCGCATCCTTGCCATGGCGCTTGCCGCCACCATCTTGGCCCCTTCCCCCGCCCTTGCCCAGAAAGCGACCATGACCGCGACGACCAGCCTGCCTGCGCCCCCGCGTGCCGAAGCCCGCCCCTATAGTTACGAGCGGCACGGCATCCGCGTTGAGGACTCCTACGCATGGCTGCGCGACAAGGGATATCCCAAGGTCGATGACAAGGACGTGCTCGATTATCTGAAGGCCGAGAACGCCTATTTCGAAACCGCGATGAAGCCGCACGCCGCGCTGACCGAAACGATGTTCCAGGAAATGAAGGGCCGCGTGAAGGAGGACGACAGCTCGGTCCCCTTGAAGGATGGCGACTGGCTCTACTGGTCCGCGTTCAAGCCCGGCACGCAGTATCGCGACTGGTATCGCAAGCCCGTCGCGGGCGGCGCCGAGACGCTGATCTACAGCGAAAACAAGGAAGCCGAGGGCAAGGAATATTACCGCCTCGGCGCCTTCTCGGTCAGCCCCGACGGCAAGCGGCTCGCGACCCTGGTCGACGATGACGGGTCGGAGCGGTTCAAGCTGGTCGTTCGCGACCTCGTCAGTGGCAAGGTGCTGGAAACCGTGACCGAAGTCGGCATTGGCGAGCCGGTGTGGACCAGCGATTCCAAGGGCCTCGTCTTCACCGAGGTCAACGACCAGTGGCGCAGCTATCGCGCGCGTTATCATGTCGTCGGTCGCCCGGTCGCCGAGACCAAGACGCTGTTCGAAGAAAAGGACGACATCGCCTTTTCGGTCGGGGTCGGCCGCACCACCGACAACAGCCTGATCGTGATATCGACCGGCAACAATTCGTCGAACGAAATCCGGCTGGTCCCCGCCAACAGGCCCGACGCGCCGCAGAAGCTGGTCCGCCCACGCAAGGCCGACGTCCAGTATGAGATCGATGCCGCCCACGGGAAGCTGTGGATCCTCAGCAACGACGAGCACGTCAATTTCCGCGTTGCCTCCGCCGATCCCGCCAAGCCCGAGGCGTGGACGACGGTCATTCCCGGCAGCGACCGCACCTATCTTCGCGGCGTCACCTCGCACCGCGATCACCTGCTGGTCAGCAGTCGCGTCGACGGCCTCGATCAGCTCGTGCTGCGCGATTACGCCAGCGGCAAGGAAGAGCGCGTGCCGTTCGCCGAGGCCAGCTACACCGCGAGTTTCGCGGGAAACCCCGACTATGCGCCCGCCGCCTACCGGCTGAGCTACTCGTCGATGGTAACCCCCGGGACGGTCTACGACTATGACCCGAAGACGAAGAAACTCGCCACGCTGAAGGTTCAGGAAATCCCGTCGGGATACGACGCGTCGGCCTATGTCACCGAACGGCTGATGATCCCGTCGCGCGACGGCAAGCAGATCCCGGTTTCGGTGGTTCGCCGCAAGGACATGAAGAAGGACGGATCGGGCAAGCTGTTTGTCTACGGCTACGGCGCCTACGGCTATGCCATCCCGCCCAGCTTCTCGACCAGCCGCCTCAGCCTCGTCGATCGCGGCTTCGCCTTTGCTATCGCGCACATCCGCGGCGGCGACGACTTGGGCTACCAGTGGTTCCTCGACGGGAAGCTAAAGGCGCGCACCAACACTTTCAACGATTTCGTCGACGTCACTCGTGGCCTGATTGCGCAAGGCTACGCCAAGCCCGGCCGCGTCGCCGCGCAGGGCGGATCGGCCGGCGGCGAGTTGATGGGCGCGGTCGTCAACCAGGCCCCCGAACTGTTTGGCGCGGTCGTCGCCGACGTACCGTTCGTAGACGTGCTCAACACGATGCTCGACGACACGCTGCCGCTCACCCCGGGCGAGTGGACCGAATGGGGCAACCCGATCAAGGACAAGGCGGCGTTTGAGCTTCTGCGCAGCTACAGCCCCTACGACAACGTCACCGCCAAAGCCTATCCGCCGATGCTGATCACGGGCGGCCTCAACGATCCGCGCGTGACCTATTGGGAACCGGCCAAGTGGGCTGCGAAACTGCGCGCCACCAAGACCGACAACAATCTGCTGCTGCTCAAGATCAACATGGGCGCGGGCCACGGCGGCAAGTCGGGCCGCTGGAACGCGCTCCACGAGGTGGCGGAAGCCTACACCTTCGTCGCCACGCAGATCGGCGAGTGAGCGAGCAGCGCCCGGTCTTCACCCATGCCGTGACGGCGCGGCCCGAGCACATCGATGAGCTTGGGCACGTCAACAATGCGGTGTGGGTGCAGTGGATCCAGGAAGTGGCGTTGGCGCACTGGTATTCGGTCGCCGACCCCGCGCACCAGGACGGTTACATCTGGGTCGTGGTGCGGCACGAGATCGACTATCTGCGCGCCGCCTTCGACGGGGAGACGCTAACCGGACGAACGTGGGTTGGCGAGGCGCCGAAGGGTGCGCGGTTCGAACGGCACATGGAGTTCGTCGGCGAGGACGGAAAGGTCCGCGTTCGCGCGACCACGGTATGGGCGATCATCGACAAGGCCGCGGGTCGCCCGATTCGCGTCCCGCCTGAGGTGGTGGCGCCGTTCATGGCCCAAGGCTAAAAGGCCTTCCATGACCCTGCCGATCCTCCACGATTACTGGCGCTCGTCCGCCGCCTACCGAGTCCGTGTCGCGCTCGCGCTCAAGGGCATCGACTATGAACGGCGCACGGTCGACCTTGCCAAGGACGAGCAGAAAAGTGACGCCTATCGCGCGATTAATCCGCAGGGCTTTGTGCCGATGCTGGAGATCGACGGGCACCGCCTGATCCAGAGCTTGGCGATCATCGTCTACCTCGACCAGACCCGCCCCCAGACGCCGCTGATGCCCGCCGACCCGGTCGATGGCGCGCACGTGCGCGGGATGGCGATGGTGATTGCCTGCGACACGCACCCGCTCAACAACCTTCGTGTGCTTCGCTACCTCGACAATGAACTGCGCGTCGGCGAGCCGCGCAAGAACGCCTGGTACGCCCACTGGATTACGGAGGGCTTCCGCGCGCTGGAGGATCTGGCGCGGCCGCGTGCCGGCGACTTCCTGTTCGGCGACCAGCCAAGCATCGCGGACGTCTGCCTCGTCCCACAAATGTACAACGCCCGCCGCTTCGGCGTCCCGGTCGAGGAATTCGATCTGCTCCGCGCGATCGACGAGCGGGCCAATGCCCTGCCCGCCTTTGCCAACGCTCATCCCGAAGCCATCGCCCGCCAGGAGGCCCAGTCATGAACCGCGTCGATTCGATGAACAAGGGGTTCGACCGCGCCTCGCCAATGGCCAGCGTCGACATCCCCAGCCTCGAGGGAAAGGTCAGCGACGAGGAATGGGCGATCCGCGTCGACCTTGCCGCCGCCTATCGGCTTGTCGCGCATTACGGCTGGGACGACCTCATTTTCACCCACCTGTCGGCGCGCATTCCGGGGCCGGAGCATCATTTCCTGCTCAACCCTTATCAATTGATGTTCGAGGAAGTGACCGCGTCCTCGCTGGTCAAGGTCGACGTGCACGGCAATCCGGTCGATCCCACCCCCTTCATCACCAACCCCGCCGGGTTCACCATCCATTCGGCGATCCACATGGCGCGCGACGATGCACAGGCGGTGATGCACCTCCATACGCCCGCCGGGCAGGCGGTGACTGCGCATGAGGACGGGCTGCTGCCGCTGACGCAGACCGCGATGCTGATCCGCGCCGACCTTGCCTTCCACGATTACGAGGGCGTCGCGGTCGACCTCGACGAGCGCGGACGGATCGTCGCTGACCTCGGCAACAAGGGCGGGATGCTGCTTCGCAACCACGGCACGCTCGCGGTCGGCGGCAACGTCGGCGAATGCTTCGTGAAGCTCTATTTCATCGAGCGTGCGTGCGAGGCGCAGATCATGGCGCTGTCCGCGGGCGACAAGGTCAGCATGCCGCCGCAAGGCGCCGCCGAACTCGCCGCCGGACAGGGCGGAACGGGCCTCAAGATGGCAGCCAATTTGCTCGCCTGGCCCGCGCTGAAGCGCAAGGCGTATCGCCTCGATCCGTCGTTCGCGACCTAATGACCGCCCCGGCGCATCCCGACGGGATTGACGAGGTCTCGCGCGAAAGGGGCGGCGTTGCCTGGGTCAGTTGGTTCCGCCTAGCCGCGATCGGCGCGCTCCCGGTCATCGGCTTGCTCGGCTATCTCGGCGGCGCGCCTTCTCCGACGGCAAAGGGCGCCAGCGCTGCGGCGACGATCGAGGTTCATAGTCCCCGCCGCCTCCGCAACGGCATCTTCTTCGAATATCGAATCGCCGTCACGGCGCGACAGCCCGTTGCCGACGCGGTCGTCGCGATCCCGTCGGCACTGTGGCGCGATTTCACCATCAACACGATGATCCCTGCCGCGACCGAGGAGGAATATGTCGATGGCGAATATCGCTTCCACTTCGGTCCGCTCGGCGCCGGAAAGTCGCTCCGTTTCAAGATCGACGGCCAGATCAACCCGCCCCACGTCGGCACCACGCACGCCAGGATCCGATTGCTCGACGGCGAGCGCGAAGTGACCGGCGTCGGGATCAGCCAGACGGTCTTGCCCTGATGGACATCGTCCTTCGTGCCACGGTCATCTTCTTCATCCTGTTCGTGCTGCTTCGCGTGCTCGGCAAGCGGCAGCTTGGGCAGATGACCCCGTTCGAGTTCGTCGCGCTGGTGGTGCTTGGCGATTTCGTGCAGCAGGCGGTGACCCACAACGACTTTTCGATCACCGCCGCGACGCTGGCGGTCGCGACCTTTTCCTTCTGGTCATTGGTGCTGGGCTGGATCAGCTATCGATCGAAAAAGATGCGCCGGGTGCTTGAAGGCGAGCCGCGAGTCCTGATCCGCCAGGGCGAGTTCATCGAAAAAGTGCTCGAACGCGACAAGATCACCCGCGACGAGGTGCTGAGCGAAATGCGCCTCGCCGGAATCGCCCACCTCGCCGAGGTCGAGTGGGGCATCCTGGAGCCCAGCGGCAAGATCAGCTTCCTCAAGCGCGACGGCGATCAGGACTGACCGGCGCCGCGGGAAAGCAGTAAAAATGAAAATGGTCGGGGAGAGAGGATTCGAACCTCCGGCCCCTGCCTCCCGAAGACAGTGCTCTACCAGGCTGAGCTACTCCCCGACCGGGACCGGATGGCGGACCATCCGGTGCAGGAGCGAGGGCCTGTTAGCGGGGGCGTTCCCAAACCGCAAGCATGTCCTGAACTTGTCGAAGGACGACGCGGCCGCCCTCCGCTTCAATGACCTAAAAGACCGAGCCATTCGTCATGCCGCACGATCTTTTCGCGCGGGCTGCCTTCTCGCGCGGCGGCGGCTTCGGCGGCTTCGATCGCACGCCACTCGTCGTAGCTGGTCGACCGATGCCCGCGATCGGCCAGCAATCGGTCGAGCCCCCCGCCACCGGCTTTGCCATCGGCACCCTCGGCAGGGAATAGCGCCGCGATCTGCTCGGCGACTTCATAGCCGTCAGGACGATTGGTGCCGATCGTCCCCGACGGTCCGCGCCGCGCCCAGCCCACAGCATAGAGGCCGTCTGAGATCCGGCCACCTTCGTTGGCAAACTTCCCGCCGCGATCGTCATAGGCCACGCCGTCGATTGGCGGGGTGCGATAGCCGATGCAGCTGACCACCAGCGAGGCCGGGATCGCATAGGTCTCACCGGTGCCGACGCTCTGCCCGGTCTCGTCGAGCGCGGTTCGTTCGACGATGAGTCGCTCCGCCCGCGTGGCACCTTCGATCGCCACGGGACGCGCGAAGAAGTCGAAGTGGATATGCTTGGGCTTGCCCTCGTCGTCATGCGCCGCGAACTCGCGGAGGTGCGCGACCGACTTTCGAGCGCCGGGGTCGAGCGACCCGTCGGCGTCGGGCGGCGGCAGGTCGGCGGCCTCGACCTCGGCCTCGGCGGCGGCGAGATGGCCGAGTTCGCCCAGTTCCTTTGGGGTCATTGCGATCTGGTGCGGGCCGCGCCGGCCGACGATGGTGATGGTGCGGATCGCCGAACCTTCGAGCGCGTCGAGCGCATGCGCCACGATGTCCGAGCCGGCGAACTCCTCGCGAGTCTTCGACAGGATCCGCGCCACGTCGAGCGCGACATTGCCGTTGCCGATCACCGCCGCGGCGTCGCCGTCGAGCGGCGGGTCGAGGTCTGCGAAGTCGGGATGGCCGTTGTACCATCCGACGAACGCCGCCGACCCGATGACGCCAGGCAGTTCTTCACCGGGAATGCCAAGCGATCGGTCGAGCGGCGCACCGGTGGCAAGGATCACCGCGTCGTAGAGTTCGCGAAGTTCGGGGATGGAAACGGTGTCGCCGATCGCGACATTGCCGACGAACCGCACCTGCCCTTCGTCGACGACCTTGTCATAGCGCTTGGCCACCGCCTTGATCGACTGGTGGTCGGGCGCGACGCCGAAGCGGATCAGGCCGTAGGGGACAGGCAGCTTGTCGATGATGTCGATGCGCGCGGAGTCGCCATAGGCCTTGCCCAGCGCCTCGGCGGTGTAGAAGCCCGCCGGTCCCGATCCCACCACCGCGAAATGCCGCATGCCGTGCTCCCGTTCGTGTCCGGCGGCGATGCTAGGCTTGGCGGCCACGGGCGCAAGCCCATCGGTTCAGTCTTTTCGCTTGTCCTCGAGCAGGATGGTGCTGCCTTTCGACTTCAGCATCGCCTCGATCGGCCCCGCGAAAAAGCCGAGCATGCCCGGAAGCACGATGTGGCAGCGGACCTTCGTCTCTTCGACTTCGATGCGCGCATCGACCGACTGGCCCATCGCCTCGACCTTCAGGTTGAGCGTGTCCCCGGTCCATGACGAAGCGACATGGCTTGCCCCGCCGGGGATGTGATCCTTCAGCTTGTGGATGTTGTCGCCCAGCCGGCGCTTGGCTTCGGCCTGGCCGAGATTGTGAGGAAGGTCGACGTCGATGGGGCGCTGCATGGACCCACAGATGCGACCGGCGGCGTTGCTTTTCAATGCCGGGAGGCGTTTGATGGCGTGATGATCCGCCGTTTCTTCTCGTTGTTGACCCTGCTGACGGTCGCCGTCCCGGCGGCCGCTCAGCAGCAGCAATGGTTCAACCCGGCGGCCGAATATATCACGCCGGGACAGGACGAGCCCGGCTATCGTCGCTGGGCCGCGTCGGCGGCGTGGCGACCGGTCTACGTCAAGGCGTTCAACGACTATCTCGTCGCCAACGGCGTCGGCGGAGTCGCACCGACGTGGCAATTGCTGCGCACCGCGACCGACTGGCAGAAATGCGGCGCAGAGCCGTTCGAGGTGCCGCCGAGCTATGCGTGGCCGAACATCGTCGCGGCGCTGCGCTACATCGGCGCCTACATCGTTCCGGCGATGGGACCGGTCGAGCCCGTTTCCGTTTACCGCAATCCTGCGCTCAACGTCTGCGCCGGGGGTGCCGCGACCAGCACGCACAAGGACATGGGCGCGGTCGACATGGTGCCGCTCCGCCCGGTGCATCGCGAGACGCTGATGAGCGGTCTTTGCGCCATCTATTCGACAACGGCGGAACCGAACCACATCGGCCTCGGCTTTTACAAGGGGCTGCGGTTTCACATCGATGCCCGCAAATATCGCGAGTGGGGCACGCAGGGCCGACGCGGAGGGTACGGCTGCACCGCAGTGCTGGCCGAAGGGGCGGCGAGCTTCAATCCATTACCGACGGCCGCTGCGGCGCCGAGCCCCGCCGGGTCGCCGCGAGTGGTGCGGATGCCGGTCGATCCGCTCGCGCCGCAGCGCTAGACCCCTTGTGTTGCCGGGGTAACACACCACATCGCCACCATCGACGAGGGGTAAACGATGGATCTTGAGAAACTGACCGACCGCGCGCGCGGGTTCCTCCAGGCGGCACAAACGATCGCCGGACGCGAGCATCACCAGCGGATCACGCCGGGCCATTACGTCAAGGCGCTGCTCGACGACGAGCAGGGGATGGCGGTCGGCCTGATCAATGCGGCGGGGGCCGACGGACAGGCCGCGCGGCGCGAAGTCGATGCGCTGGTCGCGCGCCAGCCGGCGGTGACCGGCACCGGCGCCACGTCCGCGCCAGCAATCGACGGCGACCTCATCCGCCTGCTCGACCAGGCGCAGGCGATCGCGACCAAGGCAGGCGACACCTACGTCACCGTCGAGCGAATCCTGCTTGCCGCCGCGCTGTCGAAGGGCAGCGAGGTCGCGGAGGCGCTTGGCCGATCGGGCCTGACTCCGCAAAATCTCAACGCCGCGATCGAAAAGCTTCGCCAGGGCCGCTCGGCCGACACGCAGGGCGCCGAGGACCGCTACGATGCGCTCAAGAAATATGCCCGCGACCTGACGCAGGCGGCGGAGGACGGCAAGCTCGACCCGGTCATCGGCCGCGACGAGGAAATACGCCGCACCATCCAGGTGCTCGCGCGCCGGACGAAGAACAATCCGGTGCTGATCGGGGAGCCCGGCGTCGGCAAGACCGCGATCGCCGAGGGTCTCGCGCTGCGCATCGCCAATGGCGACGTTCCCGACGGCCTCAAGGACCGCAAGCTGCTGTCGCTCGACATGGGCGCTCTTATCGCCGGCGCGAAATATCGCGGCGAGTTCGAGGAACGGCTGAAAGGCGTGATCGACGAGGTTCGCCAATCGGCGGGACAAATCATCCTGTTCATCGACGAGATGCACATGATCGTCGGCGCCGGAAAGACCGAAGGGTCGATGGATGCCGGCAATTTGCTCAAGCCGGCATTGTCGCGCGGCGAGTTGCACGTCATCGGCGCGACCACGCTCGACGAATATCGCAAGCATGTTGAAAAGGATGCCGCGCTCGAACGTCGATTCCAGCCGGTGTTTGTCGGTGAGCCGACCGTTCCGGACACCATCTCGATCCTTCGCGGGCTGAAGGAAAAGTATGAGCTTCACCACGGCGTGCGCATCACCGACGCGGCGCTGGTCGCAGCGGCGACGCTGAGCAATCGCTACATTTCCGATCGCTTCCTGCCCGACAAGGCGATCGACCTCATGGACGAGGCCGCGTCGCGCCTGCGGATGGAAGTCGAATCGAAGCCCGAGGAGATCGAGAATCTCGATCGCCGCATCATCCAGCTGAAGATCGAGCGCGAAGCGCTCAAGAAGGAGAGCGACGCCGCCTCGAAGGATCGACTCGGCACGCTCGAAGGCGAACTTGCCAACCTCGAACAACAGTCAACTGAACTGACCACGCGCTGGCAGGCCGAAAAGGAAAAGATCGGCGCCGAGGCCGAGCTGAAAGGCCAGTTGGACGCCGCCCGGATCGAACTGGAGCAGGCGCAGCGCGCCGGGGATCTCGCCAAGGCCGGCGAGCTTCAATATGGGCGCATTCCCGAGCTTGAGAAAAAGCTGGCCGACGCCGCAGCCGCGTCCAAGGGCGCCATGCTTCGCGAGGAAGTCACTGACCAGGACATCGCCTCCGTCGTCAGCCGTTGGACCGGCGTTCCCGTCGAACGGATGATGGAAGGCGAGCGCGAGAAGCTGCTGAGCATGGAGCAGGCGATCGGCGCGCGCGTCATCGGGCAGGATCAGGCGGTCAAGGCCGTCAGCGCCGCGGTCCGCCGCGCCCGCGCCGGTCTTCAGGATTCCAACCGCCCGCTCGGCTCCTTCTTGTTCCTCGGACCGACAGGCGTCGGCAAGACCGAGCTGACCAAGGCGCTCGCCCAATTCCTGTTCGACGATTCGACCGCGATGGTCCGCATCGACATGTCCGAATTCATGGAAAAGCATGCCGTGTCTCGGCTGATCGGCGCGCCGCCGGGCTATGTTGGTTATGAGGAAGGCGGCGTGCTGACCGAGGCGGTCCGGCGGCGCCCCTATCAGGTCGTGCTGTTCGACGAGGTCGAAAAGGCGCACGGCGATGTCTTTAACATCCTGTTGCAGGTGCTCGACGACGGCCGCCTGACCGACGGCCAAGGCCGCACGGTCGACTTCACCAACACCATCATCATCCTGACCTCAAACCTCGGCAGCCAGTATCTCGCTTCACTCGGCGAGGACGAGAATGCATCGAACGTCGAAGCGCAAGTGATGGAGGTCGTGCGCGGTCATTTCCGCCCCGAATTCCTCAATCGCCTCGACGAGATCATCCTGTTCCACCGGCTGTCGGCAAGCCACATGGGCCCGATCGTCGACATCCAGATTCAGCGGCTGCAGTCGCTGCTGCAGGATCGCAAGATTGGGTTGGAATTGACCGACGCGGCGCGCGCGTGGCTCGGACGGGTGGGCTACGATCCCGTTTATGGAGCACGGCCGCTCAAGCGTGCGGTGCAGAAGTATCTCCAAGACCCGCTCGCCGACGAGATTCTCGCCGGCCGCGTGCACGATGGATCGACGGTGAAGGTGGACGAGGGCGACGGCGGACTGGTGCTGACCGCCGCCTAGGGCCGCTCCGCCCAGTGGCGCAGCAGCCGCTGCTGGACCAGTTGCAGCCGCGAGTAATTCTCCGGCTGCATCGACAGGCCCTCAAGCGCGGCGACCTCGTTCAGGTCGAATAGCAGGTTGCGGCGGAACGGATCGGCGATCTGGCTTTCGATGAAGCTGATCGCCACCAACCGCTCGCCGCGCGTGACAGGCTCAACCTCGTGGAAGGTGTCCGACGGGTAGATGATCGCTTCGCCCGGCTGCAGCCGAAAGCGCAGGCTGGCATCGCCGAGCATCACGTGCAGCGCGCCACCGTCGTAGTCGGACGGGTCGCTCAGAAAGACCGTGCAGCTGAGGTCGCTCCGCACCACCGTCTGCCCGACATTGAGGAAGGCAGCATCCGCATGCAGGCCGTAATGCATGCCCGGCTGGTACCGCGTCAGCATTGGCGGCGCGATCCGCAGCGGAAAGGCGAACTCGCGAAACTCCTCGCTTCGCGCAAACGCACGCAGCAGCAGTTGCGAACTCGCCTGCCCCGCCTCCGCATCATGAAGCTGCTGGTTGTTCTTGGCCTTGTTGTGCGGGTTGGACGCGCGACCGTCGATGAATTGGGTGCGCGCGGCAATCCGGCGGCATTTGGCGATTTCGCCGGCGTCGAGGAGGGAAAGGATCCGGTACATCAGGCGCCTTGTGTGCGGCCAAGTGCGCGCTTCAGCAAGGGTGCGTTGAGGGCAGTCTCCTCAAGCATCGCCAGCGCCGCATCGATGTCCCTCGCATGGGCGCGCCCGGCTTCGGCAAGAAGGTCGGCGCGGAGCGCAGGAGTGTAATCATACTCCATCGCCTTGGAGTAGCGGCGCATCACCGGTCCAGCGAGCGCGTCATCGATTTCCACGTCGGTCAAAGCCAGCTTCAAATGCTTGACCGCGTTCGCCAGCTCTTCCTTTGGCGCCTCCAGAAAGCGGTCGAAGTCGAGCCACTGCACGCGCTCGCGCCCGATCGCGTCCTCGGAAGCCTCCAGCCCGGTCATCTCGCACGCCCAGGCGATCGCCGCGAGCTGTGCATCCGATGTCCGGTCAGGCGCACAATGGATGCCGCGTGTCGACAGTCGCCGCCGCCGATCGGCATCGAGCGTTCGCAATTCCTGCACCGAGTTCGGCCCGGCGAGGATCGTGCATATGTAGGATCGCGCCGACGCCAGCATGAAGAGCGCGGGCATGTCCGGGCCGACCAGGAGAGGCGCCGCCTCGCTGACGAAGCTGGTCGCCTTGACGACCGTCGCCTGCTCTGGCGCGAAACTACGTCCGGCCAACCTTGAAAGGCTGTCGGCAAGAGCTCGCCGCTCACTCTCCGGCGAGGCCAGCAGGTCGCGCAAGGCGCGCGGCTCTCGGACCGATAGGACTTCTCCCCCTTCGCCAAGCAGGCGAGCGACCAAGGTCGAGCCGACATGTCCAATGTGGAAAATCCAGCGCGCATTCGATGGGAACAGCGCCCCCGCGTCGACGACCTCTCCTAACGCGACGAGACGCGCCTCGGTCGTGGGCGACAGCATCCGGTCGTCGAGAAAGCTCGCCTGCCGATATCCCTCGACATCGAGCCGAACCAGCCGAGCCAAGCCTGCCGAAGGATCGATTGCCTGAACCAGCCACGAGGCATCGGCGGCGAAATTTTCAGGCAGGGGAAGCGGAGTCATGCCGCCGTCCTACCGGGCCGCGACACGACTGCAACCGCCTATTGCTGGTTGATGATCCCGACGTTCTTCTGAGCCCGCTCGACATCGTTCCGATGATCGGTTTTCTGCGCGGCCCATTCCGCCGACGTCATGCAAACGCGCTTCGACGCGAGGCGCGATCCGGTCTCCGTGATCCGCTCGCAAATCTTTTCGTTCGGATCCTTGGACACGCGCGGCCGCGACGTTTCAATCGAACTCACCTGCGCCAACGCCGGAACGGTAATCGCCACGGCGGCGACAAATGTAACTGCCTTGAACATGCGTAAGTCCCTTCGATGCGCGGAGAGCCTTGGCTCAGCCGCCGTTCTTGATACCGACGTTCTGCTGCGCACGCTCGATGTCGGTGCGGTGGCTGTTGCGCTGCGCTTCCCACTGGGCCGCGGTCATGCAGACCTTCTTGGACGACAGGCGCGAACCGGTCTCGGCGATGCGCTCGCAAATCTGTGCGTTGGGATCCTTGGCGGGCTTGGCAGGCTTCGCGTCGGCCGGCGCGACCTGCGCCAGTGCCGGGACAGCAAACGCCGCACCGGCGAGGAGAGTAAGCGATTTCAACATGTTCTTGAATCCCGCAGAAACAAAACAGGCTTCCGGTTAACAGATTGAAGCCAGCAACTCGACTCTGTTTTCGATGAATGGCGGACTAAAGGGTATAGCCGAAGTGCCGCACCCACGGTTCGAGCGTCGGGAGCACCGACCTCATTTCTTCGCGATAGTGGCGCCAGCGGCCGTTCGACCGCGAATAGAGCGGTTCGACGACCTGCGCATGGCTTGCGGTTGCGATCATTCCCCGCTTCGCGGCGATCGTGCGATGGTCGAGCATGGCCGGATCGAACGCGGTCCCGGCAAATTCGGCGATCGATCGCAATACTGGCTCAGGATGATCGATGAGGTCTTCGTACCGCACGTCGAGGACGTTGAGGCCCAGGACCGTGCGGGCCTCGGTCCACAAGGTCATGACGGCATCGTAGCAGGCGGCCGCGTCGTTCAGGGTCAGGAACGTTGCCATCGCCCAGTTCAGCTTGAACCGGGTTGCGAAGCAGCTCCACACCACGTCGCACGGATGTCGCAAGGCGAAGAGATATTTCGCGTCCGGAAACATGGCTTGGATCAAGGGCGCCCGAGATCCGCCAAGCGGCTGCTTGTCGACCTGAAGTCGGCCGGGATATCGCGCCTCTGCGCCCAGCGCCCGCCAGTAGGCGGCCCGGCGATCCTCAATATTCCCGCCCGCCTGTTCGGCAGCATCGAGAAAACCGCGCTCCTCGTGAACCTCAAGCTCGGACGATCCCATCAAGAAGGTGTCGAGCAGCGTTGTCCCGGAGCGCGGGAAGCCCAGCAGGAAAAGCGGCGAAGCGCGGCTATCGTCGGGCGCCACCTCGGGACGGTCCGACGATAATTTCCGTCGGCGGTCGGCAAGGTCGGTGAGGTAACGATGAGCTCCCGCCTCGGCATCGGGCTCATTGCGCCGGTCGGCGTCGTTCATCGCAGCAAAGGCATCCGCGGCGCGTCGATAGTCGCCAACCCGCTCGGCCAACTCGCCGATCAATTGATGATAGGTTCCCTCCGGCAACGCGGACCGCGCCCGCTCCGCCGCTTCGAGCGCGGCCGCGAAGTCTTTCTTCTCACGCATCGCAAGAGCGTCGCCAAGCGCAATAAGGTCGTCCGAAGCGCCTGCGGAACGCGCATCGGCCATGACCTGGTCAAGCATACTCTCGCGATTGAGCGCCATCGCGAGCCCGGCAATCCCCAGCAGCGCGTCGCGGTCGGCGGGGTGAGTGGTCAGGACCTCGCAATAGCGCTGCTCCGCCGCCTCAAGGCGCTCGGCCTCCGCCAATGCGCGAGCGGCCGCGACGCCTGTGCGTGCGTCGCCCGGATGACGATCGGCCAGCTGGTCGAGCCGGTCGGCGGCACCGGCCAAATCCCCGATGGCGTGCCGGGCGGCCGCGCCAAGATGGAGCCATTCGTCGCCCATCGGCCCGTCCACCGCCCGTCGGTCGATCGCCGCGAGCACATTCGCCTCGCCGCGCTGCATCAGGATCCGCGCGAGGCTGATCCAGGCGGGCTCATAATCGGGCGCGGCCCGCGTGGCCCGTTCGAAGCAACGCGTGGCCTCGTCGACCTGCCCCGCCTTCGCTTCGATCATTCCGAGCATGTGCAGCATCGTCGCGTCATCAGTTTGCGCGGCAATCGCGTCGCGGAGGATCGCCCGGGCCTTGGCAACATCCCCGGCGCGATGCGCCTCCATGGCGCGATCGAGTGCCGCGCTCATTCCAGAACGGCGACGTCGAATGCGACCGTCAGTCGCTCACCATCCGCAAACGGGCGCGTTCCGTGCCACATGGTGGACGGGAAGAGGGCAAGCCGACCCGGCTTCGGCTCGATCATTGCATAAGGTTCGCCCGTGAACCCGAGCTTCGGCTGCGGTCCGCCCAGCGTCAGATATCCCGCGCGGTCCTCGCCGAGATCGTCGGGAAGCGCGATGTAGAGCGCGGAACTGATCCACCCCATCGGGTGGACATGGTCGCTATGCCGACCGCCCGAGGTCAGCCGAACCGACCAGGCGCCCGAAAATTCGATCGGCGACCGCTTCGGTCCCAGCAACGGATGGCGCTCGTCGTGCTTGGGCAAGCCCGCGACATGCTCGGCGACCACGCTGCGGATCGCCTCGCGCATCGCGACGATGTCGGGATCGATGTGATGAAACAGGTTGCCGTCGGTCTGGGTCCCGCCGCGCACCGATTGTTCGAGCGGCTGCCCCAGCGTCGTATGAAGCGCGCGCAGTTTCTGCGCGAGACGGTCGAGCGAGGGCAGCCGATCGGCGATATCGTACACCCCCGTGAACCGCGCATCTCCTTCGAGCCACTTCCATCGCTCGTCGCCGAGCGTTCGCCATGCCAGCGACGCATAGGGCCAGAAGTGCCGCGCATCGGCGTGGGTCAGCCACGGCTCGATCCGACGAGCCGCCGCGTCGGTCTTCCCCGTCCGAAGTAGGTGACGAATGTAGCGGATCGCGACGCTGCTGTCCTCGATCTCGCCCAGCGCTTCGAACATCGCCCCGGCCCGACCGTCCTCCCCCATTTCGTCGAGCGCGATCGCCTCGTTCACATCAAACAGACGGTGCTTTCCGATCGCGCGACGACCCTCCGCGATCACTGCGATCAGGCGCGGCCAGTGCTCGGCGTGGAGGAGGGATAGGATCTGGTCCCGGCGCAGGGCGAAGTCGGTCGGATGCGCCGCCAGCGCGGCATCGAAATTGTCGGTGAAGCCTTCGCGCTCACCATTGGCCCATCGCAGGTCGCTCAGCAGTTTCTGCCCAATCACCCATTGCGGGGATCGGGCGACAATCTGGCGAAGGCCGGCGATCGCCGATTCGCCTTGTCCCGCCGCCAGAAAGGCGGCCGCCATGCCGATGATGATCTCCCCGTCCCCGGGCGCGATCTGCAGCGCGCGGGCATAGGCATCGACGCTGGGCAGACCGGCTTCGAACAGCGTGCGCGCAAGACCGTGGGCGATTCGGGCATTGGTCGGCGCCAGTTGCAGCGCGCGTTCCAGCGAAGGGATGGCAAGCTCGCGCCGGTCATACTGGCGCTGTATCAACCCGTGGAGATGCCAGGGCCTGAAATCGGCCGGCGACGCCCGCATCGCGCGTTGGAGCGGTTCGATCATCGACGCAGCGCGCGGAGTGTCGAGCGCGGCGAGCGCTTCGCGAACGATCGTGTCGCTATCACTGCCCATCATCACTGCCGTCACAGACCGGCAAACCCGACGCCTGCGCGCGCGATGATCCGCGCCACCGCGGCCCGTTCCGCGGAACCAAGCGCCGGCGGCCACAGGTCCAGGATCATCACCACGCGCAACTCGTCGCTGTCATTCCACGCCTCGTGCTCGATCGTGTCGTCGAACACGAACGCCTCGCCCGGGCGCCATTCGCGCGTCGTCGCACCGACGCGAAAACCGCAGTGCGGCGGAACGATCAGCGGCAGATGGCACACCAGTCGCGTGTTCGCGACGCCGGTGTGCGCGGGAATGCGCGTGCGCGGCGCGAGCATCGAGAACATGGCGTTGGGCGAGGCGCCAAGAACATCGGGCTGCGGAAGCGCCGCCAGCAAAGCCATCGTCGCTGGGCAATGACGCGCATTGCGATCGATCGTCCGGCCGTTCTGGATAAGGTGCAGCGCACTCCAGTCGCGGTTGTGGTTGAGCGCCTCCCATTGGCGAAGCGGCACCCGGTCGGGATATTGGATGTAGGGCACCATCGCCGCCGCCTCGGCCTCCAGCAGCGTCTGGAATTCGTCGCGAATGGTCGCGGTGGCAGCCTCGAGCTTGTCCAGGAACGGAAAGTCCGCGCGGTCGTGAAATTCCCGCTCCGGCAGGCCCGGAAAGTGGAAGTGGCTCGGCTCCTGGTGGAAGACCTGCGTGGTGCGAGCATGGTTGGTGACGAAGCGCGTCAAGCGTTCTCGCTGCTCGGGCGATGCGGCCTCGCCGATCTCGGCCATCAAACCGACGGTCAACGCGTCGGCGTGGCTCGCGGCCCGATCCTTCGCGCGCTGGAAAACCGGACGCATCGCCGGCGGCATTTCCGACTCTTCAGGCGCCTGTGCGACGGCATGACCGAACGCCTCGCCAGCGCGCGCATCGCCCAGCCGGTCGAGCAGCATCGCCCTTGCCAGCAAAAGAGAAAAGTCGAGCGGCTGAAGCGCAAGCCCGCGATCCGTCGCGGCCAGTGCGCCGGGGAGGTCGCCGGACGCCCGACGCATCGCCGATAATTTGGTCCACAGCATGAACTGGCCGGGATCGCTCTCCGTCGCCTGCTCCAACAGGCGTGCCGCCCCGGCGACGTCGCCCATGGAAGCTGCCCGGTCGGCGTCCTGCTCGATGCTGGAAACGGCGTTGCTCATCGCGGCTCACCATGCCGCGCCTTTGCACAAAAGAAAACGGCGGACCTCCGAGGAGGCCCGCCGCAATCTTTTGGTCGAGTGCCGAAGACTTAGAAGTCGACGGTGAACCCGGCGAACAAGTACCGGCCCAGCGAGTCATAGACCTGCGGGAAGGTGTTGCCGTTGCCGAAGCCGGCCGGGATGACCTGGCCACCACCGAGCGGCGGACGGCGATCAAGGATGTTGTTCGCACCGACGCGCAGGTTGAGCTGGTCGCGGATACGAGCCGAGAGCGCGAGATCGAAGTAGTTCTGCGCCTTCAGTTCCTTGTTGCCCTCGAGCACGGTGCCCGACAGATCTTCGTCGTTGCTGGCCGCATCGTTCTTCACGCGGCTGAAGTGACGCCACTGACCCGAAATCCCAATCCCCGACGGGAAGGTGAAGCCGAGACGGAACTTGTGGCGCCACTTCGGGTTCGGGGTGCCGCACTGGTTACCGAAGTAGCCGGCGCAGTCGTAGGTGATGTCGCCAAGCGGGTTGACTTCGAGCTTGTCGAGGTAGGTGCCGACGAGGCTGGCGTTGAAGTTGCCCCACGTTCCGATTTCACGGGCGTAGGACGCGTTCAGATCGACGCCGCGGGTCTTGATGCCACCCACGTTGGTGTTGATATCGGTCACGAAGCCGTTCGGTGTCAGATAGAGCGAGCCGAACTGGTCGCGGTTGATCCGATCGCAGAAGAAGGGATCAGCCGTATCCACGCACTGCGACACGATCGTGTCGAAACCGATCGTTCCGATGGCGTCCTTTACGCGGATGTCAAACCCGTCGACCGTGATCGCCAGACCCGGAATGAACCGCGGCTGGAGTACGAGACCAAGCGTATACGAGTCAGCCGTCTCCGGAGTCAGATCAGGGTTGCCACCAATGAAGCCGTTGTACTGATCGGCCACGTTGGCGCGGATCGAGCCATACTGAGCAGCGGTGACACCGGTCAGCTGGCACTGTGCCAGCGTCGCGTCCGGCTCTGCACCGGCGCACGGATCGGCAGAACCAGTCAAGCCGACCGACTGTGCCGAGAAGAGCTCGACGACGTTCGGCGCGCGGACTGCACGGTTGTAGCTGCCGCGGAGGCGAATGTCGCGAACCGGGGCAATTTCAGCTTCGATCTTGTAGGTGTCGGTCGAGAAGCTGTTGCCGGCAACCGAGTAGTCCGAATAGCGGTAACCGCCGCGCAGCGTGAATTCGTGGATGAACGAATTGCTGACGATCGGCACTTCGATTTCGCCGAACAGTTCCTTGACGTCGAACTTGCCGCTGACGCCGATGGTCGGGCCGCCCTGGCCGGCGAGGTCGCCGGTCGAGAAGGCCTGGTCGGTCTTCAGCGTCAGTGCTTCCTTACGATACTCGCCACCGATGTTGAGGCCGATGCCGCGATCCGCCCACGGGCTCTGGATGCCATATTCGCCCAGTTCCGCGGTGATGTTGAGGTTGGCAACGGTTTCCTGCGTGTCGCCGCGCTGGAAGCCCGGGGTCTGCAGGTAGTTCAACGCGGCCGGCGTGACGCCACCCGGTGCGAAGATGTCGTAGGGGACGCAGTTCGGGTCGGTACCGTCGAGGACCGAGATACAAACCGGCGCGCCGGAGACCGGATCCGCAACGACCTGCTGAGCACGGCCGAGACGCGTGACCGAGAAGTCGTTGAGATAGGTTTCAGCGAGGATCGTCTTCCCGAATTGGTAGGACGCATCGTACGACAGGCCACGACCCAGATCGCCGCGCATGCCGGCAACAATACGGTAGGCGGTGTGCTGGAGGTCGTCCTGGCGGCCACCACCTTCAACGTTACGACGAAGGGGGATCAGGATCGCCGAGTTGAACGGACCCGTTGGGCCGTTGAACGTGGTCGGAGCGTTGAAACCAAGCAGCGGGGCCTGAAGCGGACCATCGCCGTCGGGATCGACACCGAAGATCGGGGTCTGACCCACGAGGTTGCCGAAGTTGCTGTTGAACTCGCCGTCGAACACGGCTGCGTCCGTAGGATCGTACGCCGCCGTAACGCAGATTGCGTCACGCTGTTGCGTCGAGAGCAGCGGGTTGTTGCAGTTCAGCGAGGTCGTGTTGCCGAAGTTACCCGACGGAGCGATCTGCGCGATAGACTGATCGTCCATGAACATCGCTTCGAGGTAGGGCTTGGCATAATCGCTGATCTCGAACTCGGCGAAGGCACCGGCCGTGTAACGCTCGTTCGGGCGCTGGTAGTAGTTGTACGGCGCGAAGTTGAACGGCGTCGAACCCGGAATGAAGTTCCGGCCGGTACCAACCTGGAACGTTCCGACGTTCGTGAAGAAGGTGCCGTTGGCCGACGTGCCCGAACCACCGCAGCTGTAGCGGCGACCGGTCGTTGCGATCTGAGCGGCGTTGAGGCCGGTCAGCGAACAGGCCGAATAGTCGCGGCGATCCTGGGTGATCGCGTCCTGCTTGCGGTACGTGGCATAGGCCATGATGTGACCGCGGTTATCGGCGAAGCCGGTTCCGAAGGCGACCGAGATGTCCTGCGCGCCACCGTCGGTGACCATGCCGCCGGGCCGCGGGAAGCCACGCGCGTCGATCGCGTCGGCAACGTCGTTGCTCAGACGGTTGTTGTGGTTGAACACGCTCGCCTGGCCGTCAATGCGAAGGCCGGTGAAGGTGGTGTCCATGATGAAGTTGACAACGCCCGCGACGGCGTCGGCGCCGTACACCGACGAAGCACCGCCGGTCAGGACGTCGACGCGCTTGATCAGCGACGACGGGACGAAGTTGATGTCGGCGACCGGCGAGCGCGGGTCACCCGGCATCAGGCGGCGGCCGTTGATCAGGACGAGCGTGCGTGCCGAGCCGAGACCACGAAGGTTGACGGTGGCGGTGCCGGTCGAACCGTTCGAGACGTTCGAACCCTGCGCCGCGAACGACTGCGGCAGCGAGTTGATGAGATCTTCGGTGCGGGTCGTGCCCTGAAGCTTGACTTCCTGAGCGCTGATGACGGTGACCGGGCTGGCCGAGGTCAGGTTCGGCTGCGGAATGCGCGAGCCGGTGACGACGACGTCCTGGGCTTCCTGGATTTCCTCACCAGTGGCCGAGGTCGACGGCGGCGTCGTACCTTCCAAGGGAGCAGTGGTTTCCGGCGGATTCTGGTCGGCCGGCGGAACTTCCTGCGCGAAGGCAGGATTGGCGACCATGCTAGCACCGACCAGGAGGGTCGTGGCGAGCAGGCGCTGGCGGAAATCGAGCTTCATAAAATATCTTCCCCTTGCTTGCCGCGGTCGTAGCGCGACAGACGGTTCCGCAATGTTTCCATCGCTTCACAGAGTGTCTGTTACGTGACACGGCGAGGTGCTGGCAACGACCTGACCCTGTTCCGCCACTCTTCTGCGGACCCGTGTCGTAAAATTGCAACAGCGGCGCCTTGTGCCTGAAGGGTGCGACGCCATAGGCTGCTGGTAGCAAGGGGAGACCGAATCATGTCCCGCATTTTGATTGTCGCGAGTGTCGCGCTGCTGGCCCAGCCGGCGATCGCCCAGAAGCGCGCCCGCGCAGATTCGGCGCAAGTGCATCGCCTGCTGGGCTGCCGGGCCGAGGCCGATCCGGCCAAGCGGCTCGCCTGCTTCGACCGCGAAACCTCGTCGATCGAAACGGCCATCGCCCGCAAGGACCTGGTCTTCGTCGATCGCGAGCGAGCCACTGCGGCGCGCAAGGATCTGTTCGGATTCTCGGTACCCAGCTTCGGCGGCCTGTTCGGCGGCGGCGACGAGGATGACATCAAGCAGATCGAGAGCACCGTCGTCGCGACGAGCCGCAATGCCGACGGGGGCTGGGTCATCACGCTGGCCGACAAGTCAGTGTGGAGCCAGACCGACGACACGCCGCTCGGGCTGTCGCCGAAGCGCGGCAACAAGGTCGTCGTCCGCCGGGCCACGCTCGGCGCCTTCCGCCTCAGCGTGAACGGGCAGCCGGGACTGAAAGTGAAGCGGGTAGGTTAGAGGGCGCCGGCCTTCTGCTCGGCCTTCAGGCTGGTCGCGGCGTCGATGTAGGCTTCCTGCCGCGCCACCGACCAGTAGCGCAGTTCCTCCAGCGGGATCGCGGTGCCGGTGACCGCACAGCGGACATGATCGCCCGTCGCCAGCATCCGGAACGTGCCCTCTAGATAATGGATCTTCGCCTCGCGCGATCCGCCGCCACTCATCAACATCGTCAGCCCTCGTCGAACAGTCCGGGCTGCGGATAGGGGCTGGCGCGCTTTCGCTCAACCCGCTTGGCCTTTTGGAAGCTGACCGGCCCCGACCCGTCGCCGACCTGCGCTGCCACTACGCCATCGGCGAAATGAAGGTCGATCGCGCCGACATCGCGCGCCGCGGCGGCATGGACCAGCGTCTTGCCGCCTCGATCGGTCACCCGCACGAAGCCGCGCGATAGCGGTCGCTCGGGATGTGCCAGTTCCGCAAGGCGCCACAGCCCGGCGAGTCGTTCCCCCGCCCGCTCGACCCGATCGGTCAGCAACCGGGCCTGCAGCCTCGGCGCGATTTCCGCCAGGTCGGCGCGCGCGTGCGCGGTCCGCTGGGTCAGCCCGCGCGGCAGGCGATCGGCCACCTCGTCGAGCCGTTGCGCGAACGGCGAGAAGATCGCTTCGGGCGCGGGCCATCGCACGACGCTCTGGTCGAGCCGCTCCGCGGCACGGCCGGCGGCACGAGTCGCACAAGCGCTCTGGCGGTGACTTAATTCCCCTAACAGGCCGAGCAGTTCCGCGCGCACCGGAACTGCCATCTCCGCCGCGGCGGTTGGGGTCGGCGCCCGGCGATCGGAAGCGAAGTCGATCAGCGTCGTGTCGGTCTCGTGTCCGACGGCAGAAATCAGCGGGATCGGCGATTCGGCCGCGGCGCGTACCACCTCCTCCTCGTTGAAGGCCCACAGATCCTCGATCGAGCCGCCGCCGCGCGCCACGATCAGCAGGTCGGGGCGAGGCACCGGCCCGCCCTCGGCCAGCGCGCCGAACCCACGGATCGCCTCGGCGATTTTCGCCGCCGATCCCTCGCCCTGCACTGGCACCGGCCAGACGATCACCCGTGTCGGGCATCGATCTTCAAGGCGGTGAAGGATGTCGCGGATGACCGCGCCGGTCGGCGACGTGACCACGCCGATCACCTTGGGAAGGAAGGGCAGAGCCCGCTTGCGCTCTTCGCCGAACAGCCCTTCGGCGGCCAGTGCGCGGCGGCGGCGGTCGAGCAGCGCCATCAGCGCACCCTCGCCCGCCAGTTCCATCCGGTTGACCACGATCTGATATTTCGACCGTCCGGCGTAGGTCGTCAGCTTGCCGGTCGCGATGACTTCGGCGCCATCTTCGGGTCGGAAGGCGAGGCTTCCCGCCTGACCCTTCCAGATCACCGCGTCGATGCACGCCCCCTCGTCCTTCAGCGTGAAGTAGCAGTGGCCCGACGCGTGCCGCTTCCAGCCACTGATCTCGCCGCGCACACGGACATGGCCGAACGCCGATTCGACCGTGCGCTTGAGTGCGCCCGACAGTTCGCTGACGCTTTGTGCGGGCGAATTGTCGCCGTCCTTCGCCTCGGCTAGGAGACCGGACGTTTCGTCGGGGAATGCCATGAAAATCCTGTTGCTTGGTTCGGGTGGGCGCGAAGATGCGCTGGCGTGGCGCCTGACGCAATCGCCAAGCTGCACGTCGCTGGTTGCCGCGCCCGGCAATCCGGGCATCGCGCGCTGGGCCCAATGCGTGTCGATCGACCCGGCCGATCCACAAGCCGTCGTCGCGCTGGCGAAAGAACGGGCCATCGACCTCGTCGTCGTCGGTCCCGAAGCTCCGCTCGTCGCGGGGGTGGCCGACGCCTGCCGCGCCGCCGGAATTGCCGCCTTCGGGCCCAGCGCCGCCGCGGCGCAGCTCGAAGGCTCGAAGGGGTTCACCAAGGACCTTTGCGCCAACGCCTCGATTCCCACCGCCGCCTATGTCCGCGTCGAGACCGAGGCGGCCGCCCTCGCCGCGCTCGATCGCTTCTCGATCCCGGTCGTCGTTAAGGCCGACGGCCTCGCCGCGGGCAAGGGCGTTACCGTGGCGATGACCCGCGCGGAGGCCGAGGCCGCGATCCGCGCGGCAGGCGACGGCGCGATGGTGATCGAGGAATTCCTGACCGGCGAGGAAGCCAGCCTGTTCGCACTGGTCGACGGGACACGCTGCGTCGTGCTGGCCTCGGCGCAGGACCACAAGCGCGTCGGCGAAGGCGATACCGGCCCGAACACCGGCGGCATGGGCGCCTATTCGCCCGCCCCGGTGCTCACCCCCGCACTCGAAACACGCGCCATGCGCGAGATCGTCGAACCGACCGCCCGCGCGATGGTCGAGGCCGGGACGCCTTTCTCTGGCGTACTCTACGCCGGCCTGATGCTCACCGCCGACGGGCCGAGCCTGATCGAATATAATGTCCGTTTCGGCGATCCCGAGTGCGAGGCGATCATGCCGCGGATCGAGGGCGACTTTGCCCAATTGCTCCACGATGTCGCCACCGGCGCCCCGTTCGACGCACCCAAGTTGTCGTCGGACACGACGATGACGGTCATCCTTGCCGCGAGGGGTTACCCGGGTACGCCCGCGAAGGGCGGCTCAATTGGCGGGATCGAATCCGCCGAGGAGGTCGACGGCGTGACGGTCTTCCACGCCGGCACTTCGCGCCACGACGGTAGGCTCGTCGCCAGCGGTGGCCGCGTGCTCGCGGTCACGGCGCGCGGTGCCAATCTTGGCGAAGCCGCCACGCGGGCTTATCGAGCAGTGGATGCAATCGCCTTCGACGACGGTTTCCACCGGCGCGATATCGGCTGGCGAGAGCTGGAAAGGACCGCATGACCCGGTTTCGAATTTTGATGCTCGGCATCGCCGCCAGCCTCGCCTTCACCGCGCTGTGGCACGGGCCGCTTGGTGCTGGCGACCGAATGGCGACGCGCGCCGAAGTCATCGCGCGGCGCACGCTCGACTATTACGAACTGCCGATGATTCAGGCGCGGATGGAGCGGCAGCCCATGTCGCGCCGCATCGTCCTGTCCGGTCCGGCCGACAATTTTCAACGTGGCGAGCTGGTCCGGATCATGGACCAGATCCCGGGCATTCTCGAAGCCACCTGGGACCCCGCCTCGCTCCCGCAGGAACGGAGGGTCGTCCCATGATTCCGCTAGCCATCGAAGCGCAGATGCTCGGCCTGCTCGGCTTCGCGATCGGAATGATCGGCGCCTATGTCGGCGAGCTTCGGCGTCGCGCAAACTATTGGAAAAAGAGGATCTGACCGAATGGAATTCATGACCATCTACTGGCCCGTCCTGCTAATCGGCATCGTCATCGGTGCGATCGTCGGCTATTTCTACTTCCGCCCGCGCCAGAGCGTCCGCCTCAGTGACGACACGCCGGTTCGGCCTCACATGGCGGTCGCCGCGCAGCCGGTCGAGGCGCCGCACGAAGGCCGTGGCATTTCCGACGAAGCCGCCGCGGCGACCAGCGACGTCGCCGGCCAGTTCCTCGGCACCGATGTCCATGACGAACTTCCCGGAGCGGACGGCGCGCCGGACAATCTGCAGCAGTTGAAGGGCGTCGGCCCCAAGCTTGCTGGGATCCTCAACGAGCGCGGGATCACTCGCTTCGACCAGATCGCGAGCCTGTCGGCAGGTCAGGTCGAAACGCTCGACGCCCAGCTCGGCGCCTTCCGCGGCCGCTTCGAGCGTGACCGGATCGTCGAGCAGGCATCCTATCTCGCGCGCGGGGACACCGACGGCTACCGCGCCCGCTTCGGCAACCTCTAACTGGTCTTGGCCGCCGCCTCGTCCTCGGACCGGCGGCGGCGAGGACGGCTGACGAGCAGCTTGTCGATCTTGCGGCCGTCCATGTCGATCACCTCGAACCGGAAGCCGTCGAACTTGAACGTTTCGCCGGTCACCGGGATCTTCTTCAGCACCGACAGCGCGAAGCCCGCCGCGGTCGAATAGTCGCGCTCGCTCGGCATCGACACGCCCAGCCGGTCGCCGAGCAGGTCGGCGCTCGCCGAACCGGACACCAGCCAGCTGCCGTCCTCGCGCTCGACGCACGGCGGGTCCTCGCCCTCGTCCAGGTCATTGGCGAACGCCCCGGCCAGCGCCGCCAGGATCGACCCCGGCGTGACGATACCGTCGAGGTGGCCATATTCGTCATGGACCAGCGCCAACGGAACGTCGGCCGATCGAAGCACCGCCAGCGCGTCCATCGCATCCATCAGATCGGGAATGACCGGCGCCGCCTTGGTCAGCGAGCGGACGTCGAGCGTCTCACCCGCCAGTAGCGCGGTCAGCATGTCGCGCGTCGACACCACGCCGACGATATTGTCGACCGACCCGTCCGCGACCGGGATGCGGCTGTGCGGTGTTTCGGCCAGCGCCTTGCGGACATCTTCCTGACTGCAGGCGATGTCGATCCAGTCGATGTCCATGCGCGGGGTCATCACTTCGCGCACCGGACGGTCGGCCAGCCGAACGATGCCCGAGATGATCGCTCGCTCATTCTCCTCGAGCACGCCTGCGGTCTGCGCCTCGGCGACGACCAGGTGCAATTCCTCGGCGGTCACGACATTCTTGTTTTCGCGCGTGAGTCCTAGCGCCTTGAAGATCATCGCGCTGGTGCGATCGAGCAGCCACACGAACGGCGCGGTGACCTTGCTCAGCCAGAACATCGGGCGCGACATGATGACCGCGATCGCCTCCGGATTGCGAAGTGCGAATTGCTTGGGGACCAGTTCGCCGATGACCAGGCTGGCAAACGTCGTCACCGCGATGACGAGCGTGAAGCCGATCGTTTGCGCCATTTCCGGCTCGACACCCAGCATCGCGACCCGCTGACTGACCGGCATGCCCAGACTCGCGCCCGAATAGGCACCGCTGACGATTCCGATCAGGGTAATGCCGATCTGCACGGTCGACAGGAACCGGCCCGGCTCCGCCGCCAGCTTGAGCGCGGCCTTGGCACCCGCCGACCCGGTCTTTGCCAGCGCCTTTAGACGTGCCTCGCGCGCCGACACGATCGCCAGCTCGCTCATCGACAGAAGTCCGTTCACCGCGACGAGCGCGAGGATCAGGATGAGGTCGAACCAAGGAAAGGGAAGAAGCGCGTCGCCCATAGCGTCTGAGAGGTCCAATGCAGTTTTCCGGAAGGTCCGGCAAGAGCCGCCCGATCGATATGGCTACGGAACCATCGCGTCGGCGCCCCGTTCCCCGTGACGTCCCATTCCTTAGACACTCCGGAGAGATTTCATGCGTCGCATCACCATGCTGACGGGCTTCGCCATGACGGGCGCCATGCTCGTCACCGCCTGCACCACCAATCCCTACACCGGCCGCCGCGAGATTTCGCGGACCGCGATCGGCGCCATTGGTGGCGCGCTCGGTGGCTATCTCGTTGGCGATCTCGTCGGCGGACGCGGCGACCGGACCGAGAAGATCTTGGGCGCGGGCATCGGCGCCATCGCGGGCGGCGCGGTCGGCGCCTACATGGACCGACAGGAAGCCGACCTTCGCCGCCAGACCGCCGGCACCGGCGTTGACGTCATCCGCCAGGGCGACGACCTGATCCTGCGCATGCCGTCGGGAATCACCTTCGCGGTCGACCGCTACGACGTCCAGCCGGGGGCGCGCAGCACTCTCGACGAGGTGGCGCGCACGCTGTCGAGCTACAATCAGACCTATGTTGACGTGCTCGGCCACACCGATTCGGACGGGTCGGACGCCTATAATCAGGGTCTGTCGGAACGCCGCGCCAACGCGGTGGCCGACTATCTTTCGTCGCGCGGCGTCGCGCGTGCCCGCATGGGCGTCCGCGGCTTTGGCGAGACGGCCCCGATCGCCAGCAACGCGACGGTTGAAGGCAAGGCGCAGAATCGCCGCGTCGAGATCAAAATCGTCCCGGTGACCCAGCCGGGTTACTGATCGACCGACAATAATGAGGAAGGGCGCCCGTCGCGGCGCCCTTTTTCATGTCCGCCGTGCGGCGAAGAAGTCCTTGAGCTGCCGTCCCGCCTCGCCCTCGCCGATTCCGCCGAGCACGTCGGGCCGGTGATGGCAGGTCGGCTGCGCGAACACGCGCGCGCCATGGACGACGCCGCCGCCCTTGGGATCGTCGGCGGCAAAGCGCAACGCGTCGAGCCGTGCCAGCGCGATCGCCCCCGCGCACATCGCGCACGGCTCCAGCGTTACCCACAGAATGCACCCATCGAGCCGCGCCCGGCCCAGCCGGGTGGCGGCGTGGCGAATCGCGACGATTTCGGCGTGAGCGGTGGGGTCGAGCGTCCCGCGCATCGCATTGCGCCCCTCGCCGACGATCTCGTCGCCGAGCGTCACCACCGCGCCGACCGGCACCTCGCCCGACTCGGCAGCGGCAGCGGCGAGGTCGAGCGCCCGGCGCATCGGCGCGGGCAACGGAAAGCCACTCACCGCGCCGGCTTCATCAGGGACGAGCGTCGCGGTCATGCAGCATGAGCCCTAGGGAGCGGTCGAATTGGCCGGCACATCGGCCGGACGGCGAACCTCGACATTGGGAACCTGAACCTGAGTCTCGCCGCGGCGGATCTGTACTTCCGGCACGGCAACGTTGGCGGGCTTGGTGCCGATCGCGACCGACCCGGTCTCGACTTCGAACGCGGGCGCCTGACCGGCGCGGGCGCGGATCGTCCCGTCCTCGGCCTGCACCGTCGGCGGCGTCGCCGGGCGGGTCTGCGTGAAATTGACGAGGCCAAGAGCCACCGCACCGATCAGGGCGACGATGGCAAGGATGAGGATCAGGAGAATGGCGCGCATGGGCTTGGCTTTCGCTGAATTGATTCGGTTCTGCAACGTGCGATGCCGGTCGCGGTTGCGACACTGGCGAAAGAAGACGTTTCGGCCCGCTGCGGTTGACGAAGCGCGGAGTCGCTAGTATCGGGCAGCGCTTTCCGGGCGCACTCGTGTGCCCACCCTTCGATAATTAGGATATGAGCTGATGTCGCGCGTTTGCGAGCTGACCGGCAAGGGTCGTCAGGTGGGCAACAATGTTTCCCACGCCAATAACAAGACCAAGCGGACCTTCCTGCCCAACCTGCAGAACGTCACGCTGATGTCCGAATCGCTTGAAAAGAGCGTGAAGCTACGGGTTTCGACCCACGGCCTTCGCTCGGTCGAGCATGTCGGCGGCCTCGACAATTGGCTGACCAAGACGAAGGCCGAGAAGCTCAGCACCCGCGCGGTCAAGCTGAAGCGCGAGCTGGCCAAGAAGGCGAAGGCTTCGGCCTAAGCCGTTCGGGCTTACCGGCCCGGCAACGAGATCACGACGCCCGGCCTTCGCGCCGGGCGTTTGTCGTTGCGGGAGGCCGGGTCCAATCGAGCGCCACGAGGAGCGTCCGCGCTAGCACGCGATGCCCGTCGTCGCTCACCAGCCAGATCCGCCAGCCCCCGCCGCGCCGAGGCACGATCTGCATTCCTTCGAAATTGTCCGATGGTCCGCCCGGAAGCGCCGTCAAGGGGCCAACCGCATAGCCCGTCTCGCTTGCCCGCAATTCGGCGACTGCCTGGTGGACGCCTTTCAGCCCCTTGCCGCGCAGCAGCAGCCACATCGACCCATCCGGCGCCGTGGCGGCGTCCGCGATCTCCATCCGCCCGTCGAGTGACAGCGATCGAGTCCTTCCTCCCCTGACCTCGACGAGGCCGCGGCCATTCTCCGCCAAGGCGACGATCCTGTCGCCACGATCGATCAGGCCTTCCGCCCCACGATTGCGCCGCCAGCCATTGCCGCCAAGGTCGGCGACTTCCGATCCGCGCGTGAAAGCCTCGTCGAATCGCCACAGCGAATGAAACTGCTCGAAGCCGACGATCCATCCGCCCGGAATAGGCAGCAGCGATTCGGCATCGCGCGAGACTTTGTAGGTGGGATCACCCGGCCCATCGGCCAGGTCGCGCACCGCCGCCTTCGGCTCCGTCACCGAAGGCGGATCGATCACCGCCACCCCGCCCAGATCGCTGATCACGACGAACTGCTTATTCTTGATCGCCAGCGCCGACAGCCCGCCCAGGCGAACGTCGGGTCCAGTCATGCGCCATGCCCCCGCCACCCGAAGCGGGCCTTCGCGATCGGCGAGGCGAACCGCCTCGTACGCCACGGGGACCACACGCGGCGGCCGGGAATGGCGATCGGGCATGTCGCGGATTGGTAGCGACACCAGCCACACCAGCGCGCCCAGAAACAAGCCATTGAAAAGAGGTGATTTCATGAACGGACGCTGCACGCGGTGTTCAGCCTCGGCCAAGCGCGAATCGGCCATATGATTCGCATAGGCGGGGTTTCCCCCTTTTCCCCCGCCGCACCTATCCCTCGCGTCGCGTAACGAGGGGGGCCCGGATCGAGCAATCGGTCCGGGCCCACTTTTTATCCGCGCTGGTCGAACAGCGACGCCAGCTGCTCGATGAGTGCGCCGCCGAGTTGCTCGGCATCCATGATCGTCACCGCGCGCTGATAATATCGTGTCACGTCGTGACCGATGCCGATCGCGGCCAGTTCGACGCTGGACCGCCCTTCGATCCAGCCAATCACCTGCCGCAGGTGCCGCTCCAGATAGGTCCCGCCATTGGCCGACGCGGTCGAATCGTCGACCGGGGCGCCGTCGCTGATCACCAGCAGGATTCGCCGCTCCTCACGCCGTGCCAGCAGGCGCTGGTGCGCCCACAGCAGCGCCTCGCCGTCGATATTTTCCTTCAGCAGCCCTTCGCGCATCATTAGGCCAAGGCTTCGCCGCGCATGGCGGTACGGCTCGTCGGCGCGCTTGTAGACGATGTGGCGAAGGTCGTTGAGGCGGCCCGGATGCGGCGGTCGCCCTTCGGCCAGCCACTGCTCGCGGCTTTGCCCGCCCTTCCAGCCACGCGTCGTGAAGCCGAGCACCTCAGTCGCGACCCCGCACCGCTCGAGCGTGCGCGCGAGGATGTCTGCCGACGTCGCCGCAATAGAAATTGGGCGGCCGCGCATCGACCCGCTATTGTCGATCAGCAGGCTGACCACCGTGTCCTTGAACTCGGTCTCGCGCTCGATCTTGTAGCTCAGGCTGTGCGCGGGGGAGACGATGACGCGCGCCAGCCGCGCCGCGTCGAGCATTCCTTCCTCCTGGTCAAAGTCCCAGCTGCGCGCCTGCTGCGCCATCAATCGCCGCTGCAGCCGGTTGGCGAGCCGCGTCACCACCCCGCCAAGGCTCGCCATCTGCTGGTCGAGATAGGCGCGGAGCCGCGTCAGCTCTTCCTCGTCGCACAGTTCGTCGGCAGTGACGACCTCGTCATATTTCGCGGTGTACGGACGATAGTCGGTCGGCGGCTCGTCGGCCCAATTTCGCCGCTGCGGCGCGGCGCGCGCCTGCTCGCCGCCATCGTCGCCGCTCGACGCGTCGCTGTCGTCGCTTTCGGCATCCTGTTCGGACTCGCGCTCGTCGCCGTCGTCGCTGTCGCGCTGCTCGCTGCGCATCTCCATCTCGCCGCCGTCGGCATCGCCGTCGCTGTCGGCATCCTCGGCGTCGTCGGGACCTTCATCCTCGCCCTGCTCGTCCTCTCCCCCTTCGTCAGGCGCTTCGTCGGCGGGGTCTTCGGCGTCGGCGAGGTCGAGATCCTCAAGCAGCCGCCGCGACAGCGTCGCAAACGCCGCCTGATCGTCGAGTGTCAGCGCAAGCGCATCGAGCTCCCCCCCTGCTTTTTCCTCAATCCAGTCGGCAACGAGGTCCAGTCCCGGCCTGGCCGCGGCGGGGGGCGCTTCGCCGGTCAGGCGTTGCCGGGCCAGCAGCCCGATTGCAGTCGCCAGCGGCACTTCCTCTGCGACGCGGGCGCGCGTGATCGGGTCGATCCGGGTCCGCGATTCCAGGTGGCGGCCAAGGTTGGCGCGAACCCCATCCATCCCCTTCGACCCCAGCGCCTCGACCCGCGCATCCTCCAGCGCATCGAACACCGCGCGCGCCTCGCCCTCGGCATGGGGCGCCCGCGCGGCGTGAAGCTTCGCATCATGATGCCGCAGCCGAAGCGCCAGCGCGTCGGCCGCGCCGCGCGCCTCGGCGACCAAGCCAGGTTCAAGCGAGGGACCGGGCGAGGGAACGCGGGCGACCTTGCCGACCGAGGCAGCGCTGCTTTCGCTCGCGAACACCACCTCGGCCTCGGCATCGTGGCCGAGGGCGCGCGCCGTCCCGCTCAGGATCGCGCGGAATTGGTCGAGGGGGGAAGCGACGGCCACGGCGATCGCGCTACCCGCGACCGACGATGCTTTCGGGCAGGTCCTTGCCGAACACGCGCTGATAATATTCGGCGATCAGCGGCCGCTCGGCCTCGTCGCATTTGTTGAGGAAGCTTAACCGGAAGGCGAAGCCGACGTCGCCGAAGATCAGCGCGTTCTGCGCCCAACTGATCACCGTGCGCGGGCTCATCACCGTCGACACGTCACCGTTGATGAAGCCTTGGCGGCTGAGGTCGGCGACCTTGACCATCTTGGTCACGGTGTCCTTGCCGCCTTCGCTGTCATACTCGCCCGACTTGGCGAGCACGATCTGCGCCTCGGTCTCCGCCGGCAGATAGTTGAGCGTGGCGACGATGTTCCAGCGATCCATCTGCCCCTGATTGAGCGCCTGCGTGCCGTGATAGAGGCCGCTGGTGTCGCCGAGGCCGATCGTGTTGGTCGTCGCGAACAGGCGGAACCACGGATGCGGGCGGATGACGCGATTCTGGTCGAGCAGGGTAAGCTTGCCGTCGGTTTCCAGCACGCGCTGGATGACGAACATCACGTCCGGGCGGCCCGCGTCATATTCGTCGAACACCAGCGCGACCGGGTGCTGGAGCGCCCACGGCAGCAAGCCTTCACGGAACTCGGTCACCTGCTGCCCGTCGCGAAGCACGATCGCATCGCGGCCGACCAGGTCGATGCGGCTGATGTGCGCGTCGAGGTTGATGCGAATGCAGGGCCAGTTCAGCCGCGCCGCGACCTGTTCGATATGAGTCGACTTGCCGGTGCCGTGATAGCCCTGGACCATTACGCGGCGATTGTTGGCAAACCCCGCGCAGATCGCCAGCGTCGTGTCCGGATCGAACACGTAAGCGGGGTCGAGGTCAGGGACACGCTCGTCGGCCTCGCTGAAGGCGGGCACCTCGAGGTCGCTGTCGACGCCGAATGCCTCTCGAACCTTGACCATCTTGTCGGGGGTCGAGAGGATGGTGTCGGAACGCCTGTCGAGCGTGACGTTGGGGATTTCGGTCATGCCCCGGCCTTAAGCCGAAGCTTTCCCCGCCTCAACACCCTTGGCGTCGACCTTCGACGGCAAGGGGAACAGCGTCACGAACCGCTCGACGACCGCGCGGTCGCCCTCGATCACCAGCAGGTCGAGCGGCTGGCCGCCATAGACCACCGCCGCGAGCAGCGTCGGCGCGGCGGTAATGATCGCGTCCGCACCTTCGACCGGACCCTTGATGACTTTGATCCCGCCCTTGCGGATCCGCGCCACGTAGCGGTCGGCACCGAAGCGAAAGCCGATCTTGGCATCAAACCCCTTGGCGCGCTTCTCGCTGATCATCGTCCGGAACGACAGCAGCACCGACACCCCGCTGATCGGCAACGTCGGGTCGTGCGCGGGCGACCTCGCCGCCCATCGCCCGATTGACTGGACGATCGGCTCGACCTCCAGTCCCCACGGCGTCGCTTCGTAGACTTGGACGCTCGCGGGCGGGGGAAGTTTGATTCGACGGACCAGCCCACGCTCCTCCAGTTCGGCGAGGCGCTGGGTCAGCACATTGGCGCTGATCCCCGGCAGGTCGCCACGAAGCTCGGAAAACCGCCGTGGCCCGAACAAAAGCTCCCGCAGGACCAGCAACGCCCAGCGCTCGCCAATCAGTTCGAGGGCGTGAGCAGTGCCGCAAGCGTCGTCATATCGCCGCTTCGGCTCCGCTCGCCGCTCATTGGTTACTTTTTCTAACTCCACGGTTGTCAGTTAGGACCGAGCGGTTTAGAAATCAAGCCGAATCGAGTCGTTACGAGAGGATTTGCAACGATGAGCCCAACGATCTTCCTCAATTTACCGGTCTCCGACTTCGCCGCCTCCCAGCGGTTCCTCGAAGCGCTTGGCGCGGCCAAAAATGCGAATTTCTCTGACGACACGGGCGCGTGCATGGTCTTGTCCGACAGCATTTATTTCATGCTGCTTTCGCACGAGAAATATCGGCAGTTCACTCCGCTTCCGATCGGCGATGCAAAGTCGTCGAGCACCGCGCTGATCGCCTTGTCGCGCACCGACCGCGAGCATGTCGACCGCAGCATCGAAGCCGGGGTCGCCGCCGGCGGCACCGCCGACCCTGCGCCGAAACAGGATCACGGCTTCATGTACGGGCGGAGCATCGCCGACCCCGACGGACATCATTTCGAACTATTCTGGATGGACCCCGCCGTCGCCGAGCAGGGCGCATCGGCGGTCGCGAGCGTCGAGGGCTAATCGATGACCAATCCCACCATCACGGCCTATGACTGGGTTCCCGATTTCGCCCGAGGGTACGTCCGCGACCTTCGCGTCCGCTGGGCGCTCGAAGAAGTCGGCCAGCCCTACGAGGTCCGCTACCTGTCGCAGGGCAGCCAGAAGCAACCGTCGCACCGCGCGATCCAGCCGTTCGGCCAGGTCCCGACTTACGAGGAGGACGACCTGACCTTGTTCGAGTCGGGCGCGATCGTCCTGCACATCGCGGCGCGGCACCCTCGATTGATGCCGACCGCGCCGCAAGCCCGCGCCCGTGTCTACGAATGGGCCTTCGCCGCGCTCAACACGGTCGAGCCGCCGATCGCCGACCTTGCCATCGCGACTTTGTTCGAGGCCGACCAGCCCTGGTCGAAGCCCCGGCTTCCCGCGGTGAAGGAGCGCATCGACGAGCGGATCGGCGACTTGTCGCTTCGGCTTGGCGAGCGCGAATGGCTCGACGGCGATTTCAGCGCGGGCGACCTGCTGATGGTCAGTGTCCTTCGCGATCTCACCGACAGCGGGATGCTTGCCACCTATCCCAACCTCGCCGCCTACGTCGCGCGCGGCGAGGCCCGCCCCGCCTTCCAGAAGGCGCTGGCGGACCAACTGGCGGGCTTCACCGGAGAGGCGCCCCCGCAATTCGCCGAATGGCTCGAGAAAATGAAGACGGCGCAAGCCGCACTGCAAGGAGAGAAAGCATGACCTACGTCGAAGGATTCGTCGCGGCCGTCCCCACCGCGAACAAGGATGCCTATCTGGAGCACGCCCGGCAGGCGTCGGACTTCATCATGGGCAATGGCGCCAGCCGGATGGTCGAAAGCTGGGGCGACGACGTCCCCGTCGGCAAGGTCACCGATTTTCCCGGCGCGGTGCAGGCGAAGGAGGACGAGACGGTCGTCTTCAGCTGGTTCGAATATCCCGACAAGGCCACCCGCGACGCCGCCAACGAGCGCATGATGACCGACCCGCGCATGGAGGAAATGAGCAAGGACATGCCCTTTGACGGCAGCCGCATGATCTATGGCGGTTTCGACGCCTTCGTCGACGAGCGGGCGGAAGGGACGACCGGCTATACCGACGGCTATGTGCTCCCCGTCCCCACCGACAAGAAGCAGGCCTATGCCGACATGGCACAGACGATGGCGGTCAAGTTCAAGGACATGGGCGCGCTGCGCGTGGTCGAGGCGTGGGGCGACGACCTGCCCGACGGCAAGGTCACCGATTACAAGCGCGCGGTGAAGGCCGAGGACGGCGAGAACGTCGTCTATTCCTACGTCGAATGGCCCGACAAGGCGACGCGCGATTCCGCCTGGGCGACGATGATGGCGGACACGTCGATGCAGGGCCAAGAAATGCCCTTCGACGGTAAGCGCATGTTCTGGGGCGGCTTCCAGCCGATCCTGGACACCAAGGCCTGAACCCGAACCGCAGCCGGAGAGCCGATCATGCCCAATCCCGAAGGCGACTTCATCTGGTATGAATTGATGACGACCGACCATGCCGCCGCAAAGTCATTCTACGACGCCGTCGTCGGCTGGGATATCGCCGCCGACTCCGTGGCGCCGGGCATGGAATATCGAATGATCGGCATCGCCGGCGGCGGCATGGCCGGCGGGGTCATGACCCTCGACGAGAAGATGATCGCGGGCGGCGCGCGACCGCTATGGATCGGCTACATCCACACCCCCGACGTCGATGCCAAGGTCGCTTCGATCACTGCCGACGGCGGCGGGGTGATGATGCCGCCATGGGACCAGCCCGGCGTCGGCCGGCTGGCGATGGTCACCGATCCGTCGGGCGCCGCCTTCTACCTCATGGACCCGCTTCCGCCCGAGGGGCAGGAAGACGCCAACAGCACCGTCTTCTCGGTCGATCAACCGCAGCACGTGCGCTGGAACGAACTGTGGACCGGCAACCCGGCTCAGGCGGTCGAATTCTACGCAAAGCACTTCGGATGGACGCAGGAAGGCGGGATGCCGATGGGAGAGATGGGCGACTATCAGTTCGTCCAGAATGCCGGCGTCCGGATCGGCGCGATCATGCCACTGATGCCCGACGTTCCCCATCCGATGTGGAACTTTTACATCGGCGTCGACGACATCGACCGCGCGAATGAAGCCATCAAGGCCAATGGCGGGACGGTCTTCCAGGAACCGATGCAGATCCCTGGCGGCGAATATTCGCTCAATGCCGCCGACCCGCAGGGCGCGACGTTCGGCCTCGTCGGCCCGCGCAAGAACACAGGAGAAAACGCATGACCGACAAGCTGACCACCGTCCTGTGGTTCGACCATGGCGAGGCGCGCAAGGCCGCCGAATTCTATGCCGCCACCTTTCCCGACAGCTTGGTCGGCGGGGGGATGATCGCGCCCGGCGATTATCCCGACGGCAAGCAGGGCAATGAGCTGACGGTCGACTTCACCGTCCTTGGGCGCGCCTTTTCCGGACTCAACGGCGGACCGAACTTCAAGCCGAACGAGGCGGTCAGCTTCATGGTCATGACCGAGGACCAGTCCGAGACCGACCGCTACTGGAACGCCATCGTCGACAATGGCGGGGCGGAAAGCGACTGCGGATGGTGCAAGGATCGCTGGGGTTTTTCCTGGCAGATCACCCCCCGTGTGCTGCTGGAAGCGACCACCAGCGCCGACACTGCCGCGGCTAGGCGCGCCTTCGAAGCAATGATGACGATGAAGAAGATCGACGTCGCCACGATTGAAGCCGCCCTTCGCGGAGAACGCGCCGATGCGTAAGGTCCGTGGCAGCGCATTCGTTTCGCTCGACGGCGTCCTGCAGGCCCCCGGTGGCCCGAGCGAGGATCCGACGGGCGGCTTCCAGCACGGCGGCTGGCTCCCGAAATTCTTCGACGCACAGGTCGGCGAGGCGATCGACGACTTTTTCGGCGCCGACTACGACCTGCTTCTCGGGCGTCGGACATACGACATCTTCGCGGCCTACTGGCCTTATGTCGGCGGCGAAGCGACCGGCATCGGCGAGGTATTCGAGACCGCTGGCAAGGAAGAAGGCGACGTAGCCGCGATCGAGATGGGCCGCGCCTTCACCGAAGCCAACAAGTACGTCCTCACCCGCGGGACGCCCGATCTTGATTGGTCGAACAGCCACCGCGTCGGCGGTATCGACGAACTCCGCGCAATCCGCGACGGCGACGGCCCCGACCTGCTCATTCAGGGCAGCGGCACGCTCTATCCTCAGCTTCTGGCTGCGGGCCTGCTCGACCGGCTCACGGTGATGACCTTCCCGGTGGTACTCGGCCAGGGCAAGCGCCTGTTCGGCGACGGCACCCCGGCCGAGGCGCTCAAGATGGTCGATCACAAGGTGACCGGTTCGGGCGCGGTCATCGCCACCTATGAGCCTGCGGGCTCGGTCGAGCAGGGCTGGGCGGGACCGCAATCGACCAGCGAGCGCGAGCAGGTGCGGCAGGCGGCGATCGCGAACGATCGCTGGTGAGCGACCTCACCCTCTTCGCGCATCCGTTCAGCAGCTATTGCTGGAAGGTGCTGATCGCCCTGTGGGCAGACGGCACGCCCTTCACCTACCGCAACGTCGACCCGTCCAATCCCGGCGCGATGGAGGACTTGCGCGCTCTCTGGCCGCTCGGAAAATTCCCCGTCCTGGTCGACGATGGCGAGGTGATTGCCGAAACCAGCTGCATTATCGAGCACCTCCAGGCCCGCCATCCCGGCCCCAACCACTGGATCCCCGACGGCAAAGACGGCCGCCGAACACGCTTTCTCGACCGCTTCTTCGACCAGCATGTGATGAACGCCGCGCAGCCCGCGGTAAATAATGCGCTCCGTCCCGCCGATGCCAAGGATGATTATGGCGAGGCGCAGGGGCGCACGGCGCTCAACACCGCCTACGATTGGCTCGAAGCCAATCTTGGCCACGGTCCGTGGGCGATTGGCGCTGCCTTCACGCTCGCCGACTGCGCCGCCGCGCCTGCGCTATTCTACGCCGACTGGATCGAGCCGTTTGGTCCTGAGCGACCGCGCCTCGCTGCCTATCGCGAGCGCCTGCTTGCCCATCCGGCGGTGTCACGCGCGGTCGAGGAAGCGCGGCCCTACCGCCATTACTTTCCGCTAGGCGCCCCCGACCGAGATTAGGCGAAGGCGCGGCTGCCCTTGAGCAGATTATAGGCTTCGATCACCTGACCCAGCTTCGTCTCGAAGCTGCGGTCGCCGCCGTTGCGGTCGGGGTGATAGCGCCGCACCAAGTCCGAATAACGCTGGCGAAGCGCGGTGCGGTCGATGTCGTCCTTCAGGCCGAGCGTATTGAGCGCGTTGCGCTCTGCACCGCTGAACCGCTCGACCGGCCGCCGTCGCGCACCGGCGCGAAAGCGCGCCGCGATGGCGTCGAGCGGATCGGAAAAGTCGCTCCACGCCGGGCCCGGGTCCGCGCCGCCGGTCGCGAACGGTCGGCTGACACGCTCCCACCCCGCGATCGGTGACTGCGCCGCCTCAATCTCGTCGGGGCTCATGCCGGCAAAGAAATTGTACGACGAATTGTGCGCGCGGACATGCTCCAGGCACAGGAAGGCATAGACGCCTGGCCCGTCGAAATCCCCGGGGATCACCGGCGCCCGAAACTCGCCCGGCTCGCCGCACCCGGGCACCGCGCAGCAGGTCGCGGCGCCTTCGATGCGGCCGTGGAACTTGGCCGACTTCACGCGTATTCCCCCCACTCCAGGTCGATCAGGTCGTTGGTCTTCAGTTCGGCCCAACGCAGCGCGAAGGCGGCAATGTCGGCACGGATCGCATCGATCGCGGCATCATCGAGCGACATGTCCGGAACCTGCGACTGAATCCAGCCTGACGCCGCCATGTCGCGAAGCGCGCGATTGTCGCCGCCACCCATCCAGAAGTCGGCCTCGAAACATTCGACCAGCCGCTCCGCCTGCACCATCTCGACGATCGCGGGGTCGGGCTTCGTCGCGCGCGATGCGCTGGCATGTCCGCCGACCTTCGCCATCAGACCGATCGCATCGGGGTCGGCGCCGCCGGCGATCTTCCCCCAAAACGCATCACGCAGTCCCAATCGGCGTTCCACCGCCAAATGCACATAGTCGTGCGGGATCGGCCCCTTCTTCGGGAAGTGGGTGACCGCCTTCGTCCCGTCGTCGCGGTCGATGTCGATCCGGTCGTCGACATGGCCTTTGGTAATCGAAATCCGCACTGCTTCCTCATCTTTGGGATGGCCCTATATAGGATCGATGACCGCAACCTCCACCGGCCCTGTCGCCTCCGAAATGATCGCGCGCCTGACCACGGCGCTATCGCCGATCCACCTCGACCTCGAGGATCAGAGCGACCATCACATCGGCCACGCCGGCCACGACGGCCGCGGCGAAAGTCACTTCTCTCTGACCATCGCCAGCCCCTCCTTTGAAGGCCAATCGCGTGTCGCCCGCCAGCGAATGGTCTACGCCGCGCTCGGCGACCTGATGAAAGAACGCGTCCATGCACTGACGATCAAGGCAATGGCTCCGGGGGAGTAAATCGGATGAACAGGGGAATGATGCTGCTTGGCGCGCTGGCGCTGGCAAGCTGTGCTCAGCAGCCTGAAGACAGTTCTGGCGACGTGACCACCTCAGAATCAATGTCGCCCGACGTTTCCCCTTCGGCGGCGCCGACCGTCGCTTGGACTTACGACTATAGTTACCGCCTCGATGACGTGGCGATCGCAGGAGCGCAGGAAGCGAGCGCGGCAAAGTGCGAGGCGCTTGGACCCGCACGCTGCCGTATCGTGGGCCTCACCTACACTGTCGACGGCGACCGCAACATCGAAGGGGACCTGAGCGTCAAGCTGGCACCCGAAATCGCGCGTGAGTTCGGAAAGCAGGCCAGCGAGATCGTGACCAAAGCCGGGGGCGATCTCGCCCGCATGGAGTTCAGCGGTGACGACACAGAGGCCCAGTCACGTTCCGCGACCACCGCACAGAGCGACGCTCGCGCGCGGATCGCTGCGATCCGACAGGATTTGCGTGACCCGCGCCTGGGCGACCGTGAGCGGACCGCGCTTCAGTCGTCGTTGCAACAACTCAACGATTCGCTGTCGAGCGCTCAGACCACTGCCGATAATGTTTCGGCCCGGCTGGCCTCGACGCCGATGACGTTGCACTATGTCGGTCGTGGGCGCCTGACCGGCTTTGTGGCAAACCCGCTGGTGGAAGCGGGTCGGTCCTTCGTCGCCAGCATGGTAACGATGGTCAGCGCGGTCCTTCAGTTCCTTGCAATCCTGCTGCCGTGGGTACTCCTGCTCGGCCTGTCGTTCGCCATCGCTCGGTCACGGCCAGCGCTCACCTTGTGGCGTTGGCTGACCCATTGGCCAAGCGTCCGCAGCCTACAGCCGGTGGCACAGGACGACGATGTAGCCCCGCCACGCGCATGAACCTTCGCCTCGCCACCAGTGCCGACCTACCCGCGATGATAGCGGTAATGGCGGCGGCGATCGGGCGGTTGCAGGACGACTATCTCACTGCCGAGCAGGTCGCGGCCAGCCATGCCGTCATGGGGCTCGATACCCAGCTGGTTGAAGACGGTACCTACTTCGTCGCGCTGGAGGGCGATCGCATCGTGGGTTGCGGTGGGTGGAGCCGGCGCGCGACGGTCTATGGCGGCGACCACAGCATCGACCTGCGGGAACCGCGGCTGCTTGATCCCGCCACCGAGCCCGCACGCATCCGCGCCATGTACACCCACCCCGACGCCGCGCGCCAAGGCGTCGGCCGGCTCATTCTCGCCGCCGCCGAGCGGGCCGCGCAGGCCGAAGGGTTTACGGCCGCGCAGCTGATGGCAACCCTGTCCGGCGAGCCGCTCTACCGCGCCAGCGGCTACACCGCCGTCGAACGGACCACGGCACGCTCGGGCGGCGTCGATGTCCCGCTCATCTTGATGACGAAGCAGATCTGACCCGACTTTGCGGACCTTTCGCATTCCTTCCGGCTGCTGATTGCGGTGAAATCCTGTGATAGAAGCGCGGTCATGATCGAAATCATCCCCGTCACGCACGACCTGGGCGACTTTAAGGTTCGCCGCACCCTCCCCGCCAAGACCCGCACGATGGTCGGCCCCTTCATCTTCGTCGACCAGTTCGGCCCCGCGCGGCTTTCCGCCGGGCACGGGATGGACGTGCGCCCGCATCCGCACATCAACCTCGCCACCGTCACCTATCTGTTCGAAGGCGCGATCGAGCATCGCGACAGCCTGGGGACGCGCCAGGTGATCGAGCCGGGTGCGATCAACCTCATGACCGCAGGCACTGGCATCGTCCATTCGGAACGATCGCCCGCCGAAACGCGTCCGGACGGACCCGTTTTCTACGGCATGCAGACCTGGCTCGCGCTGCCCGACGGCAAGGAGGAAATCGACCCGGCGTTCGAGCATGCCCACGGCGACGCGCTTCCGACCGTCGAAGGCGACGGCGTGTCCGCCCGAGTGTTGATGGGCAGCCTTTGGGGCCAGACCGCGGGCGTCACCCAGCATAGCGGGACGATTTACGCCGACCTCGTGCTGTCGCCGGGCGGCAGCGTTCCGATCGATGCCGAGGCCGACGAGCGCGCGATCATGCTGACAGAGGGCGCGGCCAGCCTCGACGGGCAGCGTCTGGAACTGTTCACGCTCTACATCCTCGCCCCCGGCGAGGCGATGACGCTGAAGGCCGACGGGCCCGCCCGCGCCATGCTGCTCGGCGGCGAAGCGTTCCGCACGCCGCGCCACGTGTGGTGGAACTTCGTCTCGTCGGATCGCGAGCGAATCCGCCACGCGCGCGACGAATGGACCGCGCGCCGCTTTCCGCTCGTCCCGGGCGACGAGGAAGAATGGATACCGATCCCCAAAGTCCCCAAAACGGTCAGCTATCCGTGATCAAAACGCGACGCGTTCGCCTTGCCAGCGGGATCACCCTCAACGTCGCGCTGGCCGGACGTGAAGACGCGCCGCCCGCCATCCTGCTCCACGGTTTCCCCGAATCGCACCGCACCTGGGGTTCGGTCGCGCCGCTGCTTGGCGACGACGTCCGGCTCGTCATGCCCGACCTTCGCGGGTTCGGGGAAAGTGACCGGCCGCAGGATGTCGCGGACTACGCGACCGACACGCTGATCGCCGACCTGTTCGAATTGGCCGGCGCGCTTGGCATCGACCGCTTCGCGCTTGTCGGGCATGATTGGGGCGGCGCGGTCGCCTGGGCCGCGGCGATCCGGGGCGATCCGCGCATCACCCGCCTCGCGATCGTCAACTCACCGCATCCGGCGATCTTCCAGCGAAGCATCATCGACGATCCGCAGCAGCGCGCCGCCTCGCAATACATCCGCGCCTTCCGCGATCCGGGGATGGAAGCGGCGGTCGCGCGGATGGGAGTCGATACATTCTTCGACAAAAGCTTCACCGGCCATGTCGATCTCTCGATCATCCCGGCCGACGAGCGCCAGCACTACATCGACGACTGGAGCCGCGACGGAGCGCTGACCGGCATGTTCAACTGGTACCGCGCCAGCCAGATCGTCGTTCCCGCCAATGGCGAGGCCGCCGACATGCCCGCATGGGTTACCCGCGGTGTTCCGCGCCTGCGCATCCCGGTGCGGATCGTCTGGGGCCTCGACGACAAGGCGCTGCTCCCCATCCAGCTCGACGGGATCGGCGAGGTCGGCGACGAGGTCGAGGTGGTCCCCCTCCCCGGCGTCGGCCATTTCGCCCCGTGGCAGGCGCCGGCCCAAGTCGCCGATGCGCTGCGGCCCTTCCTCCGCGTGGCGTGAACGGCTAGGCGCTCGCCCATGACTCGCTCGATCTCGCGCTCCGCCGCCCGGCTTGCCGCCGTTCAGGCCCTTTACCAGCAGGACATGGAAGGCACGCCGACCAACCGTCTGATCCACGAATTCCACGACCATCGGCTTGGCGCGACGATCGAGGATGCGACTTATGCGGAGGCCGAGCACGGCTTCTTCGACGACCTCGTCATGGGCACCGTCGCGCGCAAGGACGATGTCGACGAGTTGATCTCCGCCAAGCTCGCCGAAGGCTGGACTCTGGCGCGGCTCGACAAGCCGATGAAGGCGATCCTGCGGGTTGGTGCCTATGAACTCATCGCCCGCGCCGATGTGCCGACCGCGACCGTCATCAGCGAATATCTCGACGTCGCCGACGCTTTCTACGACAAGCGCGAAAAGGGCTTCGTCAACGGCCTGCTCGACGCCATCGCCAAGTCGGCGCGCGCCTAGGGATCGGCGCGGTCAAGGAACGCCAGCGGGATATCGACCCGCTGCGCCCAGGCGGTCTCGTTATGCTCGGTCCCCGCATAAGTGCGGAACATGAACGACGGGCCGCGCCAGCCAGCAGCCGCAAGCACCGGCAGCAACGCCGACGAATAGGGGCCATAGCTGCCGTCCAGCGTCCCGGTGCCGTGGTCGATGTAGAGCCGGTTCACCCCGGGCCGCATCCGCGACGTGGCGAGATAGCGCCGGAATGCCTCCGCAACCTCGCCTGCCAGCGCCTGGTGATCGGCCCCCTTCTCGGTCGGGCTGCCCAAGGCGACGTGCATCGACACCGCCGCTGCCTGCCCGAATATCTGCGGATATTCGGCCATTGCGTAGAAGGCCATTAGCCCGCCCATCGAGCTTCCCATTACCGCCGTGTCCTGCGAACCGCGAAGCGTCCGATATTGGCGGTCGACCCGCGGCTTCACGATCCCGGTCAGGAATTTGAGGTAGGCTTCCCCGGAAAGCGCGCTCGGCGGGTCGCCGCTGTCGATTGTCATCGCCCGTTTCTGGAAGGCCGGTGTGAGCAGCGGAAAGATCTTCTGCGGGAACAGCGCATGATAGCGCGACCGTGGGCTCTGCACCCCGACAACGATCCAGTCGCGAAGGTCACCTTGCGCTGCCATCCGCGGGATGGTTTCGTCCATTCCCCATTCCTGGTTGAATTTGGTCAGGCTCTTGTCGAACAGATTCTGCCCGTCGTGCATGTACAGCACCGGATAACGCTTGCCCGGCGTCTTGCCGTAGCCGGGCGGAGTCCAGATCCACACCGTCATCGGTCCCGCTGCGCCGCCGTCCATCGCCGGCCACGACTGAACCTGCCCAGCGCTCACCGTCGGGATCATCCGCGTCGGATCGTCGACCGCTTGGGCGGGCGTCGCGGCCAGCAACGCGAACAGGGACAGCAACACTTTCATCATGGCCTCATTGTCGGTCTATAAGGCGGCGATGTTCACCAGCGACGCGGCCAAAAGGCAATGAGCCACGGCGAATTCGCCCTGATCGAGAAGCTCCGCACGATCGCGACCCATCCGGCGGCGCGCGGCCTCGACGACGATGCCGCGGTGCTGGGAGACCTGGTGCTGACCCACGACAACATCGCCGAGGGCGTGCATTTCCTGCCAGACGATCCGCCCGCGTCGGTTGGGTGGAAGCTTGTCGCGGTCAACCTGTCCGACCTGGCCGCCAAGGGCGCCGAGCCAATGGGCGCATTGATGGGGATGACCATCGGCGGCGACGACGATTGGGACGAGAAGTTCCTGTCCGGAGTGGCTGCGGCCTGCGAGGCGTACGGCCTGCCACTGCTCGGCGGCGACACGATCGCGCTCCCGCCCGGCGCGCCGCGAGTGCTGGGCCTGACCGCGATCGGTCGCGGCGGGACGCATGTGCCCTCTCGGAGCGGCGGACGTCCCGGGGACCGCCTGTGGCTGGTCGGGCCGCTCGGCGACGCGATGCTCGGACTGTCGGTGTTGCAGGCCGACCGTCACGCCGAGGGCGCGCTGGTCGAAGCCTATCGCCGCCCGGTGCCGTTGCTCGCCGCGGGGCGGGCGATGGCGCCGCATGCCCATGCGATGATGGACGTGTCGGATGGACTGTTGCTCGACTTGGGCCGGATGATCACGGCAAGCCGGTGCGCGGCGCGCGTCGACCTCGACGCCGTTCCGCTGTCGCGCGCCTTCATCGCCGAGCGCGGCGCCAGTCGGCGGGCGAGGATGTCCGCGGCGACCGGCGGCGACGATTACTGCCTGCTCGCGGCACTGCCCGCCGACATCGACGCCTTAAGCCTTTCTTTACCTTCCGGCACGATCATGGCCGCGATCGGGACGCTGGAGGCGGGAAGCGGCATGACGCTGTTCGACGCCGAAGGCGAGGTGCCGTTGCCGGAGCAGCTTGGATATGAACATCGCCGCCCTTAGCACTCGCCAGTGGGTGATCGCGCTGCTCGGACTCTCGTCGGGAATGGCGACCGCACTGCTCGTCCGCTAGCCCCAAATCCCTGCCGCAACGGGCGGCTTGCGGTCCGCGCAAACCCCGTTACACCTTTCCCCATTCCTGGGCGCGAAGATCGGAAAACCGACATCGCCCACGACGTGCAATTGGGGGAAGATCACCGACATGAACCTGGTTATCATCGCGATTGTGTGCGGCTTTATCGCACTCGCATACGGCATTTTCACCAGCATGGCGGTGCTTCGCGCACCCGCCGGCAACGCCCGAATGATGGAGGTCGCCGCGGCGATCCAGGAGGGCGCCTCCGCCTACCTCAAGCGCCAATATATGACGATCACCATCGTCGGCGTCGTCGTGGCGGCGATCGTCTTCCTGTTCCTCGGCGGGCTGTCGGCAAGCGGCTTCGTGCTCGGCGCGCTGCTGTCGGGCGCCACGGGCTTCGTCGGCATGAACATCTCGGTCCGCGCCAACGTGCGCACTGCCGAAGCCGCATCGAAGAGCCTGCAGCAGGGCCTGACCATGGCGTTCCAGGCGGGCGCCATCACCGGCATGCTCGTCGCCGGCCTCGCGCTGCTCGCGATCGCGGTCTTCTTCTATTATCTGGTCGCCGTTGCCGGGAACCAGCCCAACAGCCGCGTCGTCATCGACGCGCTCGTGGCCCTTGCGTTCGGCGCCTCGCTCATCTCGATCTTTGCGCGCCTTGGCGGCGGCATCTTCACCAAGGCCGCCGACGTCGGGGCCGATCTTGTCGGCAAGGTCGAAGCTGGAATTCCGGAAGACGACCCCCGCAATCCGGCCGTCATCGCCGACAACGTCGGTGACAATGTCGGCGACTGCGCCGGCATGGCTGCCGACTTGTTCGAAACCTATGTCGTCACCGTCGGCGCCACCATGGTGCTGACCGCCCTGCTCGTCCGCGACGCGGGCGATGGCCTGCTCGCCCTGATGAGCCTTCCGCTCCTGATCGGCGGCGTGTGCGTCCTCACCTCGATCCTTGGCACCTATTTCGTCCGGCTGGGCAAGGGCACCAGCATCATGGGCGCGATGTACAAGGGCTTCGGCGTCACCGCGGTCACCTCCGCCATCCTGATCTTCTTCGCGACCCAGTTCGCGCTCGGCGATCTCGGCGCGACGATTACCGCTGGCGGAACCAGCTTCACCGGCATGGACCTCTACTGGTGCATGCTGCTCGGCCTGGTCATCACCGGGCTGATCATTTGGATCACCGAATATTACACCGGCACCAACTACCGCCCGGTCCGCTCGATCGCCAAGGCGTCCGAAACGGGTCACGGCACCAACGTCATCCAGGGCTTGGCGATCAGCCTTGAATCGACCGCGATGCCGACCCTCGTTATCTGCGCCGGCATCATCATCGCGTACCTGCTTGCCGGCCTGATGGGGATCGCCTTCGCGGCTACCGCTATGCTGGCGCTGGCGGGGATGGTCGTCGCGCTCGACGCCTACGGCCCTGTCACCGACAACGCCGGCGGCATCGCCGAAATGTCGGGGCTGGACGAAAGCGTCCGCGAAAAGACCGATGCCCTCGACGCGGTCGGCAACACCACCAAGGCCGTGACGAAGGGCTATGCGATCGGATCGGCCGGCCTTGCCGCGCTCGTGCTGTTCGCCGCCTACACCACCGACCTGCGCGAGTTCTTCCCCGGCCTCGAAGTCAACTTCAGCCTGGAGAACCCGTACGTCATTGTCGGTCTGCTGCTGGGTGCGTTGCTGCCCTATCTGTTCGGGGCGATGGGCATGACCGCCGTCGGCCGCGCGGCGGGCGACGTGGTCAAGGACGTGCGTGAGCAGTTCCGCTCGAACCCGGGCATCATGGATGGGACCTCACGCCCCAATTACGCGCGCACAGTCGACCTGGTCACGCGGGCGGCGATCAAGGAAATGATCATTCCGTCTCTGTTGCCGGTGCTCGCGCCGATCGCGGTCTACTTCGTCATCACCGCGGTGGCGGGTCAGGCGGAAGGCTTCGCGGCGCTCGGCGCCCTCCTCCTCGGCGTGATCGTGGGCGGCCTGTTCGTCGCCATCTCGATGACCTCGGGCGGCGGCGCGTGGGACAATGCCAAAAAGTATATCGAAGACGGCAACCACGGCGGCAAAGGCAGCGAGGCTCACAAGGCCGCGGTGACCGGCGACACCGTCGGCGACCCGTACAAGGATACGGCTGGCCCGGCGGTCAACCCGATGATCAAGATCACTAACATCGTCGCGTTGCTACTGCTCGCGGCCTTGGCGGGCCACGGCGCGGTCTGATTGAACGGATGCGAGTGAGGGCGGACGGAGGGGCGACTCTCCGTCCGCTTCCCTTATGGCGACATCGCCGCTAAAGGGACGCGACTTTTCCCAAGCGAACACCACGAAGGATTTGAATGGCCAAGGAAGAACTTCTCGAGATGCGCGGACGGGTGGTCGAACTGCTGCCCAATGCGATGTTCCGCGTCGAGCTGGAGAACGGTCACGAAATCCTGGGGCACACCGCGGGCAAGATGCGCAAGAACCGCATCCGCGTCCTGACCGGCGACGAAGTGCTCGTCGAACTGACCCCTTACGACCTGACCAAAGGTCGAATCACCTATCGCTTCATGCCCGGCCGCGGGGGCCCCGGCGTTCCTGCCTGATGAAGCTGGTCCTCGCCTCGGCGAGCCCGCGGCGTCTCGACCTGCTGGCCCGCATCGGCGTTACCCCTGACCTAATCGATCCTGCCGATATCGACGAGAGCGTGCCCAAGGGCGAGCTTCCGCGAATCCATGCCGAGCGCCTGGCGTCGGAGAAAGCCGCCGCCGTCGCCGCCCGCCATCCCGATGATCTGGTGCTGGCCGCCGACACCGTCGTCGCGGTGGGCCGGCGCATCCTGCCCAAGGTCGAGGACGAAGCGACGCTGCGCCAGTGCATGGCGTTGCTGTCGGGACGTCGCCACCGCGTCCTGACCGGAGTCGCACTCGCCGCGCCCGGCAAGCCGATCCGCACGCGCCTGGTCGAAACGATGGTGGCGATGAAGCGGCTGTCGGAGGCGGAGATCGACTTTTACGCGGGCCACGGCGAATGGCGCGGGAAGGCCGGCGGCTACGCGCTGCAGGGCTATGGCGAAGTCTATGTCCGCCATCTCGCCGGCAGCTATTCCAACGTGGTGGGGCTGCCGCTCGCGGAAACGCGGACCCTCCTCAAGTCGTCAGGCTATCCGCTTGCCTGAATGGCTGATCGAGCGCGGGATCGGCGAAGTCCGGGCCGCGCTTGTCGAACGAGGGGAGATTCTTGAAGCGCGGATTCTTCCCGATGGACGGATGCGGGCAGGCACCGTCCTCCAGGCGAAGCTGTTGCGGATCGGTCCGCCCTGTATCGCGATGGCCGACGGCATCGAATATCTGATGCCGAAGCGACCGCCGGCAACCAGCGAGGGGTCGTCCCTCACGATCGAAGTCAGCCGTGAGAAGATCGATGGCCCCGAGGCCTGGAAGCGCCCGCTGGCGATGCCAAGCGACCGGTCCCCGTCGCCGGCTCCCGCACTCGAAGGGCGCGACCTCGCCTTCCCATCTCCTCGCGACGAGCTGGGCGAGGCTGGGTGGGGCGAGCTGATCGACGAGGCGCGCAGCGGATCGGTCGGCTTTTCCGGAGGAGAACTCCGCATATCGGTAACGCCCGCAATGACCTTGATTGACGTGGATGGCACCTTGCCGATCGCGGACCTGGCCATGGCCGGCGCCAAGGCCGCCGCACGCGCGATCCGGCGTCATGACGTCGGAGGATCCATCGGGATCGACCTTCCGACGATCGGCGGGAAAGAGGCCAGGCAGGCGATCGGGTCCGCCGTCGACGCCATCCTGCCGCCCCCGTTCGAGCGGACCGCAGTCAATGGCTTCGGCTTCATCCAGATCGTCAGGCCCCGCCGCCGCGCTTCGCTGTTCGAACTGGCGGCCAATCGCCCGTCATTCGAGGCGCGAGCGCTACTGCGCCTCGCGGCACGAAGCAGCGGTGCGATCCGCCTCGTCGCCCACCCCGCCGTGATTGCCGCCATTCAGCCGGACTGGATTTCGCAGTTGGCGGGGCAGGTCGGCGGCGCGGTCGACTTGCGCAGCGACCCGGCGATGGCCATGTCCGCCAGCTATGTCGAAACAGCCTAAGCCCTGCCCGTTATGTGGGAAGCCGCCGATGCCGGACCACACCCCTTTCTGCAGCCGCGGCTGCAAGGACCGCGATCTGCTGAACTGGCTTGGCGAGGGCTATCGCGTGCCCGGCCCGCCCGCCGATGCGGACGGGCTGGACAGTGAGGAACGTGGCGGCTAGAGCGCGCTTCGCTTGAGGTGCCAACTGGCACCAAAGGGCATGCCCGGGTAGCTCAGTTGGTAGAGCATGCGACTGAAAATCGCAGTGTCGGCGGTTCGACCCCGTCCCCGGGCACCACTTCCTTAAATCGCCTCGCGCTGTTGCCTTGCCGAGACGTGGAAGAGCGCCGCCGAGGCGAGCCAGATCCCGATGAACATGATGTCGGGTCCCTTGAAGCCAAGCTGCCAGACGATCGCGATGAAGCCGACGATGGCCTGGGCAATCGTCGTCGCGACCAGCGCCTGGACCATGGCGGCCGCGCGAAGCCGCGAGAGGATCGTGCCCACGATCAGCACCCCGATGACGCCGGCATACATCGCATTGGCGTCGCTATTCTCGCTGCCGATCAGCCCGACCGCGGCGTTGAGCCAGACCAGCAGGAACAGGCCTAGCACCGCGACGACCGCCCCACCCCGATAGGCCGCGTTGGGGCTTCGGCGGACCATAAATTCGATCAGCGAGCCGGTGATCCCGAAGACGATTGCGGCGAAGATGAAGTCGGACGCGGTCCAGTTCACCTCGTCGGTGAATTGCATTGCCACCGCAGGGAGCAGCAGTAGCAGCAGCGCCAGCGTCCAGCCTGCCATCCGCCATGGATTGGGGCCGTGTGGGCGGGTCGGAAGGGTCTCGGTCATGTCGTGCCTTTCTCTGGTGAGCAGGCAGACATGATTCCCGCTCCGCCCATGAGCGTCATGAGCGAAGCGTGATTTCATCGTGAGGAATCACTCCTCGCGCATCGCGCCCCAGAATTGGCTGGTCAGCGGCTCGAGGAAATAATCGAGCGCGGTACGCTTGCGAAGCCGTACCAGTACTTCGACCGGCATGCCCGCCGTCAGCTTGAACGGGCGGCCGTCGGCGTCCTTCAGCAGCGCCAGCTGGTCGCGCGGAACGACGACTTCGCCGGTGAAATACTTCATCCCGCTTGCCTCGTCGGTGAAGCTGTCGGCCGACACGCGCGTGACCTCTCCCTTCAACGGCGGGATCGAACGGTCCTTGATGCCGGGGAAGCGGACCTCCGCCTCCTGCCCCGGACGAAGATCGTCGGCATTGTCGGGGGAGATTTGCGCCTGGACGACGAGCGGCGTGTCGTCGGGGACGATGTCCATCAGCTTCTGCCCGGCCGAGACCACGCCGCCGGGCGTGAAGACTGTCAGGCCGACGACGGTCCCGGTGACCGGCGCGCGGATCGACGTGCGCGCCAACTGGTCGCGCGCTGCGGCGAGCTTGGGCATCACGTCGCCGATCAGTTGCTCGACCTCGCGCAGGTCCGACGAGATGCGCTCGCGGAACGATTGCGATGCTTCGAGCCGCATCAGCTCGCTTTCGCGCGAAGCGCCGGCGGACGAGGCGATCGACGCACTGAACTGGCCGCGCTGGCCCTCGAGCGCCGCCTTGGCGCGCTCGAGTTCGCGAAGGCGGGTCTGCGACACGAAGCCCTTGTCCGCGACTGGGCGGAGCGCCGCGATCTGATCGTCGATCAGCTTGATCTGCTGCTCGGTCGAAGCGGTCTGCGTGCCATAGCCGCGTCCCGCTGCACCCGACTGCGACGCACGCGCCGATAAGGCGCCGCGTTGCGCGGCGAGCGTTGCCGCGCGAGCATTCAGTTCGACCTGCTGGAAGCGCAAGACGCGCTGCGCCTCGGGACGATCGGCCTCCGCGAAAAGCGCGAATTCGGGCGGCGTGGCAATCGATCCGCGACCGGCCTGCTCCGCCTCCAGTCGTGCACGGGTTGCAAGCAAACGGATCGCCTGGCTGGTCAGCGCGCGCTCCTGCGCCTGCACTTCGGCAGCGGCGAGCGTGAACAGCAATTGCCCGCGCTCGACCTGCTGACCTTCGCGCACGTTGATCTGGCCGACCACGCCGCCGTCGCGGTGCTGGACGCTCTGGCGCTGGCCCGAAACAATCAGCGTCCCGCCGGCATGGGCCGCGGCATCGAGCCGCGCGAATGCCGCCCAGCCGAGGAAGAGGATGAAGAACAGCCCGGCGATGATCAGGCCGGTGCGGATGTCGCCCTTGGGGTTAGCGACATCGTCGAGCGGGGTGACGGCGCGCACGCTGCCATCGATCGCGACCAGTTCATTCATGCATTCTCTCCCGCCGCGACGCGTCGCGGTTGCACCGCCTGCGGCATGACCTTTTTCAGGACCTCGTCGCGGGGCCCGAACATCTCCGCCCGGCCGTCCCGCATCAGCAGGATCTTGTCGACCACGGGAAGAACGCCAAGCTTGTGGCTGACGATCAGCACGGTGCGGCCCTTTTCCTTGGCGGCCGCAAGCGCCCGGATCAGCGCCGTGTCGCCTTCGCCGTCGAGGTGACTGTTCGGTTCGTCGAGGATCAGCAGCACCGGATCGCCAAACATCGCTCGGGCCAGCGCGATCCGCTGCGCCTGTCCCGCCGACAATCCGCGCCCGCCAATGCCCAGCCGGTGGTCGAAGCCGCCGTCGAGACGCTTGATCAGGTCCGCGGCACCGACCGCATCGGCGGCGGCCACCACGTCCGCGTCGACATCACCGCGCTCGCCCCCAAGTTCGGCCGAGAAACGCGCGATATTCTCCGAAACGGTACCGGGGAACAGGACCGAGTCCTGCGGAAGATAGCCGATGTGGCGCGCCAGCCGCTCAGGCTCCCAATCGGCGATGCTCGCGCCGTCGATACGGACGGTCCCGCGATCGATCGGGATCGCGCCCGCAATCGCGCGCACCAGCGTCGATTTACCAGCGCCCGACGGCCCGATGATGGCGACGACTTCGCCCGGTTCGACCGCAAAGCTGACTGCGTTGACGATCGCGCCGTCACGGCGCTCGTTGGCGATGGTGAGGCCTTCGACCGCAAGCTTACCCTTCGGATTGGGAAGCGCGGTCGGACTCGCGTGCAAGTCGCCGGCGGCAAGCAGTTCGTCGATGGTGTGAAACGCGGTCCGCGCCGCCTGAAGCGGGCGAGACGCACCGATCAATTGCTCGATCGGCTGCAATGCGCGCGCGATCAAGAAGGACGCCGCGAAGATGGCGCCGGCGGAAATCGACCCTTCGATCGCCAGCACTGCGCCAAGGCCGAGCGCGAGAGACTGAAGCGCCAGGCGCACGAATTTGGTCGCGACATAATATCCGCCGCCCGCGAAGTTCGACGAAGTCTGCTCGGCCAGCATCGACTCGCGCTGTCGCATCTGACGCGACACCAGCGCCCGGCGCATGCCGAGCGCGCGCACGCTTTCAGCCGAGCCCAGCAACTGGTCCTGAAGCTGATAGCTTTGCGCCGCCGCGCCTTCGGCGCGCTGAACCGGCGCACGAACCGCGCGCTCGTTGCGCCACGCGATGAAGGGAAGGATCAGCCCGCCCGCCAGCGCCAGCAGGCCGATCAGCGGGTGAACCATGAAGCAGACGAGGATGTAGATCGGCGTCCACGGCGCGTCGAACAACGCGAGCGCGCCCGGCCCGCTCATCGTCGATCGCAGCGTGTCGAAGTCGCGCAGCGCACTTCGCGCCTCGGGCATGTCGGGACGGCCCAGCGTGGCATCGAGCAGGCGCGGCGCGACCACCGCGTCGAGCTCGACCGAGGCGCGCACAAGCAGTCGCGTGCGGATACGATCAAGCAGGCTGAGCGTCGCCAGCGCGAACAGCAGGACGAGCGTGATGAACAGCAAGGTCTGCAGCCCGCGCGTCGGGACGACGCGGTCGTAGATCTGCAGCATGTAGATCGTCGGGACGACGAACAGCAGGTTGACGAGCGCGCTGAAACCGGCAGCGGCAATCAGGTGCGGGCGCGTTCGCGCCATCGCTTCCTTCATGGTCTGGGAGACGGGATTTACGATCATGACGCCGTCATAGGCGAGACATCGCGCAATCCCAACAGGTTGCGCGATGTCTCATCAATTCCAGATCGGTCAAGCGAGGTGCAGTCCGCCATCCAGCGTCAGCATCGATGCCGGGGGCGAATAGGGATCGGCCAGACCGACCGCCCAGCCCTGCGCTGCCTGACCCGATTCCTGATGGATCGCCGGCACCGGACCGACCTTTACTCCAGGCAGCGACGACACGCCGAGAAGCGTCACCGACCCACCGCCCGTCAGCGAAATCGACAGGTCGGCGATGCCGTCGCCATTGGCGTCGACCGTCCGCGACGAGCGGATGCCGATGCCGTCGGCGAAGCTCAATTGGTCGGCCGACGTGTCGAAGTCGCGGATGACGTCCTCGCCCGACGATTTCCCGAACAGGAAGGTGTCGAGACCCGCGCCACCGATGAGCGTATCGCTGCCCTGCCCGCCGATCAGCAGGTCGTTGCCGATCCCGCCGTCGAGGCGATCGTCGCCCCGGCCGCCATCGAGACGGTCATGCCCATCGAGCCCGATCAACTGGTCGTTGCCATTCTCTCCGAAAAGTCGGTCTTCACCCGTCGTTCCATTGATCCGGTCGGCACCATTGCCGCCGCTGCGCGTGACGCCGTCGGCAACGCCGGTGACGGTCACGTTGACGGTGGCGGTGCGGCTGAGACCGCCCGCATCGGTCACGGTGTAGGTGAAGCTGTCGATCGCGGTGGCGCCCGGGGCCAGCGCGTCGAAACTGTCGCCGTCGGCGACATAGCGAAGCGTCTGCGTCGCCGGGTCGAACAGCAGGCTGCCGAGCGTTCCGCCGACATTCACCGCGCTGATCGTGAGCGTGTCGCCCGCGTCGACGTCGATGTCATTTGCCAATAGCGTCGACCAGAGGTTGGCACTCGTCGCGTCCTCATTGACCGCGATCGCGTCGTTTGCCGGGGTCGGCGCTTCGTTGACGTTCCCGACGTTGATGACGAGCGAGCGGGTCGAAGTGAGCCCAGCCGAGTCGGTCACGCGCGCGACGATCGTGTAGCTTGCCTGCGTTTCGCGATCGAAGACCGCACGGGTTTCTTCGATGATTCGCTGGCGGAGTTGAGTGACAAATTAGAGTCATTTCAACTGCTTTTCCCAATTTCGGACAGGTTATTCACAAATTTTTAGCCATGCCGGGAAGCGTGCCTCGCTTGGTTGCGGGCGCTGATGCCGCTAGGTCGCCCGAATGGCTGAGGATATCGATCACGCGCAGCGCCTCGAACGGCGTGCGGGACTATTGCTGATGGCGGCTGCTGCGGCGGCACTGCTGGTGGCGAACAGCCCGTTGCGGGAGATTTACGAGGCCTTCCTCCATCTCAAGTTCGGCCCCTCGCTGCCGCGGCTTGGCGTGCTCGACGTGCATTACTGGGTCGCCGACGGCTTGATGGCGATCTTCTTCCTGCTCGTCGGGCTGGAAGTGAAGCGCGAATGGTATGAGGGACGCCTGTCGACCCCCGCCGAGCGACGCCTGCCGATTATCGCGGCGGTGGCCGGTATGGCAGTGCCAGCGCTCGTGTATCTCGCAATCACCGGCGGAGACCCCGCCCTGACCAACGGCTGGGCGATACCGGCCGCGACCGACATCGCATTCGCGGTGGGCATCCTTGCGCTGCTCGGCAAACGCGCGCCGCCCTCGGTCAAGCTGCTGCTCGTGACGCTGGCGATCGTCGACGACATCGGCGCGGTCGCGATCATCGCGCTGTTTTACACCGCCGATCTCAACGTCCCGGCGCTCGCCGGCGCCATTGCGGTCACCATCGGCATGGCCGCGCTGGGCCAGTTCGGCGTCCGGCGCCTGTGGCCGTTCATGCTCGGGTTCGCGATCCTTTGGCTGCTGACGCTGGCGAGCGGGGTGCATGCCACCATCGCGGGCGTGCTGGCCGCGCTGACCATCCCGCTCGGTCGCGGCGAAGGCCACTCGCCGCTCACCAAATTGGAGCATGCCATCCACCCATGGGTAATGCTCGGCATCGTTCCGCTGTTCGGCTTCGTCTCCGCGGGGGTTGCACTGACCGGCGGAATCGGGACGCTGACGGAGCCGTTGCCACTCGCGGTGATGGCGGGACTATTTATCGGCAAGCAGGTCGGCGTGCTGGGCGCGGTCTGGCTGGCGGTGAAGGTCAGGCTCGCGCCAATGCCGGCGTGCACCACCTGGCGGCACATTCACGGCGCAGCCCTGCTTTGCGGAATCGGCTTCACGATGAGCCTGTTCATCGGCGCGCTTGCCTTCCCGGGCGATGCCGAACGGATCGACGCGGCCAAGATCGGCATCCTCGCTGGATCGCTGCTGTCCGCGATCGGGGGGTGGGCGATGCTCCGTTTCGCCCCGATCATGGAAGGCAATGCCGAGGACGATGAAGAGGTGGGCGAACTGTTCGGCGCCGACGAGCGTTAGCGTTCCATGGACCATTTCGATCTTCGCGACGGCGAACTCCATTGCGAGGATGTGCCGCTGAGCCTGATCGCGCGCGAGGTCGGCACCCCGGTCTACGTCTATTCCAGCGCCACGCTTGTCCGGCATGCGCGGATCATGAAGGAGGCGCTGGCCGGTCTCGGCGATCCGCTGATCGCTTACGCCGTCAAGGCCAATCCCAATCCGGCGGTGCTGGCGACGCTGGCGCGCGAGGGTCTTGGCGGCGACATCGTGTCGATCGGTGAGTATCGGCGCGCGCGCGCTGCTGGGATGCCGCCCGAGAAAATCCTCTTTTCCGGTGTGGGCAAGACCGCCGGCGAAATGGCCGAGGCGCTCGAGGGCGGCGTGCTTCAGTTCAACCTGGAATCGGTCGAGGAAGCGCAGACGCTTTCGGCCGTGGCCGAGGCCGCGGGCCGGCGCGCGCCGATCGCCTTCCGAATCAATCCCGATGTCGAGGCTGGCACCCACGCCAAGATCACTACGGGGACGGCGGACAACAAGTTCGGCATTCCCGCCGCCGACGCGCCCGACGCGTTTCGCGCCGCGCGCGACCTGCCAGGGCTCGATGTCACAGGGATCACCGTCCACATCGGCAGCCAGCTGACCAGCCTGTCACCGCTCCGCTCGGCGTTCGAGCGGCTGGGGTCGCTGCTGGCGACGCTCCGGGACGACGGCTTCACGTTGTCGATCGCCGACCTAGGCGGCGGCCTCGGCGTCCCGTACGACCGCGATCAGCCCGACCCGCCAACGCCCGAAGCGTACGGTGCGATGGTCGCCGAGGTCACCCGCGACTGGGGCGTTCGGCTGGCGTTTGAGCCGGGGCGGCTGATCAGCGGCAATGCCGGTGTCTTGCTGACGCGGGTCGTTCGGGTGAAGCCTGGCGAAGCGCATCCGTGGCTGATCGTCGATGCGGCAATGAACGACCTGATGCGGCCTGCGCTTTACGACGCCTATCACCACATCGACGCGGTGCGCCCGACCGGGGAGCGAATGACCGCGCACGTCGTCGGCCCGGTGTGCGAAAGCGGCGACACCTTTGCCATGGCGCGCGAGATGGACTCGGCGAAGGAAGGCGATCTGATCGTCTTCCGGACCGCGGGCGCCTATGGAGCCGCAATGTCGAGCGGGTATAATAGCCGTCCGATCACTGCCGAAGTACTGGTCGAGGGTGACCGCTGGGCGCTGGTGCGGCGCGCGATCGACCTCGACCGCGCTGCCGCCACCCCGCTTCCCGGTTGGCTGACCGCCTAAAGCTTCTCGGTCAGTTCCGGGACGATCTTGAACAGGTCGCCGACCAGCCCAACGTCCGCCACCTGGAAGATCGGCGCGTCCTCGTCCTTGTTGATCGCGATGATCGTTTTCGCGTCCTTCATGCCGGCGAGATGCTGGATCGCGCCGGAGATGCCGATCGCGATGTAGATTTCAGGGGCGACGATCTTGCCAGTCTGGCCGACCTGATAGTCATTGGGGGCATAGCCCGCGTCCACCGCCGCGCGGCTGGCGCCGACGCCGGCGCCCAGCTTGTCGGCCAGCGGATCGATCAGCGCATGGAACTGCTCCGACGATCCCAGCGCGCGGCCGCCCGAGACGATGATCTTGGCGCTGGTCAACTCGGGACGTTCCGACTTGGACAGTTCGGCACCGACGAACGACGACTTGCCCGACGCCGCACCGGCATCGACCGCCTCGACCGTGCCGCTGCCACCGTCGGCCGCAGCCTTTTCGAACGCGGTGCCGCGAACGGTGATGACCTTCTTGGCATCCTTCGACTTGACCGTGGCGATCGCGTTGCCGGCGTAAATCGGGCGGGTGAAAGTGGACTCGTCCTCGACGGAGAGGATGTCCGAAATCTGCATCACGTCGAGCAATGCGGCGATCCGCGGCGCAACGTTCTTGCCCGTCGTGGTCGACGAGGCAAGGAAGGCGTCGTGGTCGGCCATCAGCGCGACCGCGACCGGGGCGACATCCTCGGCGAGTTGGTGTTCAAGGTGCGCTCCGTCGGCGACATGGACCTTGCTCACGCCCGCGATTTTCGTGGCGGCTTCAGCCACCGCGCCCACGCCCGATCCCGCGACGAGCAGGTGGACTTCGCCGAGCTTCGCGGCGGCGGTGACGGTGGCGAGGGTGGCGTCCTTGATCGCGCCGCCTTCATGATCGACCAGTACGAGCGTCTTCACTTGGCAACTCCCAGCACCTTGAGTTTCTCGACCAGCTCATCGACCGAGCCGACTTTGACGCCGGCCTGGCGCTTGGAGGGTTCGGTGACCTTGAGCGTTTCCAGCCGCGGCGCGACATCGACGCCGAAATCGCCGGGCGACTTGGTCGCGAGCGGCTTCGACTTGGCCTTCATGATGTTGGGCAGCGAGGCATAGCGCGGCTCGTTGAGGCGAAGGTCGGTCGTGACGATCGCCGGCGTCGCCAGCTTGACCGTCTCGAGCCCGCCGTCGACTTCGCGCGTCACGCTGACGTCGCTGCCGGCAACCTCGACCTTCGATGCAAAGGTACCCTGCGGCCAGCCGAGTAAGGCGGCCAGCATCTGACCGACCTGGTTGCTGTCGTCGTCGATCGCCTGCTTGCCCAGGATCACGAGGCCGGGCTGCTCTTCCTCGGCAACGCCCTTTAGGATCTTGGCGACGGCAAGCGGTTCGACCTCTTCATCGGTCTGCACCAGGATCGCGCGGTCGGCGCCCATCGCTAGCGCGGTGCGTAACGTCTCGGTCGCCTTGGCCGGGCCGATCGAGCAGACCACGATCTCGGTCGCGGCGCCCTTTTCCTTGAGCCGGATCGCTTCCTCGACCGCGATCTCGTCGAACGGGTTCATCGACATCTTGACGTTGGCGAGGTCGACCCCGCTGCCGTCCATCTTCACGCGCGGCTTCACGTTGTAATCGATCACCCGCTTGACGGCGACGAGGAGTTTCATTCGGCTCTCCTGGAAATAACTGCGGTTGGGTTAGGCGGCCTGCTTCACTTCGGCGACGATCTTGCGTGCGGCGTCTCCTAGGTCGTCGGCGCTGACGATCGGCAAGCCAGAGTGAGCGAGGATGTCCTTGCCCTGCTGGACGTTGGTGCCTTCGAGGCGAACGACGAGCGGCACGTTGAGGTTCACTTCCTTCGCCGCCGCGACGATGCCGTCGGCGATGATGTCGCACTTCATGATGCCACCGAAGATGTTGACCAGGATGCCCTTCACCGCGGGATCGCTGAGGATGATCTTGAACGCCGCGGTGACCTTTTCCTTGTTGGCGCCGCCCCCGACGTCGAGGAAGTTGGCCGGGAACGCGCCGTTCAGCTTGATGATGTCCATCGTCGCCATGGCAAGGCCCGCGCCGTTGACCATGCAGCCGATGTCACCGTCGAGCTTGATGTAGGCGAGGTCGTACTTCGACGCCTCGATCTCCATCGGGTCTTCTTCGCTGAGATCGCGCAGTTCGGCGAGGTCCTTGTGGCGGAACATCGCGTTTGAATCGAAGCCGACCTTGGCGTCGAGGACGAGCAGCCTGCCGTCGTCGGTCACCGCGAGCGGATTGATCTCGATCTGGCTGGCGTCGGTCGCGACGAACGCGTCGTAGAGCTTCGAGGCGACGTTGGCCGCCTGCTTCGCAAGGTCGCCCTTCAGGCCCAGCGCGCCCGCGACCGCGCGGCCATGGTGCGGCATGAAGCCGGTCGCCGGGTCGATCGTCAGCGTCTCGATCTTCTCGGGCGTGTCATGAGCGACCGCCTCGATATCCATCCCGCCTTCGGTCGACACGACCATGGCGATGCGGCCGGTCGAACGGTCGACCAGCAGCGCGAGATAATATTCCTGCGCGATGTCCACGCCGTCGGTGATGTAGAGGCGCTGCACCTGCTTGCCTGCGTCGCCGGTCTGGATGGTGACCAGCGTCTTGCCGAGCATTTCCTCGGCATGCGCGCGGACTTCGTCGATCGACTTGGCGAGGCGAACGCCGCCCTTCGCGTCGGGGCCAAGCTCGGTAAACTTGCCCTTGCCGCGTCCACCGGCGTGGATCTGCGCCTTCACCACCCACAACGGCCCGGGAAGGCGCTCGGCGGCAGCGACGGCTTCGTCGACGCTCATCGCTGCATGACCCGCGGGCACCGGCACGCCATATTTCGCAAGCAGTTCCTTGGCCTGATATTCGTGGATGTTCATGGTGATTCCCGTGTGATTGGCTTGCCGCGCCCTAAAGCATGACTCGTGCGCGAAGCCAAGGTAGGAACGGGACGTGAACGACGCACCGGCCCGCAAGATCATCCATGTCGACATGGACGCCTTCTATGCGTCGGTCGAGCAACGCGACGCGCCCGAATTGAAGGGAAAGCCGGTCGCGGTCGGGGGCGGCCATCGCGGCGTGGTCGCGGCCGCCAGCTACGAAGCGCGCACCTTCGGCGTCCGCTCGGCGATGCCGTCGGTGACCGCACGGCGCCGCTGCCCCGACCTGATCTTCGTCAAGCCGCGTTTCGATGTCTACAAGGCGGTCAGCCAGCAGATCCGCGAAATCTTTGCCGACTACACCGACAAGATCGAGCCGTTGTCGCTCGACGAAGCCTATCTCGACGTGACCGAGGATCGCCGCGGACTGGGCAGCGCCCGCGCCATCGGCGAGGAAATCCGCGCGCGCATCAAGGCCGACACCGGCCTGACCGCGTCCGCCGGCGTGAGTTACTGCAAGTTCATTGCCAAGCTGGCGAGCGACCAGAACAAGCCCGACGGCATTTGCGTCATCCCGCCGCATCGTGGAGCCGAGTTCGTCGCGACGCTGCCGGTCAAGCGCTTCCACGGGGTCGGCCCCGTGACCGCGGCGAAGATGGAGCGGCTGGGCATTCACACCGGCGCCGACCTCGCCGCTTGGCCGATCGAGCAGTTGGAGGCGCATTTCGGATCGTCAGGGCAATGGTATTGGCGGATCGCGCGAGGAATCGACGAGCGTGAGGTCCGCTCCAATCGCGCGCACAAGTCGGTCAGTGCCGAGCGGACCTTCGACGTCGATTATTCGGCCGAGGACGATTTGCGACGAGAAGTGACTCGTGTCGCCGGCCTGGCGTGGCAGCGGATCGATCGCGCCGGGGTGCGCGGACGGACCGTCACGCTGAAGATCAAGTTTCAGGACTTCACGCTGATCACCCGCTCGCGAAGCTTTGCAGCGCCGGTCGCCGATTTGGCGGCGTTCGAGGCTGCCGGACAGGCATTGCTGACCGCCGAACTGCCCGTGCCGAAGGGAATTCGGCTGCTCGGTCTCGGCCTTCATTCGATCGTCGAGGACGACGTCGAGGGCCCGCGGCAACTGGGACTCGCGATCTAGAGATTTTTCTGTTATATAATCGTCATCGGCCGTCGCCTTCCGCGGCGGTCATCTCATACAGGATCACATTCCGCATTGGGGCACGATTGGGACCGGGGGGTCGCCATTGGGGGGCGATACGGTGCGTATCGGCTGTGCTTGTTTCGCGGATGCTTGAGAAAGGTGATGGAATGGCGGCTAAGGCCCTTAGTTTCGATGTTGGCGATTTCGTGGTGTACCCCAAGCATGGTGTCGGCCGGGTGGTCGAGCTCCAGAGCACCGAGATCGCTGGTACCAGTCTCGAGCTGTACGTCCTTCGTTTCGAGAAGGAGCGCATGACGCTCCGCGTTCCCGTCGGCAAGGCGGACTCAGTCGGCATGCGCAAGCTGTCGAGCGACAAGACCATGAAGGACGCGCTGGAAACCCTGAAGGGCAAGCCCAAGGTCAAGCGCACCATGTGGTCGCGCCGTGCGCAGGAGTATGAAGCGAAGATCAATTCGGGCGACCTGACCTCGATCGCCGAAGTGACCCGCGACCTTTTCCGTGCCGACGATCAGCCCGAACAGAGCTATTCGGAGCGGCAGATCTTCGAAGCCGCCTCGTCGCGCCTGGCGCGCGAACTGGGCGCCATGGAAGAAACCGACGAAAAGTCTGCGCTGGTGAAGATCCTCGAGATCCTCAACAAGGCGGCGGCGATCCACAACAAGGCCAAGGAAGAAGCGTAACGCTTCTGCCTTTTTGGCTCAGACAAGGGCGTCCCTTCGCGGGGGCGCCCTTTTCTTTTGCCGTTGCACCTCCCACCTGTCTTGGTGTATTATACATGCAATACGCCAAAGAGGAGGGCACCATGCTTCGTTTCATCGCCGTCGCCGCGGTCGCTTTGACCACCGCAGCCTGTCATTACTCGGCCGATGCCGAGGATCGCGATCCCGGACCCAAGGTCGATCGCACGTACCAGGTCGGCAGCTTCGACAAGATCCAGGTCGCAGGCCCCTATGACATCAAGGTCGTGTCCGGCGGCGCACCCGGGATCACGGCGAGCGGTGGGTCGGCACTGCTCGACGAGACCGATGTCATCGTCGAGAACGGCACGCTCAAGATCATACCCAAGAAGCGCAAGGGCGTCCGGTTCAACTGGACCCGCGACGGGGGCGCGACCTTTACGGTGAATGCGGCCGCGCTTCGCGGCGCGAGCATCGCCGGATCTGGCGATATAGTGATCGACCGGGTTGCCGGGGACTTCGAGGGCGAAGTCGCCGGCTCGGGCAACCTGGCGATTGCGGCGGCCACCGGCGGCAAGATGAAGCTGGCCATCGCCGGGTCGGGCGACGTTCGTGCGGCCGGTAACGTTGACAGCGTCGACATCTCGATCGCCGGATCGGGCGGCGTCGATGCCGCGGGCCTCGCTACCAAGGTCGCCGATGTATCGATCGCCGGGTCGGGCAACGTCCGCGCCCGCGCCAGCGACACCGCCGACGTGTCGATCATGGGGTCTGGCGATGTCGAACTGACGGGCGGCGCCAAGTGCAACGTATCGAAGCACGGATCGGGCGACGTCCGCTGCAGCTAAGGCGTAAAGTAAGAATTCCTTAACCACATGTCGCGAGGATGGGTGGATGCTGAAGCGTCTGCCCATCCTCATCGTCCTGGCCCTTGCCAGCCTTCCCGCCGACGTCCTCGGCGCGCCGCCGGCGGCGCAGCGCAATTATTCGGTGACGAGCTTCGACCGGATTCGCGTCGACGGTCCCTACCAAGTTCGCCTCAAGACCAACGTCGCCCCCTTCGCCCGCGCCGTCGGGTCGCAAGCCGCGCTCGACAGCGTCTCGCTCAAGGTCGAGGGCCGCACGCTGATCGTGCGCCAGTCGACCTCCAACTGGGGCGGCTATCCGGGAACGTCGAACGGCCCGGTGACGATTGAGCTTGGCACCCACGATCTGGCCAACGCCTGGCTTAATGGCGCCGGAAGCCTCGCGATCGACCGCGTTCGCGGACTTGCCTTCGACCTGGCCATCCAGGGCGCCGGCACCGCCAGTATCGACGCCGTCGACATCGACCAGCTTCGGCTCGGGCTCAACGGCTCGGGCAGCGCACGCCTCGCCGGGCGCGCCGACAAGGTCACTGCGGTCGTCCGCGGCGCGTCGAGCCTAGATGCGTCCGACCTTCGTTCCAAGAATGCCGACATCGGCGCGGAAGGCCCGGCGATCGTCAAGCTGTCCACCAGCGAGGCTGCCAAGGTCAACGCGATGGGCCTCGCCGCGGTTACCCTGACCGGCAACCCTGCCTGCACCGTCAAGGCGCAAGGGTCGGCCAGCGTCAGCGGCTGCCGCTAAACCAGGCCCAGCGCCGCCAGTTTCGCATACATCGACGGCGGCAATTCGCTGACCCCGGCTTCATCGACGTCGCCGGGAGCGGCATCCTCTTCGAGATAGCGCCAACCCTGATGGGCGCGTTTCGGGCGCGGTGGGACCGCTTCCACCGCTCCTGAGCAGACGATGTCGATCCGACCGTCGCTGCGGTCGTCGAACCGCAGGATCTGCTGCCGCGCGACGATGCGATGCTTGACGATCCAGTGAAGGTATCCGCCGATCAGTTCGGGCATTCGCCGCGGTCGCATCCGCGTCGGCACGCGCACCTCGCCCGACTGCGTCCGGCGCCGGATCAGGCGGTTCTCGAGCGCCTCGACGCTCGCACAACCGACGGCGACCTTGGTAAGATGGAGCGGCACGCGCCGCAGGTGGCGACAAAGCGCCCCCGGTTCAAGCGCTTATCCGGCCAGTCCCGACGCGGTCGCAAGGCCGAGGAAGACGAGGAAGCCCATAGAATCGGTGACCATCGTCACAAACACGCTCGACGCCACCGCCGGATCGGCGCCGGCGCGTTCAAGGCCGAGCGGGACCAGTACGCCGGCCAGACCCGCGATGACGATGTTGGTCAGCATTGCCGCGGCAATCACCATCCCCAGTTGCGACGATCCGAGTACGACGGTCACCCCGATCCCAATCAACACGGCGATCGTCAGCCCGTTCATCAACGCCACGCGGATCTCTCGCCACACCGCGCGCCAGTGGTTCGACCCGGTCAGCTGGTTGGTGGCGATAGCGCGGACGGTGACGGCGAGCGTCTGCGTCCCGGCATTGCCACCCACGCCCGCGACGATCGGCATCAGCGCGGCCAGCACCGCCATCCGAGCGATCGAGTCCGAAAAGGCGCTGATGACCGTCGCGGCAACGAGCGCGGTCAGCAAATTGGCGGCCAGCCAACGGACGCGCGATCGATAGGTCTCCAGAATCGGTTCGTTGATGTCGCCGTCGCCCGCGCCGGACAGCAGCAGGGCATCCTCGCCGGCCTCTTCCTGGATGATGTGGACGATATCGTCGACCGTGATCATGCCGACCAGCCGCCCCGATGGGTCGACCACCGCGGCGGAGATCAACGCGTATTTCTGGAACTTGAGCGCCACCTCTTCCTGGTCGAGCCCGACCGGGATCAGCGTCTGCTTGGCGATCATGATGTCGGCGACCGGGATCGAGCGCGCCGAGCGAAGAATCGTCGACAGCTTGCAGGTGCCGATCGGGTGGTGGTTGGGCGACACCACGAATACTTCCCAGAAATCGTCGGCCAGCTCGTCGGAAGAGCGCAGATAGTCGATTACCTGCCCGACCTTCCAATGCTCGGGCACCGCGATCAGGTCGCGCTGCATCAGGCGGCCGGCGGTTTCCTCGGGATAGGTGAGCGCTTCCTCGACCGCAGCGCGGTCGTCGGGCTCCATCGCGCGGAGCACGGCAAGCTGCTCATGCTCCTCCATGTCCTCGATGATCGCGACCGCGTCGTCGGTATCGAGCTGCGCGGCGAGGTCGGCGACCTGCTGCGGCTCCATCTCGTCGATCATGTCCTCGCGGACGTGCTCGTTCATCTCCGCATAGACGTCAGCGTCGACGATGCCCGCCAGCGCCTGGATCAGGTCGGCGCGCTCGTCGCCGGGCGTGAGCTCGATCAGGTCGGCGATGTCGGCGGGATGAAGCTCGGCGACCAGTGTGCGCGCCGTCTCGTCATCGCCGTCGGCGACCGCGTCGAGCACCTCGCGGACGAAGCGGGGCCGAAGGCGGTCCTCGCTGTCCATCGCGGTTTCGGGCGCAGGCATGTCGGTGTCGAATGGAAGGGGCGCGACGGTGTCGGTCTCGCTCATGCCATATTCCCTTGCCCGTCGGTTCGCGTGCGTCCTCCTATGCCCCGCGCCCGACCGGCGCAACCCGCGCGCCGGTCCCGGACTGGCGCATTCAGGCGGGCGTCCCTACATGGCGCGCTTTCCCATTCCCCTGCGAGGACGTTTCCCATGGCCGACGCCAACACCCTGACCCTGACCCTTTCCACCGGCGGCGACGTCGTCATCAAGCTTCGCCCCGACGTGGCGCCCGGCCATGTCGAGCGCATTGCCGGCCTTGTCCGCGAAGGTTTCTACGACGGCGTCGTGTTCCATCGCGTAATCCCGGGCTTCATGGCGCAGGGCGGCGATCCGACCGGCACCGGCATGGGCGGATCGAAGCAGCCTGACCTGAAGGCCGAATTCTCGAACGAGCCGCACGTTCGCGGCACCTGCTCGATGGCACGCGCGCAAAGCCCGAACAGCGCCAACAGCCAGTTCTTCATCTGCTTCGACGACGCGCGCTTCCTCGACAACCAGTACACCGTCTGGGGCCAGGTCGAGAGCGGCATGGAATATGTCGACGCGCTCCCGGTCGGCGAGCCCGTGAAGAACCCCGGCAAGATCGAAAAGGCGACGGTGGCCTGATTTGGCCCGATCGGTCACCCTGATCACCGGCGCCTCGGCCGGTCTTGGCGTCGACTTCGCGCGCCAGCTGTCGGCCAAGGGCCGGCGGCTGGTGCTCGTGGCCCGGCGGAAAGATCGTCTCGACGCGCTGGCGACCGAACTTGGGAACGCCCGCGCGCTTGAGTGCGATTTGAGCGAGGTTGGCGCGGTCGATCGGCTGATGGCCGATATTGCCGCACACGACGAGCAGGTCGACGAGCTGGTCAACAACGCCGGTTTCGGGCTGACCGGCCGCTTTGCCGAGCTCGACGGCCCGCGCATGCGGCAGATGATCGATCTTAACTGCGGCGCGCTGACCGAACTTGCGCATGCGGTTCTTCCGGGAATGCTTGACCGAAAGTCGGGCTCGATCCTCAACGTCGCTTCAACCGCGGCCTTCCAGCCCGGACCCGGCATGGCGGTCTATTTCGCGACCAAGGCGTTCGTCCTCTCGTTCACCGAGGCACTGCACGAGGAGCTTCGCGGCGCCGGGATCCGCGTGACCGCACTTTGCCCCGGCCCGACCGCCACCGAGTTCGGCGCCGTCGCGGGCTTCGGCGGCAATCCGATGATCGACAATTTGTCGTCCGAGTCGGCGGCGGTGGTGACGGCCGGGCTCGAGGCGCTCGATCGCGGCAAGGCGGTCGTCATCCCCGGACTGGTCAACAAATTCGGGGCGCAGGGGCATCGCCTTTTGCCGCGCAGTCTCCTCCGCCGGATTGCGGGCACGATCAAATTGGGCGCCGACGACAAGGCATGAATAGGTATTCGCACATGCGATTTCGCACTTGCGAAGTAAATTGTGCACTGCGATAACACTCTTGCCTTTCGAGGCATCCTCTCCTGAATACCTTTTCGGCCGGGCGGCGACGCCCGGCCTTTTTTTTCGTCTCGTCCTACCCAGATTGAACCCGAAGCAGCCCGTTTCCGTTCGTGAAGGGCGCTACGGGGGCGCGAACAGCGCACAACGTGTGAGAGGATGAAGAATGGCGGATGCCGAGACCATGGTTCGACGCGTGCAGGTATCGAACCTGCCCCCGGCCGACAGCGGACGCGGAGTGGCGCGCCTTCCGGTCAAGTTGATGACCGAGTTGGGCTTGGCCGAGGGCGACGTGATCGAGATCATCGGCAAGCGGTCGACCGCGGCCCGCGCGATCGGGCCCTATGGCGACGACGCCGGGCTAGATATCGTTCGCCTGGACGGTCTCCAGCGGGCAAACGCCGGCGTCGGATCGGGCGACTATGTTGAGATCCACAAGGCGGTTTCCAAGCCCGCGACGCGAGTGGCCTTCGCCCCGACTCAGCCCAATGTCCGGCTTCAGGGTTCGACCGCGGCGCTTCAGCGCAGCTTCCAGGGGCGCCCGTTCACGCAAGGCGATACGGTCGCGACCGCGGGTCACCAGCGCGTTAATGCCGACATGCCCGAGCATATCCGCCAATTGCTCAATGCCCCCGCCTTCGCCCTTCAGGAGGTTCGCCTGACGGTCGTATCGACCACTCCGCGCGGGATCGTCCACATCGACGCCAATACGGTGGTCGAGCTACTCCCCGAAGCCCGCGGCGACGAGGGCGAGCGTCGTGCCGATGTGACCTACGACGACCTCGGCGGGCTCGGCCAGACGATCGATTCTTTGCGCGAAATGGTCGAATTGCCGCTTCGCCACCCCGAGCTGTTCCAGCGCCTCGGTGTCGATCCGCCCAAGGGCGTGCTGCTTCATGGCCCGCCCGGGACCGGCAAGACCCGCCTTGCCCGTGCGGTCGCGAATGAAAGCCAGGCGCGCTTCTTCCACATCGCCGGCCCCGAGATCATGGGTTCGGCCTATGGCGAGAGCGAGAAGAAGCTTCGCGAACTATTCGAAGAGGCCGCCAAGAGCGCGCCGTCGATCATCTTCATCGATGAAATCGACTCGATCGCGCCCAAGCGCGGCCAAGTCAGCGGAGAGGCCGAAAAGCGGCTGGTCGCGCAGTTGTTGACGCTGATGGATGGGATCGAACCGCGCCAGAACCTCGTCGTCATCGCCGCCACCAACCGGCCCGAGGCGATCGACGAAGCACTCCGCCGTCCCGGCCGCTTCGATCGCGAAATTATTGTCGGCGTGCCCGACGAGGCAGGACGTCGCGAGATTCTCGGCATTCATACTCGTGGCATGCCACTCGCCGATGGAGTCGACCTCGACGATCTGGCGCGGCGGACCTACGGCTTTGTCGGTGCCGACCTCGCCGCGCTGACGCGTGAAGCCGCGCTCGAAACGGTCCGCCGGATCCTGCCCAAGCTCAATCTCGAAGAGCAGACGATCCCGACCGAAGTGCTCGATTCGCTGTCGGTGCTCGACGCCGACTTCGACAATGCGTTGAAGCGCGTTCAGCCGTCGGCGATGCGCGAAGTGATGGTGCAGGTGCCGAACGTCAGCTGGGACGACATCGGCGGCCTCGACGCCGCGCGCGATCGGCTTCGCGAAGGTGTCGAGCTACCGCTCAAGCACCCCGACGCCTTCAAGCGGCTTGGCATCCGCCCGGCCAAGGGCTTCCTGCTCTATGGCCCGCCGGGCACCGGCAAGACGCTGCTCGCCAAGGCCACCGCCAAGGAGAGCCAGGCCAATTTCATCGCGATCAAGTCGTCCGACCTGCTGAGCAAATGGTATGGCGAGAGCGAGCAGCAGATCGCCCGCCTCTTCGCCCGCGCCCGCCAAGTTGCGCCGACGGTGATTTTCATCGACGAGCTCGACAGTCTCGTGCCCGCACGCGGCGGCGGCATGGGCGAGCCGCAGGTGACCGAGCGTGTCGTCAACACGATCCTCGCCGAAATGGACGGGCTGGAGGAGCTCAACAGCGTCGTCCTGATCGGCGCGACCAACCGCCCGAATCTGATCGATCCGGCGCTGCTTCGTCCGGGACGGCTCGATGAGCTGATCTATGTCGGCACTCCCGACGTCGCGGGTCGGCGGAGGATTCTCGCGATTCACGCCGAGGAGATGCCGCTTGCCGACGATGTCGATCTGGAGGCACTGGCGCGGCGGACCGACCGCTTCACCGGTGCCGACCTCGAGGACCTCACGCGCCGGGCGGGCCTGACCGCGCTTCGTCGTGCGCTCGACAGTCCGAAGGTGACGATGGCCGACTTTGAAGCCGCACTGCTCGAAACCCGCGCCTCGGTGACCGAGGAGATGGAGAACGACTATGCCAAAATCCAGGACACGCTGAAGTCCGACGCGGTGCGTCCGGTGGGCGGGATCGGCTTCGTGACCCCCGGCATGCTCCAGCCGCGCAATCCGGAAAAGGAGCGCTAGTCCGCGATCGGGGTGGGGACCGCCAGGCGGCTGCGTCCCCACACGATCAGCACCAGCAACAGCGCCGCGCTGACCGCGAACGGGAAATGCGGATCGAGCGCGTAGAGGGCCATGCCGATTCCGGGCGCCGCGACATAGGCGATGCCGTTGGCGGCGGTGACCACTCCCGCGACGCCGCCCTGCTGGTGAAGCGGGACGGCGAGGCTTGCGCCACCGGTGAAGCCCGGGCGGGTGAAGCCGAAGCCTAGGCTGGCGATGCCGAAGCCAAGCACGATCGCGTAGAGGCCCGTCGCCATCATCGTGATCAACGATCCCGCCGCCGCCACCGCCGCGCCCCACAGGATCATCGATCGGGGCGGGAGCCCGAGCTTGGGGATGAGGCCCCATTGCGCCGCCAAGGTTGCGGCGGCGCCCGCCATCATCACGATCGCGATCGACTGTTCCGCGCCGCGCGGTGCCAGGGCGAGCCGGTCGATGACGAAGAAGCCGATGCAGCTGGGCGTCGCCGCCTGCGCATGCCCTGCCATCACGCCGGCGACGATCCAGTTGCGAATGCGCGAATCGTGCCACTTCAGCAGCGGCACCTTGGGCGCGGTCGCGGCGATGACGCTGGCGCCCGTCGGCGAACTGGCGAGGGAGGGATAGCTCATCGCCGCGCCCTGCCCCGCCCGACGGCCATGGCGCGGCTTCTTGTCGTCCGGCAGCCCGACGGCGATCGCGGCAAAGACGATCAGGCCCACCGCCGCGAAGGCGAACAGCGGTCCCGACAGCCCGAGGAAGGGCAGGACGAACAGAGGCGCCAAGGCGGGGCCGACGATGGTGCCGAGGCCGAAGCTGCTGCTGAGTGACGACAGCGCAGTGACTCGTGCCGAACGGCGTGTGCGCGAAGCGAGGTACGCCTGGGTCGCGCTGGGCGTTGCGCAACCAAGCGAGCCGTACAAGGAGCGGCATAGCGCGAACAAGGCGAAGGTAATCCCGCCCGCCATCAATCCGCGAAGTCCGGCAAGCAGAACCAGTCCGCACAGCAGCATCGAGGCGATGAAGCCGCCGACGCCGAGCAAGGTGAGCGCCTTGCGGCCATGCGTGTCGCTCTTTCGCGCCCAATAGGGTGCAAGTGCGACCCACAGCACCGCCGACCAGGTGTAGGACAAGGTCACCCACAAATCGGACAGTCCGATCTCTCGGCCAATGGCGGGCATGACCGATTGCAAAGCGGTGTTCCCCGCCGCCGCGACGAGCATCGCGGCATAGAGAAGCATGAAGTGCCGGGAGGCCAGCGCGCTGCCCGCCACCCGCACGCGTGGGGAACCAAGCGCCATGGCGATCCTTTAAGCCGGTCGGGCCGAGTGCGAAAGCGCGCGGCACGCCTTGCCAAGCGTTCGCCGATTTGCGAACGCCTGCCGTCACTTTTTCGACCGGAGCCCGACTTGAACGCCTCTCGTGCCAGCCATCTGAAGAGCCAGCGTCGCCGTTCGTCAGGAACCGGTCGCGGCCGCCCCAATCCCCGGTGGCAGTTTCTCCGCGGCTTCATGAAGAACCCGGTGATGGTCGGATCGATCATCCCGTCGAGCCGCGCGCTGATCGACAAGATGCTGAAGCCCGTCGACTGGAAAGCGACGCGGCTGTTCGTCGAATATGGCCCGGGCGTTGGGACCTTCACCCGCCCGATCCTCGATCATTTGCCCGCCGATGCGAAGCTGATCGCGATCGACACCAACCCCGAATTCATCGACTATCTGAACGGAGACATCGACGACGATCGCTTCGTCGCGGTCCTCGGATCGGCGGCGGACGTCGAAAAAATCATCGCCGCGCATGGCTTCGACCACGCCGACTACATCCTGTCGGGCCTGCCCTTTTCGACGCTTCCCCCCGGCGTTGGCGACGCCATCGGCGCCGCGACCGGCCGCGCGATCCGCAATGGCGGCGCCTTCCTCGTCTATCAGTTCAGCCCCAAGGTTCGCGACTTCATCGCGCCGCATTTCGAGCGGATCGATCGCGGGTTCGAGTGGATCAACGTTCCGCCGGCGACCCTCTTCTGGGCTTACCGCGACCGCGCTTAAGTTCGGCGGAAGTTGAGGCGACGGGTCAGCGTATAATCGGCGCTGGTCACCAGGAAGAAGCTGATCGCTCGGACGATCCGGGTCAGGAACCCCGACCGCTGGCGGTGCAGCGCCGGCGTGATGCGCTCACTGTTCGCCTTCTCGCCCTCGAAATAGCCGCGCATCATCTTGGCGAAAGCGGCGTCGTCGACCCGAAGCATCATTTCAAGGTTGAGGTAGAGGCTGCGGATGTCGAAGTTCGACGAACCGATGTGGACGATGTTGTCGAGCACGACGAGCTTCGAGTGGAGCTTGGTGGGGCTATACTCGTAGACCTCCACGCCGCGCCGAAGCAGCCGCTTGTAGGTGTAGCGCGCCGCCGCGATCGTCGCATGGTTGTCGGACTTCGATGCCGTGATGATCCGAGCCTTGCCGCGCTGCCCGGCGAGCGAGATGCGGCGAAGCATCGCCCAAGTGGGCGCGAAGTAGGCGGCGATCATCGCCACGTCGCGCGCCGCGAGGAGATCGCGGCACGTGGCCAGCGCCCAAGGCGACATCCCGCGCGTCGGCCCTCCGTAGGTCCATTGCAGCTTTCCCTGCGTCTCGCTGAACCGATGGATGATCCGATTGAGCGCGCGGATCTTGCCGCCCTTGGCCGTCGCCCAAGCGAGCAACTCGTCATAATAGGGGCCAAGGCGACCCGCCGCCGGCCCCTCGACCAATAGCCCGAGGTCCCGCCACGCGCCGTCAGCGTCGGTCCCGAAATAGCTGTCCTCGATATTGAAGCCGCCGATGATCACGCGTTGGTCATCGGCCAGCGCCAATTTCTGGTGATTGCGGATCAGATATTTGCGCCCGAAGGTCGGGTGGAATTTGCAGAACAGCATGCCCTTTGCGGTAAGCGGCGTGAAATAGCCGTCGGGCGTGTTGCAGCCGAACCCATCGACCAGCAGCGCCACTTTGACCCCGCGATCGAGCGCCCGGCCCAAGGCGCGATGAACCGCTGCCCCGGATTCGTCGTCGGTGTAGATATAGTAGAGGAGCCGCAGCGCCTGCGTCGCGCCGTCGATCAGCGCGAGCAACTCGATCAACCGCTGCGGCCCGTCGGGAAGGAGCGTCAGTCGGTTGCCGTCGACGTCGAGCGAATGTTCGGAAGGAACGGGGGAAGCGTCTGCGGGCATTGCCCCCGTCTCTGAAGGTCCGCGCCAGCGCTGGCAAGACGGCGCGCGGGCCCGATTTCATTGACTTTGGCGACCCTGCCGCCTATCTCGCGCCTTTCCATCCTGCATGGGTATTTTTTCAAGCGGAGCGACCTATGGCGCGCGTCACAGTCGAAGATTGCGTCGACAAGATTCCCAACCGGTTCGACCTCGTCCTGATGGCCGCGCAGCGTGCGCGCCAGATTTCGGGCGGTGCCGACCTGACCATCGATCGCGATCGCGACAAGAATCCGGTCGTCGCGCTTCGTGAGATCGCCGAGACGACGGTTCGTCCCAAGCATCTTGAGGAAGCGATCGTTTCGAACCTGCAGAAGGTCCGCATCGACGAGGACGACGAGACCGACGAACTGGCATCGCTGAGCGAATCGGCCGAGGCGCTTCGTCTCACCGCCGCCGCTCCGCCGCGTCCGAGCCCGTCGGGCGGTGATTACGAGTGAAGCGTCGCGCCGTCATGCCCTAGGCATGACGCACGTACTCAAGAAAACAGGGCGGTCCGCGAGGGCCGCCCTTTTTCTTTCAGTCGGCGTGCTTGGCGGAGACCGTGTCGCGGTCGACCCATTTGAGGTCATGCAGGCCAAGCTCCCGCCCGTCGGCGGCTTGGACGCAAATCCGGCGGATCGGTTGACCGTCGCGCTGATCGGCCAGCGTGATAATCTGGCTGCTTTGACCCCATTGCTCGCCCCACTGGCGGAGCGCGAGCACGACGGGTAACAGCGCCTCGCCCTTAGGCGTCAGCGAATAAACGACTTTGCGGCGATCGACCGGGTCAGGTTGTCGCTCCAGAATGCCGCCCTCGACCATCTTCGCCAGCCGGTTCGACAAAATGTTGCGCGCAATCCCCAGGCCTGCCTGGAACTGTTCGAAATGCTGGAGGCCGTTAAGCGCCCCCCGAAGAATGAGGAAGGCCCATTTTTCGCCGATCAGTTCGATCGCGTGGGGAAGTGGGCAGCGGAGCGCCTCGGCGCGAAACCGCTCGATGTCAGGCTCAGCCGTCCCATTGGTTACGCTCAACGCAATACCTCTCCGATGCGAAGCGTGACACATTCCGAAACGAAATAACAGTTGCGAAGTGCAACGAGATTTGCGTAGTAAGTTTCATTGGAAAACTTTATCGGGTGACCCTTCATGAAGAGTTTCGCTCCCTTGCTCGTCATTGCCGCCTTGATGGCCTCGCCTGCTGTGGCCGGCAGCTACTCCGCGCGTCTCACGACGGCGCAGACGCAAGAAAAGATCATCGGCAAGAACATCAGCTGGAGCTGCGCCGCCGACCTGTGTCGCGGTGCCTCCGAAGCCAGCCGGCCGGTGGTCCTTTGTCAGGATCTGGCGAAGCGCGCAGGCGCGGTGGTCAGCTTCCAGAGCGACGGTCGTCCGCTCAGCACCGAAGAGTTGGCCAAGTGCAACACTGCGGCCAAACCCGTCGCGGCGCCCGCCCTGGCGACCGCACAGTAACTCCCCCGGCTGCGACCCCGCACGACCGCAGCCGACTTAAGGCCGGGCAAGACCTTCACGGTTTCGTCCGGCCTTTTTTCATGTGCACTTGCGAAGAAGCCCCCGCATCCCGCACTATGCCCCCGTGCTGAGACAATATGAATTGATCGAACGGGTTCGCGCGTACGACCCCGATGCCGACGAGGCACTGATCAACCGCGCCTATGTCTTCTCGATGAAAGCGCATGGCGCGCAGGTCCGCGCGTCCGGCGATCCGTACTTCAGTCACCCGATCGAGGTCGCCGGGATCCTGACCGATCTCAAGCTCGACGACGAGACGATCGTCACCGCGATCCTGCACGACACGATCGAAGATACGGTCGCGACGCCCGAGCAGATCGAAAAACTGTTCGGTGCCAACGTCGCTCGGCTGGTCGACGGCGTGACCAAGCTCAGCAAGATCGAGGCGCAATCGGAGAACGAACGCGCCGCCGAGAATCTCCGCAAGTTCCTCCTGGCACTGTCCGACGACATTCGCGTCCTGTTGGTGAAGCTGGCCGACCGGCTGCACAACATGCGCACGCTTCATCACATCAAGTCAGAGGACAAACGGCGGCGCATCGCCAAAGAGACGATGGATATCTATGCGCCGCTCGCCGAGCGGATCGGCATGTACGAGATCATGAACGAGATGCAGGGGCTCGCTTTCCGCCAGCTGGAGCCCGACGCGTTCGCCTCGATCACGCGGCGGCTCGAACAGCTGCACGAGGCCGGCGGCGATCTCGTCAGCCGTATCGGCCTGGGCCTTCAGCTTCACCTAGCGGACAATGGCCTCGACGCCGAAGTGACCGGGCGCGAAAAGCATCCCTATTCGATCTGGAAGAAGATGGCCGAGCGGCACATCAGCTTCGAGCAATTGTCCGACGTGATGGCGTTTCGGGTAATCGTCGACAGCACCGACGACTGCTATCGCGCGCTCGGCTTGATTCATCAGCGCTGGCCGATGGTTCCGGGCCGCTACAAGGATTATATCTCGACGCCGAAGCGCAACGGCTACCGCTCGCTTCACACCTCGGTGATCCACGACAGCAAGACCCGCATCGAAATCCAGATTCGCGACAAGGAAATGCACGCGCAGGCCGAGCGCGGTCTTGCGGCACACTGGGCGTACAAGGAGCGCCGCTCCGCCGACGAAGTGAAGGTGCCCTGGATCTCGGACCTGGTCGAGATCCTCGATCATGCCGCCAGCCCCGAAGAGCTGCTCGAGCATACGCGGATGGCGATGTACCAGGATCGCATCTTCGCCTTCACGCCGAAGGGCGAGCTGATCCAGTTGCCCAAGGGTGCGACGCCGATCGATTTCGCCTATGCGGTCCATACCGACCTTGGTGACCAGAGCGTCGGGGCCAAGGTCAACGGCCGCGTTGTCCCCCTTCGCACTATCTTGGACAATGGCGACCAGGTCGAAATCCTCGCCAGCCAGGCACAGCATCCGCAACCGTCGTGGTTGCGCTTTGTCGTCACCGGCAAGGCACGCGCAGGCATCCGCCGCTTCGTCCGCCACAAGGAACGCGACGAGACGATCGAGCTTGGCAGCAAGATCTACGAGGAGATCGTCGAGCGCCTCCCCGCGCCGCTGTCGGCCGACGCGCTGAAGCGCGCGCTCAAGACCCTGAAGGTCGAGGATCGCGATTCGCTCATGATCCGCATTGCGCGGCGCTCGGTCAGTGACGTCGAGTTGATGGAAGCGCTGATGCCCGGCTCGGCCGGGGGCGACGTCGCACCGCGGCCGCTGGGGCAACGCACCGCCATTTCAATCAAGGGGCTGACGCCGGGCGTCGCCTACGACCTAGCCACCTGTTGCCACCCGATCCCGGGCGATCGGATCGTCGGCCTCCGCCGCGAGGACGAGGGCATCGAGGTCCACGTCATTGGTTGCGACAAGCTTGCCTCAGGGGTGGATGCAGACTGGCTCGACCTCGCCTGGGGCGACGGCTCGGACGGCGGCACCGCCAAGTTGTCGATCATCCTTCGCGACGTCGCGGGCGCGCTTGGCGAGATGGCGGGAATCATGGGCGCCAAGGGGGCGAACATCGTCAACCTCGGCCTCGCCCACCGCGACGGCAGTTTCCACACCTTCCACGTCGACGCCGAGGTTCACGACCTCGCCCACCTGCACAGCCTCATCGCCGCCTTGCGAGCAGCGGGCGGCGTCAGCCAGGTCGAGCGAATCTAGGCCTTCGAGCCGCGCTTTGGCGGCTTGCGGATCGAATCCGCGCCGCCCGCCGCCAGCACCGCCAGCGTGACGAGGTCCGACGAGCTTGCCGTCATCGGCGCGATCTGGACCGGCAGCGCCATGCCCATGAGGTACGGCCCAAGCACATATTCGCCGCCGAGCGCCCGAAGCAGCTTGGCGGAGATATTGGCCGACTGCAGCCCAGGCATGATCAGGATATTCGCTGGCCCCGTCAGGCGGCTGAACGAATAATATTTGCGCTGCATCTCGTAACTGAGCGCGACGTCCGGACCCATTTCGCCTTCATATTCGAAATCGGTCTGGAGCGAATCGAGCAGCTTCACCGCGTCGCGAAGCTCGGCGATGTGGCGTCCGGGTGGATTGCCGAAGGTCGTGTAGCTGATGAACGCCACGCGCGGCTCGCTGCCCATGCGGCGCGCGAATGCCGCCGACCGGATCGCGATCGCCGCCAGTTGCTCGGCGGTCGGGCGTTCGGTCACGGCGGTGTCGGCGATCAGCACCGTCTGCCCGCGCGAAGCGACAATGTTGATCCCGAACGGGGTTGCGCCAACCTCGTCGTCGATGACGGTGCGAACCTGGCGCAGCGACTGGCTGAACGGCCGCGTCGTGCCGGTGATCATCGCGTCACCCTCACCCATCGCCAGCATTGCGGCGGCAAAGGTGTTGCGGTCCTGGTTGATCATCCGCTCGACCTCGCGGCGGAGCATCCCGCTACGCTGGAGCTTGGCATAGAGATAATCGACCGCGCGCCCGACCAGCGGCGAATTGCGGCTGTTGAGGACCTCATAGCTTTCCGGATTGTCGGCGCCATGCTCGGCCAGCAGCTCAGGGACGTTGTCGCGGCCGATCAGCACCGGCGTGCCGTACCCGCCCTGCTTGAACGCGATCGCGGCGCGCAGCACGTTGGGCTCTTCGCCTTCCGCGAAGATGACCCGCTTCGGGTTCGACCGGGCGCCTTCATAGGCAAGGCTGAGCACCGACGCGGTCGGGTTGAGCCGCGCACGAAGCTGGTGGCGATAGGCGCGCATGTCGCGAATCGGCTTTTGCGCGACTCCGCTGTCCATTGCTGCCTGCGCGACGGCGGCCGGAATTTCCTCGATCAGGCGCGGATCGAACGGGGCGGGGATAATGTAGTCCGGCCCGAAATGGTGGTGCGTTCCGCCATAGGCCGCTGCCACTTCCTCGGGCACCGCTTCCCTCGCCAGCTGCGCCAAGGCATTGGCGGCGGCGATCTTCATTTCCTCATTGATTCCGGTCGCGCGAACGTCGAGCGCGCCGCGGAAGATGAACGGGAAGCCGAGAACGTTGTTGACCTGGTTGGGATAGTCCGAACGGCCGGTCGCGACGATCGCGTCGGGCCGTGCGGCCTTGGCTTCGGGCGGCGTGATTTCGGGGTCGGGATTCGCCATCGCGAAGATGATCGGGCTGGGCGCCATGCCCACGACCATCTCCGCCTTGAGCGCGCCCGCCGCCGACAGGCCGAGGAACACGTCCGCGCCGACCAGCGCTTCGCCAAGCGTGCGCGCGTTGGTGTCGACGGCATGCGCCGACTTGAACTGGTCAAGGTCGGTTCGACCCTTGTAGATCGGACCCTTGCGGTCGCACATGATGACGTGATCGGACTTCACGCCCATCGCCTTGATCAACTCGGTGCAGGCGATCGCCGCCGCGCCCGCGCCATTGACGACCACGCGGATGGTTTCGAACTTGCGGTCGGTAAGGTGGCAGGCATTGATCAGGCCGGCCGCGGTGATGATCGCGGTTCCATGCTGGTCGTCGTGGAAGACCGGAATGTTCATCCGCTCTTTCAGCGCCGCTTCGATCACGAAGCAGTCGGGCGCGGCAATATCTTCCAGATTGATCCCGCCGAAGCTGGGTCCCATCAGCGCGACCGCGTCGATGAACTTCTGGGGATCTTCGGTATCGAGCTCGAGATCGATCGAATCGACGTCGGCGAAGCGTTTGAACAGCACCGCCTTGCCTTCCATCACCGGCTTCGACGCCAGCGCGCCGAGGTTGCCGAGGCCGAGGATGGCGGTTCCGTTGGAAATCACCGCGACGAGGTTGCCCTTGGCGGTGAGGTCATAAGCGAGGCTGGGATCGCGCGCGATCTCTTCAACCGGGACGGCAACGCCGGGCGAGTAGGCAAGGCTGAGGTCACGCTGCGTCGCCATCGGCTTGGACGCGATAATTTCGATCTTCCCGGGCCGGCCGCGGCTGTGGAAGTCGAGCGCTTCGGCGCGCGTGAACTTGACGTTGCTCTCGCTCATTCGTCTCTCCTGGTGCGCGGCAGGCTTTAGACAAGTATGTCCGCGCAAGTCACCCCTTGAGGCTCTCCCCATCGCGCAGGCGGGCTGTTACACCCCCGCCGATGGCCCGCGACGAAGCTCCTCCCTCCAAGACCACTCCGATGATGGAGCAGTATCACCGCCTCAAGGCCGAGGCGGGCGATGCAATGCTCTTCTATCGGATGGGCGACTTTTTCGAGCTGTTCTTCGACGATGCGAAAGCGGCGGCGGCGACGCTCGACATCGCGCTGACCGCGCGCGGCGCCGACGGCGGGTCGCCGATCCCGATGTGCGGCGTGCCGGTCCATTCCGCCGAAAGCTATCTTGCTCGCTTGATCCGCGCCGGGCATCGCGTCGCGATTGCCGAACAGATCGAGAGCCCCGCCGAGGCGCGCCGCGCGCGCGGGTCGAAGGCGTTGGTCGAGCGCGCGATCGTTCGCCTGGTCACGCCGGGAACGCTGACCGAGGAAACGCTACTCGAATCGGGTGCCGCCAACTGGCTTGCCGCGGTGGCGCGCGTCGGCGACGACTGGGCGATCGCCGCCGCGGACATTTCGACCGGCCGGTTCGAACTCGTCGCCTGCGGTCCGGGCGAGATGAAGTCCGAACTCGCGCGGCTTTCGCCGGCGGAAACGATCGCCGACGCCAAGGTGCCGGGAATTGCGACCGTCGCCGGAAAGGGCGGCTTTGACAGCGCGGGCGGCGAGCGATCACTGAGGTCGCGTTTCGCTGTCTCGACTCTCGACGGGTTTGGAAACCCGAGCCGCGCCGAACTCGCCGCGGCGGGCGGGCTGTTGACCTACCTCGACGCGACCCAGAAAGGCGCAACCGCCTTCCTCGCCGCGCCGCGCCGGATCGCGCGGTCGGGTCATGTCGCGATCGACCCGGCCACCCGCGACAGCCTTGAAATCTGCCGGACTCAGACCGGGACCCATGCGGGAAGCCTGCTTGCCTGCATCGATCGCTGCGTCACCGCGCCGGGCCGGCGGCTGCTTGCAGCGGACCTGTCGGCTCCGCTGACCGACATCGGCGCGATCCAGCAGCGGCTGGCGCTGGTTCACTGGTTCCATGGCGAACCGCTTCGGCGCGCGCGCGTCCGGGCGTCGTTGAAGGCGATGTCGGACATCGGCCGAGCGCTCGGGCGATTGGTGGCGGGACGCGGCAGCCCGCGCGATCTCGCCCAGCTACGCGACGGCCTGATCGCCGCAGCGTCCCTTCGCGACGACCTGTCGGGGGAATCCGAGACCCCTGACCTGCTCGCCCACCTGCTACCCTCGCTTGGCGGCCATGCTGCGCTCACGGACAAGCTTTCCGCCGCCCTGATCGCGTCGCCGCCGCTCGACGCGGCGAAGGGCGGATATATTGCCGAAGGTTATGACGCCGCGCTCGATGCGCTGCGGTCGGCGTCGAGCGACGGGCGCCGCGCTATCGCCGCCCTTGAGGCGCGCTATCGCGAGGCGACGGGGGTCGCGGCGCTCAAGATCCGGCATAACTCTGTGCTTGGCTATCATATCGAGGTATCGGCGAAGTACGCAGACGGGCTGATGGCGCCGGAGTCGGGCTTCACGCATCGTCAGACGCTGGCTGGCGTCGTGCGCTTCAATTCGCCCGATCTCCATGCAGAGGCCAGCCGCGTCGTTGAAGCCGGCGCTCACGCGCTCGCCGCCGAGGCGGCGCATTTCCAAGATTTGTCCGCGATCGCCGTGGCCGCCTCGGCCAAGATCGCCGCCACCGCCGACGCCATCGCGCGGATCGATGTCGCGGCCGCCAACGCCGAGCGCGCGGCGGAAAGCCAATGGTGCCTGCCGACCCTGACCGAGCAGCCCTGTCTCGAGCTAGACTCGGCGCGACATCCGGTCGTCGAGGAAGCACTGGCGAAAGCCGGCGAGCCGTTCGTCGCCAACGATGTCGCGCTGGGCGCCACCGATCGCCTTTGGCTGCTGACCGGCCCCAATATGGGCGGCAAGTCGACCTTCCTTCGCCAAGTCGCGATTGCCGCGCTGTTGGCGCAGGCGGGATGCTTCGTTCCCGCCGCCCGCGCCCGCATTGGCATCGTCGACCGCCTATTCAGCCGCGTCGGCGCCGCCGACAATCTGGCGCGGGGACGATCGACCTTCATGGTCGAAATGGTCGAAACCGCCGCGATCCTGGCGCAAGCGACCCCGCGCAGCCTCGTCATTCTCGACGAGATCGGGCGCGGCACCTCGACCTACGATGGCCTCGCGATCGCCTGGGCAGTCGTCGAAGCGATGCATGACGATGTTCGTGCCCGAACGCTGTTCGCGACGCACTATCACGAACTCACACGCCTCGCCGACCGGCTCGACTGTATGTCGCTGCACCATGTCCGCGCCTGCGAATGGAAGGGCGATCTCGTTCTCCTGCACGAAGTCGCCGCCGGCCCCGCCGATCGAAGCTATGGCATTGCCGTCGCCAAACTCGCGGGCGTCCCGCCTGCGGTCCTGTCGCGGGCCAAGGCCGTGCTCGCGAAGCTGGAGGCGGGGCGTGATGCAACCGGGGGCATCGCCGCCGGACTCGACGATCTGCCACTGTTTGCGGCGATGGCTGCCGAGCCCGAATCACCCACCGATCCGCTCGCGGACGCGCTCGCGGCGATCGAGCCGGACCGCCTGTCGCCGCGCGAGGCACTCGAAGCGCTTTACGCGCTGAAGGCGATCGCGACCCCATGATCCACCAGCCGCCCCGGTTCGAACTGATCGTCGACCGGCGCGCGATCATCGACCGGCGAGCCGTGGCCGACCGCCTCGCAGGACTTCCCGATGAGGCTCTGCGCGAGGCGGCGGGAGCCATCTTGCTCGACGTCCTCGATCAGGGTCGCGCCGAGATCGCGAAGCGCCTGACTGCCGAACCGGGACGTGGCCGCGTCATCGCCGCCAGCTATGCCTTCCTGTCCGACCAGCTGGTGCGCTTGGTCTACGACCTCGTGACGCAGCGTATCTATCCCAATCACAATCCATCAACGGCCGAACGGATCGCCGTCGTCGGGCTCGGCGGGACCGGGCGCGGCGAAATGGCGCCATTCAGCGACCTCGACCTGATGTTCGTCATTCCCGATCGCAAGGTCGCCTGGTGCGAGCAGGTCGTAGAGGCGATCCTCTACCTGCTGTGGGACCTGAAGCTGAAGGTCGGCCATTCGGTCCGCACCCCTGCCGAAGTGGTCGCCGCGACCCGTGCCGATGTAACGGTGCGAACGGCGATGCTCGAGGCGCGCTGGCTGTGGGGCGACGAAGCCCTTCACGACGAAGCGGTGCGCCGCTTTCGTGCGGAGGTCGTCGCGGGCTCCGGCCGTGAATTCGTGGCCGCGAAGCTTGCCGAGCGTGACGAGCGGCACCGGCGAATGGGTGACAGCCGCTACGTCGTCGAACCCAACGTCAAGGACGGCAAGGGCGGGCTTCGCGACCTCCACACGCTCTACTGGATCGGACAATATATCTTCGGTGTGACGCGCCCGTCGGAACTGGTCGACAAGGGATTGTTCACCGCCACCGAGTTCCGCCGCTTCGAGCGCGCCGAGCGGTTCCTTTGGTCGGTGCGCGATCATTTGCACCTTGCTGCCGGACGAGCCGAAGAGCGACTCGGCTTCGACATGCAGCGCCAGATCGCGGCCGCGATGCGCTATTCCGACCGGCCCGGAAAATCGGCGGTAGAGCGGTTCATGCAATTCTACTTCCTCAACGCGAAGACCGTGGGAGATCTTACCGGCCTGTTCCTGTCGGGCCTCGACGAGCAGATGGCCGAGCGTGGCCGGCGCTTCGCTCTCCCGACCATCCGCCGCCGACCGCGCAGGCTCGACGGGTTCAGCCTCGATCGCGGTCGCCTCTCGATTCCAAACGAGAAGTTCCTCACCGAGCGTCCGGTGCGTTTGCTGGAAATGTTTGCGCTCGCCGCACGCGAAGGCTTGGAGATTCATCCGACCGCGATGCGCGCCGCAGCCCGCGATGCGCGGCAGGTCGACCAGGTCCGCGACGACCGACAAGCCAACGACTATTTCATCGAAGTGCTCACAGCGCGGAAGGATCCCGATCTCGTCCTTCGCTGGATGAACGAGGCGGGCATTCTTGGCCGTTTCGTGCCCGACTTCGGCAAGGTCGTCGCGCAGATGCAGTTCGACATGTATCACCACTACACCGTCGACGAGCACAGCATTCGCGCGATCGGGCTGCTGTCGCGGATCGAGCGGGGCGAGTTGGCCGACGATCACCCGCTGTCGACGGCGCTGTTCGGGCAGATATCCTCGCGCCGCCTGCTCTACGTCGCCGTCCTGCTCCACGACATCGCTAAGGGCCGTGGCGGCGACCATAGCGAACTGGGGGCCGAGGTCGCGGCGGAGTTGGGCCCGCGGTTCGGGCTCGACGAGGCGGAGACCGAGACCGTCGTCTGGCTGGTGCGCCATCACCTCCTGCTGTCCAATACCGCCTTCCGACGCGATCTGGCCGACCCGAAAACGGTCGAGGACTTCGTCGCCAAGGTGCAAAGCCCCGAGCGCCTGCGGCTGCTCCTGATCCTGACCGTGGTCGACATTCGGGCGGTGGGACCGGGAACGTGGACCGACTGGAAGCGCCTGCTACTCCGCACCTTGTTCGACGCGGCCGAGGAACGGCTCCGACTTGGTCACAAGCAGCGCGGCCGCGCCGATCAGGTCAGCGTCCGGCAGGAAGCGCTCGCCGAGACGCTCGGCTGGTCGCCGGCCGCGCTGCGCGCCCACGCCCGCCGCCTGCCCGACAGCTATTGGCTCGCCGAACCGATCGAGTGGCAGGCGGATAATGCTCGGCAGGTCGCCTTGGCCGAGTCGCGAATCGGTCCCCTCGCGCCCTCGGTCGTCGCCGAGCCCGACGCCGGATCGGGCGCCACGCGGATTTCCGTGTTCGCGCCCGATCGGCCGGGTCTTTTCTACCGCCTCGCCGCCGCGCTGAGCGGGGCTGGCGCCAGCATCGTCGATGCGCGGATCCACACCACCCGCGACGGCCTGGCGCTCGACAATCTGCTGGTTAACGACGCCCGCGGGCGTGCCTATGAGGAAGCGAAACCGCGACGACGGCTGGTGAAGGCCGTCGTCGCCGCGCTTGCCGCACCCGACGAGCCACCGCTTCCCGACATCGAGACCCTGCCGAGCCGCGAGGAAGCCTTTCGCGTCGCGCCGCGCGTGCTGGTCCAGGACAAGGCGTCGAGCCGGACCACGGTGGTAGAAGTCAACGCACGCGACCGGCCCGGCATTCTCGCCCGGCTGGCGCACGTGATCCACACATCGGGTCATTACCTGCACAGCGCGCACATCGCGACCTATGGCGAGCGCGCGGTCGACGTCTTCTACCTGACGTCCGCGTCAGGAAAGAAGCTGACGGCGACGGAAGCCGCCGCTCTTCGCGATGCGCTTCTCGCCACGCTGAAAAGCCAGCACTGATCCCAAAAGAGAAGGGCCCCGCCGTTCCCGGCGAGGCCCCCCTTCATTCACGTTCGGCCGTCAGCCGCGCTCGGGTGCCGGCGGCGGCGGCGGCGGCGGCGGCGGGGCCGGCGGCGGCGGGCACACGTCGGTCGCCAGGATCACCGACCCGTCCGGGCAGGTCTGCGTGGCCGGCGGCGGCGGGGGAGGCGGCGGGGCCGGCTCCAGCGCCGGCATGGGCGGCGGTGCGGCGAACTTCGCGCGGAAGGTCAGGCCGTAGGTGCGCGGTTCGCCAAGGAAGGCGCCGAACAGCTGGGTCGAGCGCGGGTAGAAGCCCTGCTGGACGCCGCGGATCGTGCCCGAGCCCTGCAGCGGCGCGTCGAAGGCGACCTGCAGGAAGTCCTTGTTGAACACGTTGTTGGCCCACAGTTCGACCGCCCACATGTTGTCCGGACCGCGGACGCCGACGCGGGCGTTGACGACGGTGAACGCCTTCTGGACCTTTTCGATGTCCAAATCCGAACCGGTGTTGAAGCGGCTCATGTAGCGACCATCGACGTAGAACAGGCCCTTGAGGCCGCTCGACCCGATCGGCGGTGTCCACGACAGCGATGCCGTGCCCGAATATTTGGTCGAGTTGGACATGCGACGACCCGACAGCTGGAACAGCTGCGGCGACAGCGCTTCGCCATCCGCGCCGACCAGATCGGTGCGATACTTGGTGTTGGCGAAAACGCCGCCCAGGTTGAGGTTCACGTTGGGCAGCGGACGGCTGAAGATTTCGACTTCGACGCCGGTCGAACGGACGCCGTTGCGAACCTTGCCCGTACAGGCGCCGGTCAGCGCGCTGTTGTCGGTGTCGGCGCCGTTAAGGTCGTCCGAGCAGCTGTTCACATTCTCGACTTCGAAGGCGATGCCGTTGAAGGTGTTGAGCTGGAAATCGCCGAACGATTGGCGGAAGGCCGCGACGTTCACGTCGATCGCGCGACCGTTATACTTCGCGCCCAGTTCGAACGCGTCGTTGATTTCCGGATCGAACTTCAGCGCGTCGAGGTCGGCCGTCGGAAGGATCAGGCCGTTCTGCGTCGCACCCGAGCGCGGCAACGGTGCGCGATCGAGGTTGAAGCCGCCTGCCTTGTAGCCACGCGAATAGCTGGCGTAGGTCAGGATCTGATCGGTCGGCTTGTAGCTGAGCACCACGGTGCCCGACAGCTTGCCTTCCTTCTTCTTCGACGAGTCGCTCCACACGCCGCCCGGGACGCTGGGAACGACGCACGGGATCTGCTGCAGCGCGGTCAGCGCCGGAACGCCCGCGAACAACTGACATAGCGTATTGTTGTCGGTCAGCGTCGCGTCGAGCTTCTTGGTTTCACGCGTGTAGCGCGCACCAAGCGTCAGCTTGAGGCCGTCGGTGATCTCGAAGATGTTGTGCGTGAACAGCGCGAAATTCTTGCTGCGCTGGTCGAAGAGATCGTCGGTGACGACGTTGAAGCCGCGTGCCCCTGCGCCCGAGGCGATCGAGAGGTTGGTGAAGCCCGAGTTGGTAAAGGTCGGAGCGGCAAACACGCCGAGGCGCGCGAACGCCGACAAGGCAGTCGCATTCGCACCGACGAACGGCAGCAAGGCGCCGGCCACCGCTGGGTTGAAGCAGGTCGGGTTGGCCGGATTGACCAGCGCCGCCTGACCGGTCAGCCCGGCGAAGTTGTTGGCGACGAGGCAGTTGGCGAACCGGCTGTAGTCGTTTCCGAACGTCAGATTGTCGCGAACCGTCAGCTTCTCGTTGGCGTAGTAGCCACCGACGAGCCAGTCGAGACGACCCCCGAATGCTTCGCCCTGAAGGCGAAGTTCCTGGGTGAACGTCTTGAAGCGGTTGAACGCCCCGCCATTGTCGTCGCGGACGAGGATGTCGAGGTTGTTGAAGTCGGCGTCCTGGCCGCGGATATACTTGTTGTAGCGATAGGCGGTGATCGAGGTCAGCTCCGCGCCACCGAAGTCATAGACCAGCTCGCCCGACAGGCCATAATCCTTGACGTCCGAACGGAAGCTGCGGCCCGGCGTGATCGACACGTCGCGTTCGAAGGTATCGTCGTTGATGATCGCACCGAGCCCACGCTCGATCGCCGCGATCGACGACGGCTGCTCACCGGCGGCCGTAAAGTCGCTGGCGGGGAGATAGGGGGCGGCGCAGCATTCCTCGTCACGCTTCGAGAAGTCGCCGATCAGGCGGAACGACAGGTCGCTGTTCGGTTCGAACAGCAGCTGGCCGCGAAGCAGGTAGCGGTCGCGGTTGTTGACGTCGCGGCCCGAGATGACGTCTTCGAGGAAGCCGTCGCGCTTCATGTAAATGCCGTCGACCCGCGCGGCGATCGTGTCGGTGATCGGTCCGGTCAGCGACAGTTCGGCGCGGCGCATGTTGTAGTTGCCGATGGTCAACTCGCCCGACACTTCGGTGCGGAACTTCGGCTTGGCGGTGATGATCGAGATCAGACCCGCCGAGGCGTTGCGGCCGAACAGTGTGCCCTGCGGCCCGCGAAGGACTTCGACGCGGTCGATCTGGCCAAGCTCGGTCAGGCCGACGCCGATGCGGCTGCGATAGACGCCGTCGATGAACACCGCGACCGAGCTTTCGAGGCCGGGGTTGTCACCGACCGTGCCCACGCCGCGAATACGTGCGCCGCCCGCTCCGGCTTCCGACGAGGTCGAGGACACCAGCAGCGACGGCGAAACCTGCGTCAGCTGGCGGATGTCGCTTGCGCCCGAATTCTGAAGCGTTTCGGCAGTGACCGCGCTGACGGCCAGCGGAACGTCCGACAGCGCTTCGTTACGGCGCGTCGCCGTCACGACGATGTCGTTCGAGTCAGTGGCTGGCTGCGTGGCGGCCGGCTGATTGTCGACAGCCGCGGCCTCGGCCGTGGCGCCGTCGGTCGGCTGGGCGGTGGTGCCGTCAGTGTCGGTCTGTTGCGCGTAGGCGGGCGTCGCCAGGGCGAACAGGCCGGCGGACAACAGCCAAGTGGACTTGCGCATGAAATCTCTCCCCCGTTTTTACGTTCTTATTTGGGAAGAGAATTAATCGACCCCGCGCCCTTAGGAAAGCGAGGTGAGCGTTGCACCCGCGAAATAGCGCCCTCTGCGGCCCGAAAGACACATGACGCATTGCAGCAACAAAAAGGCGCGGCTGCCGTAACGGCAATCCGCGCCTTCATGAACCCGATTGGTTCGGAGCCTATTTGGGCGAAATCACCATCAGCATCTGCCGGCCTTCCATGCGCGGATGCTGTTCGACCTTCGCCTTTTCGGCCGTGTCTTCGGCCACGCGCTGGAGCACGGCCATGCCGAGCTGATTATGCGCCATTTCGCGACCGCGGAAGCGCAGGGTGAGTTTCACCTTGTCGCCTTCTTCCAGGAACTCGAAGACCTTTTTCATCTTGGTCTGATAATCATGGTCATCGATATTCGGACGCATCTTGATCTCTTTGATCTCCTGCGTCTTCTGGCGCTTGCGCTGCTCGTTGGCCTTTTTCTGCGCTTCATATTTAAAGCGGCCGATGTCGAGGAACTTGGCGACGGGCGGATCGGCGCCCGGGCTGATCTCGACCAGGTCGAGGCCCACGCCGGCGGCTTGCTCGATCGCTTCGCGCGTATACATCACGCCCAGATTCTCGCCATTTTCGTCGATCACGCGCACCTTCGGCACGTTGATGAACTGATTATAGCGGGGGCCGGACAGGACCGGCGGCGCCATGGAACGGCGCGGATGGGGCGGTGGTATAACTTCGTCTCCTAATGTTTGCGTGAGCGCGACTTAGGTGTTTTGGGTGCTTTTGAAAAGGCGGGAGCCTAGTTCGGCCGCGTTTTCGTCATGCGATGTGGCGCGGCGGCGTCATGACAGCCACCATCGGATCGCCATCGCGACCGCGCCAAGCACCGCGACCGAGGCCGCCCAGATCGCGGCCATCCACGCCAGCCGCCGCCACAGCGGCGCCGGGGCGGGGTCGTCAATGATAGCCTTCCTCCACCTTCCCGCGGAATACCCAATAGGCCCAGGCGGTATAGCCGAGGATGATCGGCATGATGATGACCGTTCCGATGAGCATGAAAACCTGGCTACGTTCGGGCGCGGCGGCCTGCCAGATCGTCACGCTGTCGGGGATGACATAGGGCCACATGCTGATCCCAAGCCCGATCATGCCGAGCGCGAACAGCCCGAGCGCTAGGAGAAAGGGGCGGTAACGCCGCTTCTTCGACAGCGAGCGGAGCAGCGCGAAGAAGATCACCCCGGTCAGCAGCGGCACCTGCGCCGCAAACAGGATGTTGGGCATTTCGAACCAGCGGTCCCAATATTGGCGAAACAGGAACGGCGTCGCCAAGCTGACCGCCGCCATCAGCGCCAGCGTGGCGATCGCCGCCTTCCACGCCAGCGAATAGGCATGATCTTCCGCGCGGCCGGTGACCTTCATCGCCAGGAAGGTCGACCCGAGCAGCGCGTAGCCCGCGACCGTGCCAAGCCCGGTCAGCAACGAGTAGGGGGACAACCAGTCGAGCCAGCCGCCGCCATAAGCGCGGCCGTCGACGTCGATCCCCTGCAGCAACGCGCCAAGGATCATTCCCTGCGACATTGCCGCGACCAGCGATCCGGCAAAAAAGGAGAAGTCCCAGAACCGCTCGTGCCGCGGATCGCGCCAGCGGAATTCGAACGCGACCCCTCGAAATACCAGCCCGAGCAGCATCGCGATGATCAGCGGATAGGTCGCAGGCAGGATGATTGCGTAGGCCAGCGGAAAGGCCGCGAGCAATCCGCCCCCGCCGAGCACCAGCCACGTTTCGTTACCGTCCCACACCGGCGCGATGGCGTTCATCGCCTGGCTGCGCTCTTCGCCCGCCTTGAACGTCGGGAAGAGGATGCCGATGCCGAGGTCGAAGCCGTCCATCACGACGTACATGAAGACCGCGAAGGCAATGATGAACGCCCAGACGGCGGCGAGATCGAGGTCGGGCATCATGAGTGCGACTCCCCCGCCCCGTCGTCATCCGGCAGTCGCTCCCCGCCCTGCTCGCGCGTCGGGTTCTGGGTCGGTCCCGGGGTGATCCCGGCGGTGCGCAGCGGTCCGCCTTCGATCCCTTCGATCCCGCTTTCGCCCGGATGCGGCGGGTGCGACATCAGCTTCAAGATGTACCAGGTGCCGATCCCGAACACCGCGAAATAGACGACGACGAACGCCGCAAGCGAGGCGGCCACCGCGGGCGCGGCTAGAGGACTGACGCTGTCGGCAGTGCGGAGCAGGCCGTAAACGGTGAACGGCTGACGTCCGACCTCGGTCGTGATCCACCCCGCGATCACCGCGACGAAGCCCGACGGCCCCATCAACAGCGCGGCGCGATGAAGAAGCGGCCAGTCGTAGAGCCGCCGCCGGGTCCGCGCGAGCAGGCTCCACGCGCCCAGCCCGAGCATCAGGAAGCCGATCCCGACCATGATGCGGAATGACCAGAAGACGATCGACACCGGCGGCTGGTCTTCGTCCGGGATGGTATCTAGTCCGGCCAGCGGCGCGTCTGGATCATGCTTCAGGATCAGGCTCGACGCCTTGGGGATCCCGATCGCATAGTCGAGTCGCTGCTCCTTTTCGTTGGGAATGCCGAACAGGTAGAGCGGCGCGCCGTTGGGGTGGCTTTCGTAATGCCCCTCCATCGCCATCACCTTGGCGGGCTGATGCTCGAGCGTGTTGAGGCCGTGCATGTCGCCGGCAAAGATCTGGATCGGGGCGACCAGCGCCGCCATCCACATCGCCATCGAGAACATCGTCTTCACCGCGTCGGTGGCGTGGCCCCTCAGCAGGTGCCACGCCCCGACCGCGCCGACGACGAAGGCGGTCGTCAGGTAGGCCGCGATGACGGTGTGGACGAGCCGGTAAGGGAAGCTGGGATTGAAGATGATCGCCGACCAGCTCGGCCCGGGCAGAAAGCGGCCGTCGGGCGACATGATGTGTCCGGTCGGCGTCTGCATCCAGCTGTTGACGCTCAAGATCCAGAAGGCCGAGATGAAGGTACCGATCGCGACCATCAGCGTCGCCGCGAAGTGCAGCCGCTTGCCGACCTTTTTCATCCCGAACAGCATCACGCCGAGGAACCCGGCTTCAAGGAAGAAGGCGGTCAGCACCTCGTACGCCATCAGCGGCCCGATCACCCCGCCGGCCTTGTCGGAAAAGACCGACCAGTTGGTCCCGAACTGGTAGGACATGACGATCCCGCTGACGACGCCCATCGCGAACGCCACCGCGAAAATTTTCAGCCAATATTTGAACAGGTCGAGGTAGTAGGCCTTCCCGGTCTTGAGCCACAGCGCCTCAAGCACCGCGAGGTAGCTCGCCAGCCCGATCGAAAAGGCTGGGAAGATGAAGTGGAAGCTGACCGTGAACGCGAACTGGATCCGCGCAAGCGTGAGGGCGGATGGCAGAAAGTCCATGGTTCCGCCCTCCCCGATCAGCCGCGCTTCAGGTCGGGCGGGACCGCCTCGGCCGTCATCATTGCCACCGCCTCGTCGAAGCTCATGACCTTCTGGTGCTCGTCGCTGCCGAGACGGCGGATGGCGACGGTGCCTTCCTCGGCCTCGCGCTTGCCGACCACGAGAAGAAGCGGAACCTTGGCCAGGCTATGCTCGCGCACCTTGTAGTTGATCTTCTCGTTGCGAAGATCGGCCTCGGCGCGGAGACCCGCCGCCTTGAGCTTCTCGACCACTTCGTTGGCGTAGCCGTCGGCATCGCTGACGATCGTCGCTACCACCGCCTGCACCGGCGACAGCCACAGCGGGAAGCGGCCCGCATGATGCTCGATCAGGATGCCGATGAAGCGCTCGAACGTGCCCAGGATCGCTCGGTGGAGCATGACCGGGCGGTGCCGCTCGCCATCCTCGCCAACGTAGGAGGCGTCGAGCCGCTCGGGCAGCACGGTGTCGGTCTGGATCGTGCCCACCTGCCACGTCCGCCCGATCGCGTCGGTCAGGTGAAATTCCAGCTTCGGCGCGTAGAAGGCACCCTCGCCCGGCAACTCTTCCCAGCCATAGGCGTCGGTGTCGCGCCCTGCCGCCTTGACCGCATCGCGAAGACTCTGCTCGGACCAGTCCCACATCTCGTCGGAGCCGAAGCGCTTGTCGGGACGAAGCGCGAGCTTGATCGCGTAGGAATCGAAGCCGAGATCGCGGTACACACTGTCGAGCAGGTCGCAGAACTGCTTTACCTCCTCGATCAACTGGTCTTCGCGGCAGAAGATGTGCGCGTCGTCCTGCGTGAACTGGCGAACGCGCATAATGCCGTGCAGCGCGCCATGCGGCTCGTTGCGGTGGCAGCAGCCGAATTCGGCCATGCGCAGCGGCAGGTCGCGATAGCTGGTGATGCCCTGCTTGAAGATCAGGACGTGCGCCGGGCAGTTCATCGGCTTCAGCGCCATCAGGTCGGCATCGCCCGACAGCACCGGACCGTCATCCTCGCCTTCTTCGTCTGAAACTTGGGGAATCTCGTCTGGGACGACGAACATATTCTCGCGATACTTGCCCCAGTGGCCGCTCTTCTCCCACTGCCGCGCGTCCATCAGCTGCGGGGTCTTCACTTCCTGGTAGCCCGCGGCGTCGAGCCGCCGGCGCATGTAGCTTTCCAGTTGGCGCCACAGCAGGAAGCCTTTCGGATGCCAGAACACGCTGCCGTGCGCCTCGGCCTGCAGGTGGAACAGGTCCATTTCCTGCCCGATCTTGCGGTGGTCGCGCTTGGCGGCCTCCTCCAACCGGACGAGATGCTCGGCCAACTGCTTCTTGTTGAGCCACGCGGTGCCGTAGATGCGGCTCAGCATCGGCTTCGACTGGTCGCCGCGCCAATAAGCCCCCGACACGCGCGTCAACTTGAACGCCTGCGGGTCGAGCTTCCCGGTCGAGGCGAGGTGCGGCCCGCGGCACAGGTCCATCCACGCCTCGTCGCCCTTGCCCGAGCGATACATGGTGATCGCTTCGCCTTGCGGCAGCTCCATCACCCACTCGGCCTTGAAGCTTTCGCCCGTGCGCTCGAAGAAGGCGCGGACGTCCTCGCGGGTCCATTCCTCGCGGATGAGCGGCTCGTCGGCGGCAATGACGTCGCGCATCGCCTGCTCGATCGCAGGCAAATCCTCGTCGGTGAAGGGACCACGCTCGGCGGTCGGCGCGAAGTCGTAATAGAAACCGTCGTCGGTGGCCGGGCCGAAGGTGATCTGCGTGCCCGGATAAAGCTTCTGCACCGCCTCGGCGAGGACGTGGGCGAAATCGTGGCGAACCAGTTCGAGCGCGTCCTTTTCGTCGCGCGAGGTGACCAGCGCGAGCTGGCTATCGCCCTCGAACGGCCGGTTGAGGTCGCGAAGCTCGCCATCGACTCGCGCCGCCAGCGCCGCCTTGGCGAGGCCGGGTCCGATCGCCGCGGCGACATCGGCCGGAGTCGACCCTTCGGGCATTTCGCGAACCGAGCCGTCGGGAAGGGCGATCTTGAACATCTGGGACATGGGCTCGCCTCTAGCGGGACGCGGGGCGCCGCTCAACCTCGGCTTGCGAGGCCAAGGGTGGAATGCCAGAATGGCGTCGCTTTTCGATGCCCGCACCCGCCGCCCCCGCCATTTCCGTGGTCATGCCCGCCTTCAACCGCGCCGGCGTGATCGAACGCGCGGTGCAAAGCGTGCTCGACCAGGAGTTTGGCGACTTCGAACTGGTGGTCGTGGACGACGGATCCAGTGACGGCACGGTCGCCGCGGTCGAGGCATTCACCGACCCGCGCATCCGCTTGATCCGTCTTGAAACTAACGCCGGTGGCAATGCCGCGCGCAATCGCGGCATCCGCGAGGCCCGTGCGCCACTGATCGCCTTTCTCGACAGCGATGATTATTATTTGCCCGAAAAGCTGCGGTTCGTGATCGACTTCTTCGCCGCCCGGCCGGCAGTCGACGTGCTGATCGACAGCTTCCTGAAGGTCTATCCGGACGGAAGTGGCCGACCCGACAAGCCCCGCCCCAATCCGGTCACCGACAACAATGAAGCGCTGCTGGCGGCGTTGTTCACCCGGAAAATCTATAAGGCGACGCCGGGAATCAATTGCCGCCGCGACGCCGCGATCCGCGCCGGCCTGTTCGACGAGACGCTCAAGCGCCGCCAGGATTTCGACTTCATCGTTCGGTTGGCCGAGGTCGCGCGCTGCGCCAGCAGCGATCGGATCCTGTGGGTGAAGACCAATTCCCCCGACGCCATCTCGGCGAATATCGACGGCTTTCCGGCAGCGATCCTCGCCTTCCACGATCGGCATCCCGCCTATCTCGACCATCCGCAGTATCGCGCGGGATTCGCGCTCGACCTAGCGCGACACTTCAACCGCCTGCTGGCAAGGGCTCGGTTCCGCGACATGGTGCGCGATGCGCGGCCCTTCGCCGCTCGCCTCGGTGGAGCCCGCTTCGCAACGATGCTTGCAAGCGGCTTCGGCCAGCTGATCCGCCGACGTTTCGCCTGAACTCAGGTTGCCGCGGCCAAGATGGCCGGAGCGGGTAGGGGTTCGTAGCGGCGGACGACGATGCTTCCCGCCTGCGCGACGAACTTGGTCGTGAAATAAGCGAGCGCGACCACCATCGCCGCTGGCCGCTGCCACACCGGCAGGCCAACGCGGCCACCCTTCTTCACGATGTTGCGCCACGCCCGAACGACCTTGCTCGCATAGTGGCGAAGCGCGATCTCGAAACGGCGAAGCTTGCTCTTCGAATCAAGGTGGTAGGCCTGGAAATCGCCGTCCATCCCACTCGTCCACGCGCGCCAGGCAAGGAACTTGTAGCCCGGATGCGGCGCATGGATCGCGGTGGCATCGGAGGTGCGAACATAGACGTGCCCGTCAGCGAGCAAACCCTTGATCCAGAACACGCACTGCTTCTTGAACGCCCCGGTGAGTTCGGGGAACGGGTGTGCGCAGAAGAAATCGGTGCGGACCGCGCAATTGTTGACGTGGATCGTCCGGCGCTTGGCACTCTTCTCCGTCTCGTCGATCAGGTCGAAGATCCAGCTGAGCGCCATCGTCCGCGACAGGAAATCCTCATACCCAAGCACCGTCACGCCGCCGACGACTTTGACCTCGGAATCGGCGAAGGGCGCGAGCAGCGCGGCGAGCCAGCCCGGCTGCGGCGCCGCGTCGCTGTCGATCATCACGCACAGGTCGGTCGTGGCTTTCGACACGCCGTAATTCTTGAGGCGGTAATAGGTCAGGCCCTCGGTCGCCTCGACCTCGATGTCCGCGACCTCACGCAGTTGCGGCGCGATGTCGTCGATCGTGCGATCGATCGCGTCCGCGGCGACTGCGCCCTTGTCATACAGATAAAGCACCCGCGGCCGCGCCGCGATGCGCCCCTCGACGCTCGCCAGTTCACGCGCGAGCGCGGACATGGCCTTGCCGGTCCACTCGTCCTCGACATCGATGGCATTCTCCCACTCGATGATCAGGGTCACGGCAGGAAGCATCGCTGGCGCGTTTGAAAGTGAAGCGTTCATGTCCGTCATCTAATGCGATCCCCGCGACTTCTCAACTTGCACGGGCGTAGCCCGGGCATCTTGCGAACCGATAGATTTGCCCCTGAATCGAAGGGCTTTTAAATTGCCGCCTTCCCGCTAGTCTCCGTCGCCGGGGAGTAGGGGGCGTAATCATGGATGCGGTGACGAGTGGCAGCGGCGGCGCGCGGGCGATCGCCTTTACGGGCACGTGGCGGGAGTATTTGCCCATCGCCGCGACCAACGTCCTGCTGACGATCGTCACGCTTGGTATCTATCGGTTCTGGGCGACCGCACGGCAGCGTCGCTATCTGTGGAGCCGGACCGAAGTCATCGGTGACCGCCTGGAGTGGAGCGGCACGGGCAAGGAGATGTTCGTCGGCTTCCTGATCGTGATGGCGATCCTGCTGCCGTTCTTCCTGTTCGTCCAGTTCCTGTTTCCGGCGCTGATCGCGCGCGGCAAGGAAACCGCGGCGGTCGGCATCTTCTCTCTCTTCTACATGGGGCTGATCTACCTTGGCGGCTTCGCCCGCTTCCGTGCGCTTCGCTATCGCCTGTCGCGCACCTGGTGGCGCGGCATCCGCGGCGGCAGCGATGAGCCGGGCTGGAATTATGGCGGCGAGTATCTCGGCCGGATGGCCCTCACGCTCATGACCTTGTTCATCGTCTGGCCGTGGGCGGCGACGCGTTTGTGGAACGGCCGCTGGAACCACATGAGCTTCGGCCCCCTCGCCTTTCGCACCAATCTCGACGCCGACGGGCTTAAGCGTCGCTGGGCGGCGGTCTATCTGGTTCCCATCGCGGCAATGGTCGTCATGATGTTGCTGGCCATTCCGGTGGGCGCATCGATCGTGGGCGGAAGCGAAGAAGCCAGCCCAGGATTGATGGTCCTTCTTGGCGCGGTCTTCCTGCTGTTCTACCTCATCATCCCGCTGATGACGCTGCACTGGTACGCCAAATTCTACCGGAAAGCGGCGGACAGCCTATCGCTCGGCGGGCTCGAATTCGGGTTCGACGCACGCACCCGCGACTGGTTGAAGCTATTCCTCGGCAACATCGCGCTGGCGGTGGTCACGCTCGGCTTCGGGCTTGCCTTCTGGGGCTATCGCAACTGGTCATTCATGGTGCGTCACATGCACTTGTACGGCGAGGTCAACGTCAGCGACCTGACCCAGTCGTCGACCCATGCACCGGGCGAGGCCGAGGGGCTGGCCGACGCGTTCGATATCGGCGCGATCTGACCCGATGAGCCGAGGCATTTACTATGACGGCGTCACAGCCGAGCGGCACGAGGTATCGGTCGCGGCAACCGACGGCACGCTGTCGCTGACGGGTTCCGGAATTTCACCAATCGACGTACCCGCCTCCGAATTGCAGACGATGGAGACGGAAAAGGACCGGACGCTACTCGGTCGCGCGGGTCATCCGGGGTGGCGGCTGACGCTGCAGCAGCCGATCGATCCGACCGTCGCGTCCCTACTACCCCGCCCCGGCCGGTATGGCGGGTTCATCGATCGAGTCGGTCTGCCCCGGGCAACTGCGGTGCTTGCAGGCGTGGCGGCCGTCGTGCTGTTCGTCGGTTATTCGGCGCCGGCATGGCTCGCGCCAATCGTTCCCGAAAGCTGGGAGCGCAACCTCGGCACCGCGATCGTCGGCGACTTCGGCGACAATGCCTGCCGCAGCCCCGCCGCCGCCCGCGCTCTCGAAGCAATGGCCGCACGCATCGAGCCCGACCGCGGGACCCGCGCACCCATTCCGATGACCCTGATCGACGTCGGTATCTTCAACGCCGCCGCGCTTCCCGGAGGCCAGGTCGTGATCTTCGATGGCGCGCTCAAGGAAACGCCCAATCCCGACGCCATGGCCGGCGTTCTGGCGCATGAGATCGCGCACGTCCGTCGCCGCCACGTCACCCAGGCGCTGATCCGCGAACTCGGCATCGGTGCGCTGATCCGCCTGTTCGCGGGCGACATCGGCGCCAACGCGCAGCAAATCGTGTCGCTCAACTATACCCGCGCCAACGAGAATGAGGCCGACGCCGACGCGCTCGTCGCGCTTCAGCGAGCGAGCATCGATCCGCGCCCGACCGCTGCGCTGTTCACCAAGCTGGGCAAGGATTCGGGCGGGTTCGATTCGGTCGAATGGCTCAACAGCCATCCGCGAAGCGCCGACCGGGCGAAACGATTCGCGGCGGCGTGGAAGAGCAATGCTCGGTATACGCCGGTCCTGTCCGCCGCCGACTATCGCGCGATCCGCGTGACCTGCCCGGAGAAGCGCCGCGCCGAGCGCGAGGCCGAGAAAGAATAGCAACGTCGGTCCACGGGCGGTAAGGCGCGCCCATGACACCACCAGACATCGCCGCCGTCCCGCTCGCCTATTTCGATCCGGGTGACGGCCGCCGCATCGCCTATCGCTTGCGCGCCGCCGCCGACGGCCAGCCGACCGTGCTGTTCCTGCCCGGCTATGCCTCGGACATGGAAGGGGCGAAGGCGGAAGCGATCGACGCCGCCTGCGCAACGCGGGGCATCGGCTGCCTACGGCTCGACTATTCGGGCACGGGGTCGTCGGGCGGCGACTTTGCTGACGGCACCCTCGCCCGCTGGCTCGACGAAGTCTTGGCCGCGATCGACATGCTGACCGAGGGTCCGCTGATCGTGGCCGGTTCGTCGATGGGCGGCTGGCTTGCCATTCATGCCGCGATGCGCCGCCCCGATCGCGTGCGCGCGCTGCTGGGCATCGCCGCCGCGCCCGACTTCACCGACTGGGGCTTCACCGCCGAGGAGAAGCAGACGCTGTCGGACAACGGGCGACTGGAAAAAGCCAACCCATACGGCGACCAGCCCCAAGTGACGCACCTCGGCTTCTGGCAGTCCGGGGCTGCGCACCGCCTGCTTTACTCGCCGATCGACCTCGTCCTGCCGATCCGCCTTGTCCACGGCGACCAAGATACCGATGTTCCCGTTGGAGTACCGCTCAAGCTGATCGAGGACCTGCGTTCATCCGATGTCCAGCTTCGCCTGATCAAGGGGGGCGGACATCGCCTGAGCGAGCCGCATGAGATCCACGCGATCCTGACCGAGCTCCTGGCCTTGGTGGAGATAGCCCGATGATCAGTTTCACCCCCTTGTTCGCCGCGGCCGCGGTTGCCTCGGCGCCGTGTCCGGCGGACCAGACCCCGCCCGCGCACGTTTGTCGCGCGCTCGAAGCGCAAGCCGCTGGCAATCCCGCCGATGGCGCCGCTCGCTTCGAACAAGCCGCCGCTGCCTCGCCAGCGGGTGACCCCGCCCAGTCGCGCATGCTCGCGGCGGCAGGCAATCTGTGGATTTCGGCGGGCCAGCCGGGCAAGGCCGCGATCGCTCTCGACCGTGCGCTCGTCGGAACGGGACTGAAGGCCGAGCAGCACGGCCTTGCCTTGCTCGACCGCGCCCGCGCGGCCGAGGCGCAGGGCGACCTGAAGACCGCACGCACCAAGGTCACCGAGGCCGCCAAGACGATCGCCGAAGACCCTTATCTGTGGTTCTTCTCGGCCGCGCTCGCGATCCGCGAGGACGACATCCCGACGGCCCAGTCGGCCATCGCCCGTGCGCTGCGCATGGCGCCGGATTCACCAGAGATCATGTTCGAGGCGGGGCATGTCGCGCAGGCGGCCGGGGATCCCAAGACCGCCCGTGAGCATTGGCAGCGGGCAATGGCGGCGGATCCGAAGGGAAAGGCCGGGCAATCGGCGCGTGACGCGCTGGCGATGCTCGACGTCCCGATCACCGTCGCGCCGGCTTCGAAGGACAGCAAATGACCAAATATCTCCACACCATGATCCGCGTGTCGGATCCCGACGCGACCATCGCCTTCTTCAAGTTGATCGGCCTGGAAGAGCGCCGGCGGATGGAGCGTCCCGAGGGCAAGTACACCCTCATCTTCCTCGGTGCGCCGGGGGACGAGGGTGAGGTTGAATTGACCCACAATTGGGGCGAAAGCGGCTACGAAGGCGGACGGAATTTTGGACACCTCGCCTATCGCGTCGACGACATCTACGACACGTGCCAGCGGCTGATGGATGCCGGCGTGACGATCAATCGCCCGCCGCGCGATGGCCACATGGCCTTCGTCCGGTCGCCCGACGGTATCTCGGTCGAGCTGCTGCAGAAGGGCCATCTCGAGCCGGCCGAGCCGTGGGCGTCGATGCCCAACACGGGCAGCTGGTAGGATGACTGGCGCCGGGCAGCATGGGGACCTGCACGTCGTCGCGGTCCCGGCGTTCCAGGATAATTACATTTGGCTGGTGCACGACACAACGAGCGGCGAGACGGCAGTTGTCGATCCGGGTGACGCCGCGCCGGTGCTGGCCGAGGCCGAGCGGCGCGGATGGACGCTTGGCCAAGTGCTCAACACGCACTGGCATCCCGACCACACCGGCGGCAACCTGGCGGTCAAGGAGGCGATGAGCTCAACCATTTCCGGCCCCGCTGCCGAAAAGGAGCGTACGCCCGGGGTCGATCGTCTGCTCAAGGACGGCGATACGGTCCGGATCGGTAATAACACCGGCGACGTGATCGAAGTGCCCGGCCACACGCTCGGTCATGTCGCTTATGTCTTCCGCGAGGCGGGGATCGCCTTCGTCGGCGACACGATGTTCGTCATGGGCTGCGGGCGGCTGTTCGAAGGCACGCCGGCGCAGATGAATGCGTCGCTGCAAAGGATCGCCGCGCTGCCGCCCGAGACGGTGCTCTACTGCGCGCACGAATATTCACTGTCGAACGCGCGCTTCGCCGCACACGCGTTTCCCGACGATGCCGCTATCGCTTCACGGCTGGAGCAGATCGAGCAGGCGCGAGCGGAGGGGCGATCGACGGTCCCGACGACGGTGGCGGAGGAGCGCGCGACCAACCCATTCCTGCGCGCCCGCGACAACGATCATTTCGCCGAACTCCGCGCCGCTAAGGATCGATTCTAACGCGCCGCGGGTTTCATACCCGTGCTATGATGCCGCCCGGATCGAGAGGGGAATGTTGATGACCCGCACCATCGTCTCGCTGCTTTGCCTTGGCGCGCTCGCGTCCTGCTCTACCGCGCCCGCCCCCGAGGCGCGCAGCCCGCGCGCGGTGCGCGAACTGGCGGACGCGCTGCAGGGCCGCGTCGCCGGACCGCCGGTGCGCTGCCTGCCCAACCATCGCACCGCGCGGATGGAAGTGATCGACGATTTCACCATCCTCTATCGCGACGGCCGCACCACCTATGTCCAGAACCCGGTCGGCGGTTGCCGAGGATTGTCGAATGGCGGCTACACGCTCGTCGTCAGGCAGTATGGGATCGCGCAGAGTTGCGAGGGCGACATCAACCAGCTGATCGATCTTCGTAGCGGGTCGTACGGCGGCAATTGCCAGTTCGGCCCGTTCATTCCCTATCGGAATCCCTGATCAGCGTTTGAACAGCGCGTCTAGTCGCTCCCCGTAGGCAGCCGCGATGACATGGCGGCGGATTTTCATCGACGGCGTCAGTTGCTCATTCTCGACCGTGAACGCGGCGTCGGCCTGGACGAAGCGGCGCACCTTTTCGATCACCGACAGCTCGGCGTTGACCCGGTCGACCGCCTTGCCGAGAGCCTTGGCGAGGCCAGCGTCGTCTCCGCGGTAGGTGGCGGCAAATTCAGGATCGGGGACCAAAAGCGCGACGAGGTGTGGTCGCCGGTCGCCGTAGACCATCGCCTGCGCGATCTCGGGTTGAAGGGTCAGCATTCCCTCGACCCGCTGCGGCGCGACATTGTCGCCCTTGTCGTTGACGATCAGGTCCTTCTTGCGATCGGTGATGACTATCCGGCCCTTCTTGTCGAGGTGACCGACATCACCCGTTCCCAGCCAGCCGTTGACCAGCACGCGCGCGCTTTCTTCAGGGTTTTGCCAGTAACCGTGCATCACCTGCTCGCCGCGCACCATGATTTCGCCGTCGTCGGCGATGCGGACTTCGGTGTTCTTCAGCGGCGGGCCGACCGTCTCCATGCGGATCCCGGCCGACGGTCGATTGCAGCTGATGACCGGCCCCGCTTCGGTCTGGCCGTAGCCCTGCAGTAGCGGCAGCCCCATCGCCTGGAAGAACAGCCCGACGTCGAGATTGAGCGGCGCACCGCCCGACACCATCGCCTTCATCCGCCCACCGAAGCGCCCGCGCACCTTCTTGCGCAGCGTGACTGCCAGCAGACCGTCCATCGGCAAGTCCCACGGACGTGACTTGCCGCCGTAGCGCTTGCCCTCGATCGAAAGCGCGCGGCCCATCAGATATTTCGGAAGGCCGCCGTCCTTGTCGATCGTCTTCATGATCTTGGCACGAAGCATTTCGAACAGACGCGGCACGACAACCATGATCGTCGGCCGCACTTCCTCAATATTCGCGGCGAGCTTCTCGAGGCTCTCGGCATAATAAATCTGCGCACCGAGCGCGATCGGGAAATATTGCCCGCCCGAATGCTCATAGGCATGGCTGGCGGGCAGGAACGACAGGAACACCTCGTCGTCCCAGCCGAAATCGTTGGCGATGACATCGGTACAGCCTTCGACATTGTGCAGGATCATCCCGTGATGCTGCATCACCCCGCGCGGCGCGCCGCCGGTGCCGCTGGTGTAGATCAGGCAGGCAAGATCGCTGCGTCCGACCGTCGCCACCCGCTCCTCCAGCGCGCCGATGTCGGCGCCGCCCGACACGAAGTCGGCCCAGTGGTGAAATTCGGCGACGTCGAGCGACTGGCCGGTGATGATGTCGTCGATCGAAATGATGTGGCGGCATTGGGAGGCGAACAGGACCGCCGGGACCAACGTGCGCGCCAGTTTCTGGGTCGAGACGATGACCGCGCTTGCGCCGCTGTTATTCAGGATATGCTGATGATCGCGCGTCGTGTTCGTGGTGTAAGTCGGTACCGTCACGCAGCCCGCGGCCATGATGCCGAGGTCGGCAATCAGCCATTCGGGGCGGTTCTCCGACACAAGCATGACACGGTCGCCGGGCTTCAGGCCGATTCGCTTCAGGCTGTCAGCCAGCGCCGCCACCTGACGGGCGGCTTCCGAATAGCTGATCGAGTTCCACGCGCCGCCGCGCTTGCTCCACAGAAACGGCGCGTCGCCCATTTCGCGCGCGCGTGTCAGGAACATCGTCACCAGATTGGGGAACGGCTCGAGCTGCTTGCGCGAACGGGCGGCCATCATCTGTCTCCTATTGCTGGACCGCAGCGCCTTCGCTGCGCGGGTCGGCGGCGCCGATCCAGCGGCCCTCCCGCCATTCGATCGCATTGGCCTTGAAGCCGGGTTCACGCGCGCGGACGTCGGCATGGCCGAGCGCCTTGAGTGCAGGGATCATCGCTTCGTGCGAAGTGCCCTTCTCGACGAAGACCGTGCTCCCGCCGGGCGCGAACAGCACCGGCAGCGCGATCGCGTCCTGAGCACTTAGTCGCCAGTCGATCACGCCGATGATCGCCTTGGCCACCTGCGCGATGATGGTCGCGCCGCCCGCCGCCCCAACCGCGAGGCGCACACGGCCGTCGGGACCGAACACGATCGTCGGTGACATCGAGCTACGCGGTCGCTTGCCCGCCTCGACCCGATTGGCGGTCGGCAAGCCGTCCTTGTCGGGTACGATGTTGAAGTCGGTCAGTTCGTTGTTGAGATAGTAGCCGTTGACCATCAGCCCCGACCCGAACACGCTTTCGATCGTCGAGGTCAGGCTGGCGACGTTGCCGGCGCGATCGGTCGCGACGAAATGCGACGTTCCATTCTCGACCTGCTGCGGCGCCGACGCGAACTTCGGCGCGCCCGCGGGCACTCCGGCAGTGACATTTGGAATCGTCGCGATCGGCGAAATCTGTGCCGAACGCGAGGCGAGGTAGTTTCCATCGACGAGACCCGTGACGGGGACTCGGACGTGATCGGCGTCGGCGAGGTAGCGGTCGCGATCGGCGTAGGCGAGGCGCATCGACTCCGCGATCAGATGCCAGCTGGTCGGTGAATCCATGCCGGTCGCCGTCAGGTCGAAGCGCTCGAGCTGCTTGAGGATCGCGAACACGGTGGTCGCACCTGACGAGGGCGGTCCCATGCCGCAAATCTTGTAGCCGCGATACGCGCCGCAGACGGCGTCGCGCTGCTTGGCCGAATAGGACGCAAAATCGCCGGTCGTCATCGGCGCCGGGTTGGTCGGTGCCGACCGCACTGCAGCGACCACCGCGCCGGCATTCGGGCCGACGTAGAAGCTCTCGGGACCCCGCGCGGCAAGGCCTTCGAGAAAGTCCGCAAGCGCCGGGTTGAGGATGCGCGTCCCGACCGGCTTGGGCGAGCCATCGGCCTGATAATAGATCGTCCGGGCAGCGGCGGTCATCGCGCCGGTGCGACGGCTGCGATCGAGTGCGCCATGCATGCGCGCCGTGACGACGAAGCCTTGACGCGCCAGCGCAATTGCGGGGCCGAACAGATCGCGCCACGCCAGCTTCCCGCCATCGCGGTGCGCGAGCGCCATCATACGGACATTGCCCGGAACGCCGACGCTGCGCCCGCCGGGAATGGCGTCGCCGATCGAAAGCGGTTTGCCGTCGACGTAGAACCAGCGCGGGTCGGCCGCCATCGGCGCTTCCTCGCGTCCGTCGAAGGTCGTGACGCGGCCGTCGGCGGTGCTGGTGACGAGGAAGCCGCCTCCGCCGATCCCGCTCGATTGCGGTTCGACCACGGTCAGCGCGAGCAGGGTGGCAAGCGCCGCATCGGTCGCGGAGCCGCCAGCGCGAAGCATCTGCGCGCCCGCATCGGCGGCACGCGGATCGGCGGCGCTCACGACGCCGGGCGCCGAAGTGGGAGACGAGGGGACAGTGGCGCAGGCGCTGAGCGCCAGGCTGACGAACAGGATCGAGAAACGGCGGCGCATCGGCTCGGGCTAGCCGCTTCCCACAGCCTCGGCAATGCTCGACATGCCGCGCTCGCGGAGGCGCTTCGTCAACCCGTCGGCGATGCGGCGTGCAAGCCCCGGACCCTCGTAGACCAGCGCCGAATAGAGCTGGACGAGGCTCGCTCCCGCGACGATCCGTTCCCACGCGTCGTCGGCGCTTGCGATCCCGCCGGCCGCAATCAGCGGAAGCTGTCCGCCCGAGGCCGTGTGGAACGCATGCAACTGGGCGAGCGCAAGTGGCTTCAACGGTGCGCCCGACAAGCCGCCTTGTTCCCCGCGCTGTGAAGACTTCAGCGGCGGGCGCGAGACGGTGGTATTCGAGACGATTAGCGCGTCGATGCCGCTGTCGATCGAAGCGCGAACGATCCGGTCATGGTCGCCCGCCTCGAGGTCGGGCGCGACCTTGAGGAAGACGGGCGGACCGCCGGTCGTCCGCGCCGCGCGCACGGCTTGAAGCAATTCGACGAGTTCGCCGCCCGCCTGCAGGTTACGCAGGCCCGGCGTATTGGGCGACGAAATGTTGACCGTCAGATAGTCCGCGACGGGCGCCATCCGCGCAATTCCATCGGCATAGTCGGCGATGCGATCGGCCGCATCCTTGTTGGCGCCGATGTTGACTCCGACGATGCCGCGCCGTTCGCGCTTGCGCAGCCGTTCCAGCGCCACCTGCTGCCCGTCATTATTGAAGCCCATGCGATTGATCACCGCGGCATCGTCGACCAGCCGGAACAGTCGGGGTCGCGGATTGCCTGCCTGCGGTTGGGGGGTAAGCGTCCCGACCTCGACGAAACCGAACCCCAGTTCGAGCATTGCGTCGGCGCATTCGGCATTCTTGTCGAACCCTGCGGCGAGACCGACGGGCGACGGGAAATGAATCCCTGCCACCGTCGTCGCGAGTTCACCGGCAAAATGCGGGAGGGGTCGACGCGGCGGCAGGCCGAGGAATCGAACCGTCGCGCGGTGCGCGGTTTCCGGATCCATCGCGAACGTGATCGGTCTGACGAGGCGGTAAAGGTTCATGTCGTCCATTCGTTCGTCGAATAATGCGTCACCTTGGCCTTGAGGCGGCGACGGGGTTTGTTCAAGACGCTCATCGAGTGCCGATCAACCCCGGCACGACATTGTTCGGAAAGGCCCCGCTTTGCTTCGATCGCTGCTGCTCGCCTCGACCTGCCTCCTTGCCGCCTGCGCCACGACCGCGCCCGACGCGCTGGTCGCCCCGCCCCCGGCCGAAGATGCCGCTGTCGCCACTCCGGTCGCCGCCCCGCGCGACCAGGCCGCCGAACTCAAGCAATTCTTCATCGATTACGACAAGGCGGAACTGGCGACCTCGCCGCTGAGCAAGGCCTATCGCGGAATCAAGGACGGCGATTACGGCAAGCTCGATTCCTTTTCCGACGCCGATGCGATTGCCGACCGCGAGCTCGATCAGCGCACCGCCGACGCGATGGTTGCGCGCTTCCAGCGCGACGGCCTGAGCGCCGAAGACCAGTTGAGCTACGACCTGCTGACCTACCGCAACCAACGCGCGGCGAGCATCTTCGGCTATCGTCGCAACGCCTATGTCTTCGACCAGATGAATGGTGCGCAGGCTGACATTCCGGCCTTCCTGATCAACATTCACAAGGTCGAGAACGAGCAGGACGCCAAGGACTATATCAGCCGCATCAATGCCACCGGCCGCTACATCGACGAAGCCGTCGCCGAGTCGGTCGAGCGAGAGAAAATGGGCGTGCTTCCGCCAAAGTGGGTCTTCCCGCAGGTGCTGGAGCAGTCGCGCAACCTGATCAGTGGCGCGCCCTTCACCGCCGGCAGGGATAACGACCTCTATGCCGACTTCAAGGCGAAGGTCGGCAAGCTCGACATTCCGCAAGAGCGCAAGACGGCGCTGATCGCCGAAGCGCATGACGCGCTGATCACCTCGATGGGTCCCGCCTATCGTCGGATGATCGCGTCGCTGACCGCGCAATCGCGTCGGGCCGGCACCGACGATGGCATCTGGCGCTTCCGCGATGGCGCGGCGCAATATCAGGCGCTGCTCAAATATTACACGACCACCGACCTGACCGGCGATCAGGTCCACGACCTCGGCCTGGCCCAGGTCGCGCGCATCCATGGCGAGATGGAGGCGATCAAGAACCAGGTCGGCTTCAAGGGGACCTTGCAGCAATTCTTTGCGCACGTCCGCGACGGCAAGCAATTCTACTATCCCAACACGCCCGCGGGCAAGCAGCGCTACATCGACGAATCGCTGAAGGCGCAGGCGCAGGTCCAGACCGCGCTTCCGCGCTATTTCGGCCGGCTTCCCAAGACCGCGCTGCTGATCAAGGCGGTCGAGCCGTTCCGCGAGAAGAGCGCGGGCAAGGCCTTCTATAACGATCCGCCGCCTGATGGGTCGCGGCCGGGCACCTATTACGTCAACCTCTACGACATGAAGAACATGCCGTCGGTCGAGGTTGAGGCGCTCTTCTGTCACGAAGGCATTCCCGGGCACCATCTGCAAGGCGCGCTGCTGAGCGAATTGAAGGAAGGCGAAGTGCCGCCGTTCCGCCAGTTCTCCGGCTACACCGCGACCGACGAAGGCTGGGGCCTTTACGCCGAAAAATTGTGCAAGGAGATGGGGCTGTACACCGACCCCTATCGCGACTTCGGCCGGTTGCAGCTCGAACTTCACCGCGCAATCCGGTTGGTCGTGGACAGCGGGCTCCATCACAAGCGCTGGAGCCGCGAGCAGGCGATCAAGTACGTCGAGGACAATAGCGCCGACGCCAAGGGCGGGATTGTGAAAGCGATCGAGCGCTACATCGTCTACCCGGGGCAGGCGACCGCCTACATGGTGGGCAAGCTGAAATATGAGGAGCTTCGCGCCCGGTCGAAGGAGGCGCTTGGCGACAAATATGACGATCGCGCCTTCCACGACACTGTCCTGTTGGCGGGATCGATGCCGCTCGACATGCTGGAGAAGCGCGTCGACGACTGGATCGCGCGCACCAAGGGATAGGCTGACTCGGCGCTCGGCCGGCGGTATGGGGCGGCATGAATGTCTGCCTCACCGCGAACGCCGAGCCGCTGAGCGTCGCCGCGCTCTACTGCTTCGCGCGGTTCGCCGATTGCGGGGCGATCCGCGAGCCGCTCGATCGCCTGTGCCGCGAACAGGGCGTCCGCGGCACGCTGCTGCTCGCGTCGGAAGGGATCAATGGGACGATCGCCGGGCCTTCGGCAGGGATCGCAATCGTGGTCGATCACATTCGCGCCCTACCGGGCTGCGCCGATCTCGAGGTCAAATATTCGACCGCGGAGACGATGCCATTCTACCGCCTGAAGATCCGCATCAAGCGTGAGATCGTCACAATGGGCCAGCCGGACATCGATCCGTCGGCAAATGCCGGAACCTACGTCGAGCCCGAAGACTGGAACGACCTCATCTCGGACCCTGACACGATCGTCATCGATACGCGTAACGACTATGAAGTGGCGGTTGGCTCCTTTGCCGGGGCGATCGACCCGAAGACCGCCAGCTTTCGCGACTTTCCGTCCTGGTTCCGCGACACACGCGACGAACTGATCGGGAATGGAAAGCAACCACGTGTGGCGATGTTTTGCACCGGGGGCATCCGATGCGAAAAATCGACGGCGTTCCTCAGGCAAGAGGGCCTTGAGGACGTTCGCCACTTGAAGGGCGGCATCCTGAAATATCTGGAGCGAGTGCCCGAGCAGGAAAGCCTGTGGCGGGGCGAATGCTTCGTCTTCGACGAACGCGTCGCGGTCGGACATGGCCTGCAGCCGGGGACGTACGAACTTTGCCGCGCCTGCCGCCGCCCGTTGAGTGCGCAGGACCGGTCGTCCCCGCATTACGAAGAAGGCGCCAGCTGCGGGGCGTGCCACGGCGAGCGGACCGACGAGCAGCGCCAATCCTACCGCGAGCGGCACCGCCAGCAGGTCCTGGCCGAGAAGCAGGGACGGCTTCACGTCGGCGCGGAGATTTCAAGGCGAGCGGATGACCGGGCCGACTGACCCGATCCTCTACAGCTTTCGCCGTTGCCCCTATGCCATCCGTGCTCGCTTGGCACTCGCGGTCAGCGGTACGCGGTACGAGCTTCGCGAAGTCAGCCTTCGATCGAAACCGGCGGAGATGCTGGCCGCCTCGCCAAAGGGAACGGTGCCGGTGCTGGTCCTGCCCGACTGCGTGATCGATCAAAGCCTCGACATCATGCGCTGGGCATTGAGGAAACACGATCCCGAAGACTGGCTTGAGCGCGACGATCAGACGCTGGTTGCCGCCAACGACGGTTCGTTCAAGCATGACCTCGATCGGTACAAATATCCCGACCGGCACGGCTGCAATCCGGTTGAGCACCGCGAAAGTGGGCTGGAATTTCTTCGGATCCTCGATGCACGGCTGTCGACAACGACGTTCCTCGGCGGATCGGCAAGAGGTCTGACCGATGCCGCAATCGTCCCGTTCGTTCGCCAATTCGCGGCCGTCGATGCCGACTGGTTCGCCGCCCAATCACTTCCGTCACTGAAGCGCTGGCTCCACGATACCCTGGCATCCGACCTCTTCGTATCCGTCATGATGCGGGCGGCACCGTGGAGCCCGGCCGACCCTCCGGTCCAAATCCCGGCGCACTAGCCTTCGGCAGCGGTTGAAAATCTCGTGTTTGTCGCCTAAATCGGACTGGAAAGCTCCGATTAAGAAATGCGACTCACCCATCTTGCCGACTATGCGGTCGTGATGATGACCGCGGCCGCGCGCCGCAAGGCATCGTCGCGCCTGTCCGCGACCGAACTCGCCGAGGAAACCGGCGTGCCGCTCCCGACCGCGCAGAAGCTGATGCAGCGTCTTGCGACCGCGGGCCTGCTGGTCGGGCAACGCGGCGCGGGCGGCGGTTACGCGCTGGCGCGCCCGGTCACCGATATCAGCCTGGCCGACATCGTCGAAGCGGTCGAAGGCCCGATCGCGCTGACGCAGTGCGCCGGCTCGGACGAAATCAGCGATTGTGCGCTCGATGCGCATTGCCGGCTCAAGCCGCACATGGGCGTCGTCGGCGCCAAGGTGCGTGGCGCACTCGGCGCGGTCAGCCTTCAGGAACTTGCCCAATGAACGAACAGACCGTGGTCAACAGCGACGAGCCCAATGCGGAATTCAAGGCGGCGATCGCCAAGGATTACGAGTGGGGCTTCTCGTCCGACATCGAACAGGAATTCGCGCCCAAGGGGCTGAGCGAAGATACCGTCCGCTTCATTTCCGCCAAAAAGGGCGAGCCCGAGTGGATGCTCGACTGGCGCCTGAAGGCGTATCGCGCGTGGCTGGAGATGGAGGAGGTCGACTGGGCCAAGCTCGACATCCCGAAGATCGATTACCAGGACGCTTATTATTACGCGGCGCCTAAGGCGAAGCCGAAGCTCGGCAGCCTCGACGAGGTCGATCCCGAGATTCTGCGCGTTTACGAGAAGCTCGGCATCCCGATCGAGGAGCAAAAGGTGCTCGCGGGCGTCGAGGGCGCGCGCAAGGTCGCGGTCGACGCGGTGTTCGACAGCGTCTCCGTCGCGACCACCTTCCGCGAGGAATTGAAGCGTGCGGGGGTCATCTTCCTCAGCATCTCCGAAGCGATCCGCGAATATCCGGAGCTGATCAAGAAGTACCTCGGCAGCGTCGTGCCGCAGCGCGACAATGTCTTTGCCTGCCTCAACGCGGCGGTGTTCAGCGACGGCACCTTCGTGCTGGTCCCCGAAGGCGTGCGCTGTCCGATGGAGCTGTCGACTTATTTCCGGATCAACGCCGAAAATACCGGGCAGTTCGAGCGCACGCTGATCGTCGCCGAAAAGGGCAGCTACGTGTCCTACCTTGAGGGCTGCACCGCGCCGATGCGCGACGAAAACCAGTTGCACGCGGCAGTAGTCGAGATCTACGCGCACGAGGACGCCGAGGTAAAATATTCGACCGTTCAGAATTGGTATCCAGGCGACGCCGACGGCAAGGGCGGCATCTTCAATTTCGTCACCAAGCGCGCGCTGTGCGCAGGCGACCGGTCGAAGGTGTCATGGACGCAGGTCGAAACCGGCAGCGCGATCACCTGGAAATATCCGTCGTGCATCCTGAAGGGTAAGGACAGCGTCGGCGAATTCTATTCAGTTGCACTGACCAACAACCGGCAGCAGGCCGACACCGGCACGAAGATGATCCACATCGGGTCGGGCAGCCGGTCGACGATCGTCAGCAAGGGCATCAGCGCGGGCCGCAGCGATAACACCTATCGCGGGCTGGTGAAGGTAATGCCGAATGCCGAAAATGTGCGCAACTTCACCCAGTGCGACAGTCTGCTGCTCGGCGGCGATTGCGGCGCGCACACGGTCCCCTACATCGAGGTGCGCAACCCGACCGCGACGATCGAGCATGAAGCGACGACCTCGAAGATCAGCGACGACCAATTGTTCTACGCGCAGATGCGCGGTCTCGACGCCGAAAGCGCGGTCGCGCTGATCGTCAACGGCTTCGCGCGCGACGTGTTGAAGCAACTGCCGATGGAGTTCGCGGTCGAGGCGCAGAAGCTGCTCGGTATCAGCCTCGAGGGAAGCGTCGGATGATCGCGTTGGCTCTCCTGTCGATTCAGGCTTCGGCGATGCTCGCACCGCCGTCGGAGGTGGTTGTCATGGCCCGGCGGTTAAAGGATTGGCGCGGCACGGCGTCGGCCAATGCGAAGGGCACGCGCTGCCGTACGGTCAAATCGACAGGAGATGCCGATCTTGACCGCATCGCCTGCGATTCGATGCGTTATTGCATGATCCAACTGACGCCCGATTTCACCGCGGCACGCGACAAGCGCCTTGCCAAGTCGGAGCGCGAAGCGCGGATGCGGCTGATCAATATTCGCCTGGCTCAGTGCAGCGAGCAGCAGCACGGGGTTCGTGTCGCCGACATGGTCGAGCGCCGGTTCCAACGGACGATCACCCAATGATCGCCCTTACCCTCACCGCGCTTGCGCTCACCGGCACGACCGAACTTGAGACGCTCGACCGGGCGGTCGAGACCTGCGCGCGCGACGTGGTCAATCCGGCCTTCGCGGCCGAAGCCAAGCGCCGCAGCGGGTTCATGACCGGCATCTTTCGCGAGCAGGAAGAACTGGTCGCCGCGCGCCTCGACCTGTCGAACCGCCGCCGCGTTCTGCGCGAAGCGGGCGTGACCGCGATCAAGGGCGGCGACAGCGAAATCACCCTTTCCCTCGCGAGCCAGGCGATTGAAGATCGCCAGCGCGCCCTCAACGACCGCCGCATGCTGGAAGGCATGCGCAACGAAGCCATGGATGCGAAGCGCCGGTTCTACCTGTCGCACTGCGCCACCGCCTCCGCCAAGGACCGCAATTGATGCTGATTATCGACAACCTCCACGCCACCGTCGGTGGCAAGACCATCCTCAATGGGCTGACGCTCACGGTCCCGACCGGCGAGATCCACGCAATTATGGGTCCAAACGGCGCCGGCAAGTCGACGCTCGCATACGCGCTCGGCGGCCGTCCCGGATACGAAGTGACCGACGGTAGCGTCACGCTCGACGGGCACGATCTTCTCGCGCTCGAGCCGCATGAGCGAGCAGGCGCAGGGCTTTTCCTGGGCTTCCAATATCCCGTCGAAATCCCCGGCGTTTCCTATCTTCAGTTCCTGCGCGAGAGCCTCAATGCACAGCGGCGTGCGCGCGGCGACGCCGACCTGTCGGGCGCGGAGTTCATTCGCCTTGCCAAGGCGCAGGCCGCGACACTGGGTATGGACTCTGAAATGCTCAAGCGTCCCGTCAATGTCGGCTTTTCCGGCGGCGAGAAGAAGCGCGCAGAGATGGTACAGATGGGCATCATGGGACCCAAGCTCGCGATCCTCGATGAGACCGACAGCGGCCTCGACATCGACGCGCTAAAGAGCGTCGGCGCGGGCATCAATGCGATCATGCGCGATCCGCAGAAATCGGTGCTGCTGATCACTCACTATCAGCGGCTTCTCGACTATGTGAAACCCGACGCAGTGCACGTGCTCGAACGTGGTCGCATCACGCGGTCGGGTGGCGCCGAACTCGCGCTCCAGCTTGAGCGCGAAGGTTATGCCGAGGTTGCCGCGTGAGCGAAGCGCTCCCGACCCGAAAGAATGAGGCGTATCGCTACGCCGACATCGACGCCCTCGCGTCGGTATGGCGCGATCTTTCTTCGCCGCAGGAGATTGAAATTGCTGCGCAGCAAGAGCTGCAGCAAATCTGGCTGCCGAACGCCGATCCGGTCCAGGTTCGGCGTGCGACGATCGTGCTCCAGGCCGGCGCGTCTGCGTCATTCTACGCACTCAACACCGCGACGCGTTACGGCCGGTTCGAACTCGACGTCACCGTGCACGACGGCGCCGATTTCACGCTGGATGCCGCCAACATTGGCGATGGCGATTGCACACTGGAAATCGTGACGACGCTTCGCCACGTCGGCATCGGTGGAACGTCGCAGCAGTCGATCCGAAGCGTCCTCGGCGGCACCGCGACCGGGTCATTCCTCGGCCAGCTTGCCGTCGCGCGGACCGGACAGCAGACCGATGCCAGCCAATCGGTGAAAGCCATGCTGCTGTCGCGCGGCGCCACCGCCAATGCCAAGCCCGAGCTGGAGATTTTTGCCGACGACGTGAAGTGCGCGCATGGCGCGACCGTCGGCGAACTCGATCGCGAACAACTTTTCTACGCGGCGTCGCGCGGGATCGATCCGTCGACCGCGCGTGCACTGCTGCTCGAAGGGTTCGTCGGCGGTCTGTGGGATGACATCGACGGCGACGACCAGGGCATCCGCGAGGCCGCGCGCACTGCGCTGCGGGCGATCGCGTGAACGCCCCGGTCACCATCAACAGCGCGCTTCGCGTGCGCGACCAGTTCCCGGCGATCCCGCGCGGCTGGCACTATCTGGATAGCGCCGCGACCGCGCAGAAGCCGCAGGTAGTGATCGACGCGATCGCGAATGCCTATGGCCGCGATTATGCGACCGTGCACCGCGGCGTGTACGAACGCTCCGCGGCGATGACGCAAAGTTTCGAGGCGGCGCGCGCCGTCGCGGCGTCGCTGATCGGCGGGGCCGAGCATGAGCTGATCTTCACGCGCGGTGCGACCGAATCGATCAACCTCGTCGCGCAAAGCTGGGGCGCGTCGAACCTGTCGTTGGGCGACCGGATCCTGCTGTCGACGCTCGAGCATCATTCGAACATCGTCCCGTGGCAGTTGGTCGCCGAACGCACCGGCGCGATCATCGATGTCTGCCCGTTGACCGCCGACGGTCGCATCGACCTCGACGCTGCCGAGGCCATGCTGACCGAACGGCACAAGCTCGTTTCCTTCGCGCACGTGTCGAACGTGCTGGGCTCGATCCTCGACGCCAAGCGCGCCGCGACGATTGCGCACAACGTCGGCGCGAAGCTGCTGCTCGACGGGTGCCAGTCCGCGGCGCGGCTGACGGTCGATGTCGCCGACATCGGCTGCGACTTCTACGTGTTTTCCGGTCACAAGCTTTACGGCCCGACCGGCATCGGCGCCTTGTGGGCGCGCGCCGAACTACTCGACGCGATGCCGCCGTGGCAGGGCGGCGGCGCGATGATCGATCGCGTCACGTTCGAGCGCACGACCTACCTGCCCGCGCCCTCGCGGTTCGAGGCGGGAACGCCGCACATCGTTGGCGCGGTCGGGCTGCACGCCGCGATCGAGTGGATGGACGGCATCGGGCTCGATGCACTCCACGCGCACGAAAGCGCACTCGTCGCGCAGTGCCGTGACGCGCTGTCGGCGGTCGACGGCGTCACGCTATTCGGCCCTGCCGACAGCGCCGGGATCGTCAGCTTCGCGGTCGATGGGGTTCATCCGCACGACGTCGGCACCATATTGGATGACGAGGGCGTCGCGGTTCGCGCCGGACATCATTGCGCGCAGCCGCTGATGGACGCGCTCGGCGTCCCCGCGACCGCGCGAGCCAGCTTCGCCGCGCATAGTGATGGCGACGATATCGAGGCCCTCGTGAAGGGCCTGCTCAAGGTGAAACGGATTTTCGGATGAACGACGAGAGCAACAAGATCGAGATCGAAGCGGTCGACGCGGTCGATACGCCCCCGCGCGCCCGAGTCACCCCCGAGTTCGAACGCAAGCGCGACTATCTGTCGGGCTTTCTGGCCGAAACTAAGCCAGAGGCAGGTGCGGGCGGACCCGGCGGTGCGCTGCAGGAAGCCGTCGTCGAGGCGCTCAAGTCAATCTACGATCCCGAAATCCCGGTCGACATTTACGAGCTTGGCCTGATCTACGACGTGGCCGCCACCGACGATGGCGACGTCGTCGTGACGATGACTCTGACGACGCCCAACTGCCCGGTCGCCGAAGAAATGCCGAGCGAAGTCGAGATGCGCGTGCTTTCGGTTCCGGGCGTTCGCGATGCCGAGGTCAAGCTGGTATGGGATCCGCCGTGGGACCCGTCGAAGATGAGCGACGAAGCGCGTCTCGAATTGGGGATGCTGTAATGGCCACCGTCACCCGCCAGCGCCCTGCCGCGATCATCCTGACGCCTGCTGCCGAGCAACGCATTGCCGACCTGATGGCGCGAGCACCCGCCGACGCGATCGGGGTCAAGCTGTCGACCCCGCGCCGCGGCTGCTCGGGGCTCGCTTACTCGGTTGATTACGTGACCGAGGAACAGGGCTTCGACGAGAAGATCGCCACCCCGGGCGGCACCTTTTACGTCGACGGAGCCAGCATCCTCTACCTGATCGGCAGCACGATGGACTGGCGCGAGGACGACTTCGCTGCGGGCTTCGTGTTCGAGAACCCCAATGCCAAGGGTGCCTGCGGCTGCGGCGAGAGCTTCACCGTCTAGAAATCGAGGCTGTAGCGGATCGCGGCGCCCAAGTCGGCGTCGGCGGTGGCGACGTGTCCCGGCTGACGACGCGCATAAAGATTGGCGCCAACCCACCCCTTACCCAGGAGCGTTGAATAGCTTGCTTCGGCGTCGATCTCGCGGCCCGACGGCGTGAAGCTCAGCCGCGACAGGCTGTTGCTCTCGGTCTGCGTGGCATAGTCGTAGTCGGTCGGAAGCATGGTCGCGATCCCGCCGCGTTCGATGCGAAGCGGCTGCGACAGGCGAAGACCGAAACGGTCCTCCTCACGCAAAAGGCCCGTCTTGCCGAGGTCGAGCGCGTAGGATGCGGTTGAGAAGCGGCCGGCGCCGAAGCTGGTCCAGCCGCGCCGCGCTGCGAGCGTTGCCGACCAGCCCGCGCCAAGGTCCCGGCGCGCTTCGGCGTCGACGAACAGGCTCGACGACCCGCTGTTGCCGAACACCGGACCAAGACGACCGCCAAGAAGCGTGTCTTTTTCGTCCAGGCGACTGAGCCCTAATGATCCCCACGTCCTAGAGCCAAAGGCGCGGTCGACCGTCACGCCGTCGAGGCGATACGGACGATCGGTCGCCTCCGTGCGGATCGTCTGCCACACGCGGCCCTGTTCGCTCGACACAGTGACGCCAGCGAAACCAAGGTCGCGGCGGACGGCGAAGCTGGTGCCGCGCCGCGCGTCGAAGCCGGGATCGCCGCTTGTATCGCGGGCGATCAGGAAAGCGTTGGCCTGGGCGCCCGTCAATTGCCGCTCGAGCGTCTTGGCACCCTGCGAGAAACCGAACGCGGCCCTCGTCTTCGAATCAATGCGCGCGATCGCGGAGCCGGCGACGAGCCGCGACTTGCGCGCATCCTCCGGACCGATGCCCAGCTTCGCGACATCGAATGCGCCGGGCAGCCCCTGCCGCTGTGAGACGGTCATCGCGACCGACAAGGGCCCAGCAGTCACCGCCGACCCGCGTACATTCCCGCCCAGCGCGCGCTCGAGCGGTTGGCGCTGTTCGGCGGCGTGCATTCCGCGCGCAAGGTCGGTCGCGAAGGCGCGGCTGTAGCCATCGAGGATCACCACGCCGAGTCCGCCCTTGGCACCGCCATCCCCGGCCGCCGGTGGGAGAGCGCTCGTGGTGCTGCCATCGGTGACCGCGATTGAGGTCCCGGCGAGGCTCGACGTGCCCACCGGCTGGAAGGCGCGCGTAATGTTGAGTCGGCCACGGCCGAAGACAGCGTCGGTGCCGGCGGCGCCGAGGTCGTCGGCGGTGCGGAACAGCAGGTCGACGATCTGTGCGCCCGTCAGATTCGGGAAAGCCTGCGCCATCAGCGCGACTGCGCCGCTGATGACGGGCGCCGAGAAGCTGGTGCCCGAGTAGAGGAACCCGGCGCCAGTGTGGTCGATCGTCCGAACGCGATAGCCGAGCGCGGTGAGATAGGCCGGTGCGCCCGTGCCGGCTCGATTCGAAAACGTCGAGATCTGGTTGAGATCGGTGCCGCCGGCCCCGTCACCGACGCCCACCGATCCCGCGATGATCACATGACCCGGAAACTGCTGCGCGGGAATGAGCGCAAACGCGTCGGCGTTTTCGCGCTTGGCCAAGTCTTCGCCATCGTTACCGGCCGAGATGACCATCACGATCCCCGCAGATGCCGCGCGCTGCATCGCTGCCAGCAGCTGTGTTCCGGCTGGCGATCCGCCGAGCGAGAGGTTGATCACCCGCGCGCCGGCGAGCCGGGCGGCGTCGATCCCCTGGCTGATCGCGCTGTCGAAGAAGTCGCACCCTTCTTCGCTTCCACAGCTGCCCGCGGCGTCGGCCTTAAACGCTAGGATCGTCGAATCGAATGCGACGCCCAGAGTCTGTGCTTCGTTGCGCGACGCCGCGGCGGTGGCAGTTACGGCGGTTCCGTGGCCGTCGTCGTCCGACAACGGGCGACTGCCGGCGACATCGCGGCTGGCGGGATCGATCCGGCCGGCGAACTCCGCGAGCGACGGATTGATGCCGCTGTCGATCACCGCCAGTTTGACGCCGCTGCCGGTCGCGCCCCGCTGCCACGCGGTAATCGCGCCCGAACTGGTGGCGGCATTGGAGCGTTGATACTCGGCGGTGTTGTAGGTGATCGACGTCGGCGTCGGGGTTGGTGTCGGCGTGGGAGTGGGGGTCGGCGTCGGCGTCGGCGTGACCGGAGGCGCAGGCGTCGAGACGGGCGGTGGCGTCGATCCGCCGCCGCCTCCGCCACCACAGGCCGAGAGCGACAGGATCACGCCGGTCGCCACACTCGCCAGAAGCCGTTGTCGCATCGTTCTGTCCCCGCCAAGCCGCTGAAAGTTAACAGCTTTCCCGAATCCGCTATGGCCCGACAAAGCTTTCATTTTGCTGAAGGATGCAAGTCGGATAGGGGCGGGCCACGATGACCCCGCGGTTCGCGCCCCTGTTCGGCAATGTCGAGGCCTGGATCTTTGACCTCGACAATTGCCTGTACCCCGCGTCGAGCAACCTGTTCGAGCTGATCGACCAGCGGATGGGCGCCTACATCCAGCGTCTGCTCGACGTCGACCCGGCCGAGGCCCGGAACGTGCAGAAAAAGCATTTCCATGACCATGGTACGACACTGGCCGGCCTGATGATGCACCATGACGTCGATCCGCATCATTTCCTGGCCGATGTCCATGCCATTCCGCTCGACCGGATCGCGCCCGACGGCCGGCTGGCGCGAACGCTTGCCCGCCTGCCGGGGCGCAAGCTCGTCTTCACCAATGGCGATGCGCCGTACGCCGCGCGCGTCCTGTCCGCGCTTGGCATCGACGACCAGTTCGAAGGGCTGCACGACATTCACGGCGCCGAGCTTCGCCCGAAGCCCGACGCCCATGGCTACCGCCTGCTGCTCGACCGCTTCGGAATCGACCCTGCCAAAGCGGCGATGGTCGAAGACATGGCGCAGAATTTGAGGCCCGCCAAAATGCTGGGGATGACGACGGTCTGGGTCGACAACGGCTCCGAACGCGGCAATCACGGCCATCACCCCGATTTCATCGACCTGACCATCGCTAACGTCGGCGAGTGGCTGGACGACATGCTTGGAGACGCACCGTGACCGACCTTCGCTCGACCATCGAAGCCGCCTGGGACAATCGCGATTCGATCGACGCATCGGACCCTGCGCTTCGCGATGCAGTCGGAACGGCGATCCTCCGCCTCGATTCTGGCGAGGAGCGCGTTGCCGAAAAGGTCGACGGCGAATGGCAGGTCAATCAGTGGCTGAAGAAGGCGGTGCTGCTGTCGTTTCGCCTGAACCCGATGGAGTTGATCCCCGGCGGGCCGGGCGGATCGGGCTGGTGGGACAAGGTGCCGTCGAAATTTTCCGGCTGGACAAACGAAGCGTTCGAGGCCGCCGGCTTCCGCGCGGTGCCGGGCGCGATCGTCCGTCGCGGCGCCTACATTGCGCCGGGCGCCGTGCTGATGCCCAGCTTCGTCAACATCGGTGCACGCGTCGGCGAAGGAACGATGGTCGACACCTGGGCGACGGTCGGAAGCTGCGCGCAGATCGGGAAGAACGTCCATATCTCGGGCGGCACCGGCATCGGCGGCGTCCTCGAGCCGCTGCAGGCAGGCCCGGTGATCATCGAGGACGACTGCTTCATCGGTGCGCGATCGGAAGTCGCCGAGGGCGTCGTCGTCGAGCAGGGCGCGGTCATCTCGATGGGCGTTTTCCTCGGCGCATCGACCAAGATCGTCGACCGCGCCAGCGGCGAGGTCTTCTATGGCCGGGTCCCCGCTTATTCGGTCGTGGTTCCCGGCACGCTGCCCGGCAAGGACGGCGGCCCGGGCCTGGCGTGCGCGGTCATCGTCAAGCGCGTCGACGAGCGCACCCGCTCGAAGACCAGCATCAACGAGTTACTTCGGGACTGACCTCGGCGAGCAGCGCCTTCGCTTCCGCGCCGTTCCAATCCTGGTCGCCGACAAACCGCCACACTTCCTTGCCGGCGCCATCGTAGAGGATGGTCGTCGGCATCACCTGCACGCCAAGCGCGTCAGTGAGCTTCATCTCCGGGTCGTGATAGGCGGCGAAGCGGGCAATTCCCTTGCCTTGGAGAAAGGCGTCGACCGAAGACTTCGGCCCCATGTCTTGGCTGACCGCGATCACGGCAAGCGGACCATCCCCCTGCGCCGCCTGAAGCGCGGCCAGTGTCGGCAATTCCTTGACGCATGGCGCGCACCAGCTCGCCCACAAATTGACCAGCACCGGCTTGCCCGCGAGCGCGGCCAGCGTGATGCTCTTGCCGTCGGGGTCGTTGAAGGCGACCGTCGGCGCCGCTTCGCCGCGATGGCTGCGGTCGACGCCCTTGCTGCTGGTCGGCCCCTCCACGGGCGCTTGAGGCGCTGCCGGCTTTTGCCTATCGCAGCCCGCAACGACGGTGAGACCAAGGAGCAGGGCGATCAGCCGCAACGAAACCGGCACTGGCAATTCCAATCAGATGTGGGGCGGGCGATTTGCAGGCGGCCCGGCCGCGGTGATGCGTGAGATAAATGCCTCGATCGGAACCGACAAGCGCCTATGGCGCCAAGACATCGAGGCCAGCCGCGCCCATGCCGCCATGCTCGGCGCGCAAGGCATCCTCTCGGCAGACGATGTCGCCGCGATCGACGGCGGCCTTGCCATAATCGCCGAGGAGATAGCCGCCGGAAAGCTGGTCGAGGATCCCGCGCTCGAAGACATTCACATGCATGTCGAGCATCGCTTGTCGGTACTGATCGGCGACACGGCGGGCCGGCTTCACACCGCGCGCAGTCGCAACGACCAGGTCGCGACCGACTTCAAGCTGTTCGTGCGCTCGTCGATCGACGAAGCCGTGGCGGGGATCGACGCGTTGGAGACAGCACTGATCGACCGGGCCGAGGAACATGCCGCGACGGTGATGCCGGGCTTCACTCATCTTCAGTCGGGCCAGCCGGTGACGCTGGGTCATCACCTGATGGCCTATCGCGAAATGCTGGTGCGCGATCGCAGCCGCTTCGTCGACGCCCGCGCGCGGATGAATGAGTCGCCGCTCGGAAGTGCAGCGCTGGCCGGAACGGGCTTCGACCTCGACCGCGACCACACCGCCAAGGCGCTCGGCTTCGACCGACCGACCGCCAACAGCCTCGACGCGGTCAGCGACCGCGACTTCGTGGTCGACTATCTCCACGCTGCCGCACTGACTTCGGTCCATCTGTCGCGGCTCGCCGAGGAAATCATCCTGTGGGCGTCGCAACCGTTCGGCTTCGTGAAATTGCCCGACGCTTGGTCGACCGGATCGTCGATCATGCCGAACAAGCGCAATCCCGACGCCGCCGAACTGGTGCGCGGGCATAGCGCGCGGATCGTCGGCGATCTCGTCGCGTTGCTGGTGCTGCTGAAGGGCCTACCGCTTGCCTATGCCAAGGACCTTCAGGACGACAAGCCGCCGCTGTTCGACGCGCACGACCTGCTGGGGCTGAGCCTTGCCGCGATGGCGGGGATGATCGCCGACCTGGAGTTCGTGCCGGCAAAAATGCGGGCGGCGGCGGCGGCGGGTCATGCGACCGCCACTGACCTCGCCGACTGGCTGGTGGCCGAGGCCGGCGTCCCGTTCCGCGAGGCGCATCACATCTCCGGACGAGCGGTTGCCGCTGCCGAAGCAGCGGGCAAGGCGCTCGACGAACTCGACCTTGACCAGCTTCGCGCGATCGATCCGCGCATCGACGAACGCGTCCAGCCCCGGCTGTCGGTCGAGGCCTCGGTGGAATCGCGCCGGTCGGCTGGCGGGACCGCGCCGGAGCGGGTAGCAGGGGCCATCGCCGCGGCCCGCGCCGCGATCGCCAAGCGGGGGGAATGATGAAGTCTGGTCGTCTGGTCCTGATCGGCGCCATCGCTGCGCTGGGCGCGTGCGGCAGCGTCAGCGATCTTGAGCCCCGCGCGGGCACATCCTTGCCGCAAAAGCCCGCCTTGGCATCGCGCGTGCTGACGGCCGACGATTTGCTGACCCCACCGCCCTATGCGCGCCCCGAGCGCGTCGATGAGCTAGGCAAGAGCGGCCAGCCGCGCACCCCCGACCGGTTCGACTTGCCTCCGCCCGATGGCGCCGATGCGCTGCCTGCGGACAGCGAGCCTAATGCCGACACCACCGGTCCCGACAACGTAGGCGAACCGCGCCGATGAAGCCGATCCGCAAGGCGATTTTCCCCGTCGCGGGCCTTGGCACGCGCCTGCTGCCCGCAACCAAGACAATGCCCAAGGAAATGCTGACGGTCGTCGATCGCCCGCTGATCCAATATGCGGTCGATGAAGCGCGCGAGGCGGGGATCGAGCAGATGATCTTCGTCACCGGGCGCGGCAAGGGCAGCCTGGTCGACTATTTCGACATGGGCTTCGAACTTGAAGCGACGATGAACCAGGCGGGCAAGAGCCTCGAGGCGCTCGAACCGTCGCGCACCGGCTTTGGCGAAATAGTGTCGGTGCGCCAGCAGCAGCCGCTCGGCCTGGGTCACGCGGTATGGTGCGCGCGGCATATCGTCGGCGACGAGCCGTTCGCGGTGCTTCTTCCCGACGACCTCATGGTCGGACAGCCGGGCGCGCTCAAGCAGATGGTCGACGCCTATGCGACGCTTGGCGGCAACATCATCTGCGCGATGGACGTGCCCGCCGAGCGCACATCGAGCTATGGGATTATCACGCCGGGCCAGACCGACGGCAGCGCCACCGAAGTGCTTGGCCTGGTCGAAAAGCCCGAGCCTGCCGACGCGCCGTCGACGCTGGGCGTGGTCGGACGCTACATCTTGCAGCCTGAGGTCATGACCCGGCTTGCCGAGGGGCGCCGCGGAGCCGGTGGCGAGATCCAGCTGACCGACGCCATGGCTGACCTGATCGGGACGCAGCCGTTCCATGCGCTGGCGGTCGATGCCACCCGTTACGATTGCGGCGACAAGGCGGGCTATGTCCTCGCCAACCTTGCGATCGCGCTTCAGCGGGACGACCTGTCCCCGCACATCGAGGATTTCCTCAGCCGCCGTTGACGAGGCGGGCGAGCCGGAGGCGCTCGGCCTCACTTGCTTCGAGTGCCTGACGCACTTCGCCCAGTTCGATCGCGCGGGTGACGACACGTGCATCGAGCGTGGCCTTGTCGTGCGCCAGGTCACGGTCGGCGCGGGCGCGGGCAATGCGCCGCGCGATCCGGGCGGCAAGCACTTCGACATGGAATGGTTTGGCGACGACATCATCGGCACCCGCAGCGAAGCCTTCGACCGCGCCGGCGCTGTCCGAGCGTCCGGTGATCAGGATGACCGGCGTCTCCTTCAGCGACACGTCGTCGCGGATCAGGCGAAGCAGGTCGAGGCCGCTCATCGGCGCCATGCGGATTTCAGCCAGCACCAGATCGACCGGCGAGCGCTGCATTTCGGCGGCGGCATTGCTCGCGCATTCGCAAGTGCTCAGGCGATAGCCGATGTCGCCGAGGCGCTTGGTCAGCATGCCCATCGCCGAGCGATTGGGTTCGACCAGCAACAGGCGCGCCGGGCCGGGGCCGAGATTTGAGGACGGAGCCGAGATCGTCATGTCGATCAGGCTAGGCCGATTTGGTTAAGACCGGGTTAGCCACGCTTACGGGTCGAGCTCGACGTCCCAGTAGAGATAGTCGCGCCAGCTTTGGTGGAGGAAGTTGGGCGGGAAGCATTTGCCATGCTCCTGCAACTGCCAGCTGGTCGGGCGGATCGGCTCGCGCTCGATATGCATGTGCGCCTGGCGTGGGGTTCGCCCGCCCTTCTTGAGGTTGCACGGCGCACAGGCGGTGGCGACATTCTCCCAGCTGGTCCGGCCACCCTGTGCGCGTGGCACGACATGGTCGAAGGTCAATTCCTTCAAGCTGCCGCAATAGACGCACCGGAAGCGGTCGCGCAGGAACAGATTGAAACGGGTGAATGCCGGATATTCGTTGGGCCGCACGAACTGGCGAAGCGCGATGACCGAGGGCAGCTTGAGCGTCGCCGACGGGCTGTGCACTTCGCGATCGTAATGCGCGACGACGTCAACGCGTTCGAGGAACATCGCCTTGATGGCGGTCTGCCATGGCCACAGCGACAGCGGATAATAGCTGAGCGGGGTATAGTCGGCGTTGAGCACCAGCGCGGGACAACCGTCCGGGTGGCGAATGAGGTCGGCATGGTACACGAGCGCACAGAGCCTTTCGTTCGGTTGCCCGAACGGCTGCTCCCCGGCCCCGTCGCACGCAAGGAGGAGAGGCCATTGCGAGACCGCTTCCCTTGTGACCAGCCGGATGCCAACCCGGCGTGACAGGATGATGAATCGGATATTGCAGTTGCGCGGTCAAGGGGCGTTGGGCGAAATCGAATCGAGATGACAATTACCACCCGCTTCGCGCCGTCGCCGTCAGGGCGACTGCACCTTGGTCACGCGCTGTCGGCCGCGATCGGACGCGCGCGCGGCGACCGCTTCCTGATCCGGATCGAGGACCTCGATCGCGGCCGTTGCCGGCCCGAATTCGTCGACGGGATTTTCGAGGATCTGGCGTGGCTCGGCATCGCGATCGATGGCGATGCGCTCAAGCAATCGGAGCGTATTGCCGACTACGCCGCCGCGCTCGATCGGCTGAAGGAACGCGGGCTCGTCTACCCGTGCTTCTGCACGCGCACCGACATCGCCGCGTCGCTGACCGCCCCGCATGGCGATGCGGGGGCGCATTATCCGGGTACCTGTCGCGGACTGGCCGACGACCCGACACGCCGCGCCTCGACACCGCACAGCTGGCGTCTGGACTCGGCTCGGGCGCTGGCCGAGGTCGGGCTGCACGGGTGGACCGAGGATGACGGCAGCGTTTGGCAAGCATCTCCCGCCGACATTGGCGACGCGATCCTGGCACGCAAGGACGCGCCCGCCTCTTACCACCTCGCCTGCGTCGTCGATGATGCCGCGACCGGCGTGACGCTGGTCGTCCGCGGCGAGGATTTGCGCCCGTCCACCCCCATCCAGCGCTTGCTCCAGATCCTGCTCGGCCTGCCCGAGCCGCGCTACCTGCACCACCCGCTCGTCACGCACGAAGACGGTCGCCGCCTCGCCAAGCGCGACCTCGCCCCTACGCTTGCGGCAATGCGCGAAAAGGGAGTCGACGGGCCGGCCTTGACCGCCGACTTTCTGGCGGGTCGCCTACCCCTAGGATTCCGCCTGTCGAACGCCTAGATAAGGCGCATCATGAACACGCTCCTCATCATTGCCCTCGTGGTCGCCATGGGCGCGACCGGATATGTGCTGGTGCGCGGGGTCATCGCGATGGCCAACGGCAAGGACGCGACCGGTCAGGTCCAGCAGAATTACATGCAGAAACGCGTGCTTTATCAAGGCATCGCGATCGTGCTGGTCGTGCTGATCCTCGCGCTGGCCGGCGGCAGCAACTAAGCTGGTCAAGCTCAACAAGATCTACACCCGGACCGGCGACGAAGGCGAGGCCGGTCTGGTGGATGGCAGCCGCGTCAGCAAGGCCGGCGCGCGCATCGCCGCGATCGGCGAAGTGGACGAGGCCAATAGTGCCATCGGGGTCGCGCTGGCGACGCTCGACGACGGCCAGCTGGCCTCCTTCCTGCGCCGCATCCAGAACGAAATGTTCGACCTTGGCGCCGACATCGCGACCCCGTTCGGCACCGACTTCGAAGAACATGCGCTGCGCATCGTCGGACGGCAGGTCGAGCGGCTTGAAGAAGAGATCGACGCGATGAACGCCGGCCTCGACCCGCTGACCAGCTTCATCCTGCCCGGCGGTTCGGTAGCTGTCGCGGCCCTGCACATTGCCCGTGCCATTGTCCGCCGCGCCGAGCGCGCGGTGGTGGCGCTCATGGCCGAGGAAAAGGTCAATCCGGCGGCGCTGGCCTACATCAATCGCCTGTCCGATCACTTGTTCGTCGCCGCGCGCCACGTCGCGGCAGGCCAGGGCGGCGATGTGCTCTGGCGTCCCGGGGCGACCCGCGACAATTGAGGCAACGATTCCTGAGGCTGTCGGTTATCCTGCCCTAGGGGAGTGACATGGCCCGGTCCGACGAAGCATCCAACGCCAGCTTGAGCGCGCGGCTGACCGCGACGCGTGCGCTGACGCTCGACCTCGCTGCGCCGCTCAGCGACGCCGACGCCACCGTCCAGCCGCATCCCGACGCGTCTCCTGCCAAATGGCATCTTGCCCACACGACATGGTTCTTCGAGACCTTCGTCCTGCGCGACCACGTCTCCGGCCACCGCCTCCACGACGAGCGCTGGCCCTTCCTCTATAACAGCTATTACGAAGGCGAAGGCGAGCGCCATGCCCGGGCGCGGCGCGGCATGATCAGCCGGCCAAGCCTCGACGAGATCCGCGCATGGCGGCACGCGGTCGACGCTTCGCTTGCCGAGGCGCTGCCCACCTTGGCGGCGCCGGCGCTCGAACTGGTCGCACTGGGGATCCAGCACGAGCAGCAGCATCAGGAACTGTTCCTGACGGACATTCTGGCGACCTTCGCCGAAAATCCGCTCGAGCCTGCGTATGGCGATTGGACCCCGGCGACTGACGAAGCGCCGCCGGTCGAATGGCTTCCGGGCCGGGAGGGGATCGTCGAGATCGGGTCCGACGGGCAGGCGTTCGACTTCGATTGCGAACGACCGCGCCACCGGGCGCTGCTCCACCCGCACCTGATCGCCAGCCGCTGCGTCACCAACCAGGAATGGGACGCGTTCGCCGCCGACGGTGGCTATTCGACTCCGTCGCTGTGGCTGAGCGAAGGTTGGGACTGGGTCCAGCGGGAGCACATTGCCAGCCCGCTTTACTGGCACGACGACGGCAGCCACTTCACCCTCGCCGGCCGCCGCGACCGCGATCCGCACGCGCCGGTCGACCATGTCAGCTATTACGAAGCCGACGCCTTCGCCCGCTGGGCGGGTGCCCGCCTGCCGACCGAAACGGAGTGGGAAGACCAGTTCGCCTCGGCCGATCCGACGAGCGGCAATCAGATCGACCGTGCCGGCCCGGTCCTTCCGCGCGCTGGCGGGGGACCGTTCGGCGACGTGTGGCAGTGGACCCAGAGCGCCTACCTTCCCTACCCCGGCTTCGCGCCCGAGGAGGGCACCGTCGGCGAATATAACGGCAAGTTCATGTGCGGACAGTTCGTGCTGAAGGGCGCCAGTTGCGCCACCCCGCGCGGACACAGCCGCGCCACCTATCGCAATTTCTTTCCGCCCGCTGCGCGCTGGCAATTTACGGGATTACGCCTTGCTAAAGACGCCTGAAGCGGTCGATCCGGCCTTCCGTGCCGACGTTCTCGCCGGACTCGCCGAACCGATTCCCTCCATCCCCGCGCGCTGGCTGTACGACCGGCGCGGGTCGGAGCTGTTCGACGATATCACCCGGCTGGACGCTTACTACCCAACCCGCACCGAAACCGCGCTGCTGACCGAGCAGGTCGACGACATCGCGTCCAAGCTGGGGCCCGACACCGCGATCGTCGAATTCGGTTCGGGGAGTTCGACCAAGACCCCGTTGCTGCTGCGCGCTGCCAGGCCCAAGGCCTATGTCCCGATTGACATCAGTGGCGATTATCTGCGCGAAAGCGCGGGGCGGGTCGATCGCGACTTTCCCGGTCTCGCGGTTCATCCGGTCGAGGCCGATTTCACCCGTCCGTTCGACCTTCCAGCCGAGATTGACGGGTTGACCCGCGTCGGCTTCTTCCCCGGATCGACGATCGGCAATTTTGTGCCGCGCAGCGCCACCGACCTGCTGCGCCACTTCCGTGACATCCTCGGCACCGGATCGCGGCTGGTGATCGGCATGGACCGGGTCAAGCCGGTCGACCGGCTGGTTGCGGCTTACGACGACCCCGAAGGCGTAACCGCCGCCTTCAACCGCAACCTGCTCGACCGGATCAATCGCGAATTGGGCGCGGATATTGTCGTCGACGACTTCGTCCACGAAGCGCGCTGGAACGACATGCTTGGGCGGATCGAGATGCATTTGGTCGCCAAGCGGAACACGAGCTTCATGATTGAGGGCCGCCGCTTCGCCTTCACGCAAGGCCAGTCGATTCACACCGAGAACAGCCACAAATATGGCGAACGCGGTGCACGGCTACTCCTGCTCGCCGGCGGATGGACGCCCATTGCCGAGTGGAGCGACGCCGCCGATGACTTCGCGCTAATCGTGGCGGAGGCGCAGCCCAACCGCTTCGCCCCTTAAGCGAACGCCGCCCACCACCCGTCGAAGCGGACATTGTGCGGCGCGGCACGGGCGGCTAAGCGGAATCCATGCTTTTCGCGCTCTTCTCCATCATCGACATGATCCTGCAACTGGTCGTGTGGGTCCTGATTGCCCAGATCATCCTCAGCTGGCTGGTCGCATTCAACGTCATCAACAGCTCGTCGGGCTTCATGCGCACGCTGGTCGACACGCTCGAGCGACTGACCGCGCCGCTGTATCGGCCGATCCGCAAGATCATGCCCGACTTCGGCGGGATCGACTTTTCGCCGATCGTGCTGATCCTCGGCATCCAGATTGTCCGCAAGCTGTTCCAGGGCCTCGCGCTCGAGACCAGCGCGACCCTGATGTGACCGCAAGGGTCATCGACGGAAAGGCGGCCGCGCTCGCGGTGCGCAAGCGCGTCGGTGACGGCGTGGCCGCTTTTCGCGAAACCGTCGGCCGCGCGCCGGGGCTGGCCGTGGTGCTGGTCGGCGACGACCCCGCCTCGTCGGTCTATGTCCGCTCCAAGGGCAAGGCCACCCTTGAAGCCGGAATGGAGAGCATCGAGCACCGCCTTTCCGCCGATACGAAGCAAGAAGATCTTCTGGCGCTGGTCGAGCAACTCAACAGTGACCCGACGGTCGACGGAATTCTCGTCCAGCTGCCGCTACCGTCACAGATCGACGCCGACCGCGTCATTGCCGCGATCGATCCGACCAAGGATGTCGACGGCTTCCATGTCGAAAATGCCGGACGGCTGGCGCTCGGGGCGGAAGCGATGGTGCCCTGCACCCCGCTCGGTTGCCTCCACCTGCTCAAGGCAACGCTCGGCGACCTGACCGGCCTCGATGCGGTCGTGGTCGGACGGTCGAATATCGTCGGCAAGCCGATGGCGATGCTCTTGCTGGGCGAAAGCTGCACCGTCACCATTGCCCACAGCCGTACGCGCGACCTGCCCGACCTGTGCCGCCGCGCCGACATCCTCGTCGTGGCCGTCGGCCGGCCCGAGATGATCCGCGGCGACTGGATCAAGCCGGGCGCGACCGTGATCGACGTTGGCATCAATCGCCTGCCTGCCGACGACGGCAAGGGCCGGCTGGTCGGCGACGTTGCCTATGCCGAGGCGGTCGAGGTCGCGGGGGCAATCACCCCAGTGCCGGGCGGGGTCGGGCCGATGACCATCGCCATGCTGCTTCGCAACACCCTCGTCGCCGCGCACCGTCGCGCGGGCCTGCAGGATCCCGCGCTGTGATCGAACTGTTCACCTCCGCCTTCATCACGCTGGCGGTGATCATCGATCCGCCCGGCTGCGCGCCGATCTTCGCGTCGCTGACCAGCGGCACCGACGCCGCCCATCGCCGCAAGATGGCGATCCGCTCGGTCGTCGTCGCCTGGTGCATCCTGATCTTCTTCGCGCTGCTCGGCGAAGCGCTGCTCGAGACGCTGGGGATCAGCCTGTCGGCATTCCGCCTCGCCGGCGGCATCATGCTGTTCATGATCGCGCTCGACATGGTGTTCGAGAAGCGCACCGAACGCCGCGAGGAGCGCGCCAAGGAAATCGAAGGCACGCCCGAGGCCGAGGACATCAGCGTCTTCCCGATGGCAATCCCGATGATCGCCGGCCCGGGTTCGATCGCTACCGTGATGCTGCTGAGCGCGCGGGCTCAGGGCACGCTCGAAGGCGTCGTCGTCTTCTCGGCGATGACGCTTGTGCTGCTGCTCACGCTGCTCGCGCTACTGGCCGCCGGACCGCTGATGAAGCTGATCGGCGCCAAGCTGGAAGCGATGATCACCCGGATTCTTGGCGTCATCCTTGCCGCGCTGGCGACTCAGTTCGTGCTCGACGGGCTTGAACGCAGCCTGCCGGGGCTCGCCGCTTCCTGACCCGGCGCGGTGCGGACGACGCGCCACATCTTCAGCGGGCTGTCCTTGCCGAGGTCGATCGGCTCCAGCCATGACGGCACCCGCCCCTTGATCAACTGCGCGTAGAAGCCCTTCGGCGTCTCGCCGGTGAAAATGGTCGCGGTCGACATGTTCGGACAGACCAGCAGATAGTCGCTGCCATAAGCCATGATCGTCGCACGCGCATTCGCCTCAGTCCCGCGAAAGGCTTTCATCACATCGGAGATCGCCTGGTCGTTGCGGTGGTAGGGTCCGCCGATCGTGTCATGGTGCGTCGCCACGATCAGGCGCGGCCCAAGGTCGATGAAGGTGAAGACGACGCCCTTCGGCTGCCTCTGCACCGGCGCCAGCGCGGCGAGCGACGGGCAACGGCGATTGGCGGTGGCGACGGCGACGCTGTACTTGCCCTTTTGCTCGGGTGGCACGAACTGAAGCACGAGCGGCACGATGGCGCCAAGCGAGCCGAGGACGACCAGGATTGCCAGCGCATGCTTCCACAATTTGGGCGAATCCAGCCAGGGCTTGGCGAGCAACACCGCCAGCGCCGCCGCGGCCGGAAGCGCCAGCAACTGCGCCGATGGCGCGGCGCGGGTCTGCCAGAACAGGAGGCCGAAGGCGGCGAGCGCGGGCAGCATCACCGCAACGGTCCGCAGCAATAGGTCGCGACCCTCGTCGCCCATCCGCCACGCGCGCCACAGCAGCAGTGCCCAGCCGAACAAGGCGATCACCGGCAGCGCGAGCATCGTCGCACCCTGCCGCCAGCCGTGGCGATAGAAGGGCCGCGCCTCGCGGACGTTGTCTAGCCACAGCGCCGTCGCTTCCGCCGACACACCCTCGAGTCGCTCAAGGCAGTTCGGCCAGGCGATGACGTGGAACGCCGCCACGATCGCGCCGGCGAGCACGGCCAGTCCCAGCCGCACCGTCCAGCGCTCGACCTTGAGCCGACTGAGCGCGAGCATCACTGCGCCGCCGACCGCCGCATCGGCCAGCCACACCGGCGACAGCGCGTCGCAGACCGGCAGGCGGTTGGCGTTGGATGCGAACAGCAGGAAGCCGAGCCCGGTGCTCGCCACGAGCGCGCCTGCATAAGCGGCGAGGCGCCGCTTCTGGCCGGCGTCGGCGACCCAGATCAGCACCGCCGCGCCGCCGAGCAGCGCGAGGTAAATCATCATTTCCAGGCCGATCGCGAGCGAAACACCTGTCGCAATGCCCATCGTCGCGCCGCCGCGTGCGCGCCGCGGGTCGGCCATGCCCGCGACCGCGATCGCCAGCATCGCCAATTGCCACCCGTGATGGTCGATCCGAAGCGGCGAAAACATGTTGATCGTCGAAAAGGCGCACAGCAGCGCGATCAGCGGCAACGGCCATGCCTTCGGGCCAACCAGTCGCCGCATCGTCAGCGCCAGCGCGAACATCGTCGGCAACAGCGGCAGCAGTGGCGCCACCGCGGCGGCGATGCGTTCGGCATCGGCGCCGCCGACAATCGGCTTCATCAGCAGGATGATCGCCGCGATCGGCAGGTCGACGATCCGCGACCAGTGGATGTTCGCGCCGCCATGGACGGGGTCGAAGCGATGTTGGGTGAGGTCGAACCAACCCTGCCCGCCAAGCAGCGCCCGCACCTGCGCCATGCGCAGATTGTCGTCGGTGTCCCCCAGCATGAAGAAGTGGATCTGGTTGGTGCGTGAGTAGAGGATGTAGGCGGCGTAGAGCAGCCACATGCCGACGATCGCGAGGCGCCAATGATCGAAGAACAGGCGGTCGGCACGCTGCACGAACGCCGGGGTCTTGCTGCTATCCTGCTCGTCCACGCCCGTTCCCCGCCCCGTCATTCCCCGATAAATCTTGGATTGTGTCCTAGCGGCAAGCGACTAGAGAGCAAGCCGATGATCTCGTCGGCGCTCCAATCGATCGATCCCGACCGCCGCGCGGTGCTGGTGCAGATGATCCGCTATGCGCTCGCGGGCTTCGCGATCACCGTCCTCGTCGCCGCGAGCTATTGGGCGATCACCGAATTTTTCGGGCTCGACCCGATGATCAGCTTCACCATCGTCTTCCTGTTCTTCTCCGCGGTCAGCTACGTCACGCACGGACTGTTCAGCTTTCAGGGACACGGCACCCGCGATCGCCACCATGTCCGCTTGGGGCGTTTCCTGCTGGTCAACGTGCTGGGCTATCTCGTGAACCAGGGCTTCATTTGGCTACTCGTGAAGCAGCTTGACGGACCGACCTGGTGGCCGACGCTGCCGATGCTGTTCGTCACGCCGCTCTTGACCTTCGCGCTGCATCGCCGCTTCGTCTATTCATGAGCCCGCTCGAACTCACCCTGGTGGTCCCGGTCAAGGACGAGGAAGCCGCGATCGGCCAGTTCCTCACGCGCGTCATTCCCGTGCTCGAGGGTGTCGCCGATCCGGCCGCGCAGAGCTTCGAAATCCTGTTCATTGACGACGGCAGCAGCGACACCACGCTGGAAGTCATCCGCAAGGCGCACGCCGCCGACCCGCGCGTCCGCGGCCTGTCGCTGTCGCGCAATTTCGGCAAGGAGGCCGCGCTGTCGGCCGGCCTCGACGCGTCGCGCGGAAAGTCGGTCGTCCCGCTCGACGTCGACCTGCAGGATCCGCCCGACGTCCTGCCGGCGATGATCGCCAAGTGGCGCGAAGGCTATGACGTCGTCTACGGCGTGCGCGACAATCGCGAGACCGACACGCTGCCCAAACGACTGACCGCCGACCTCTATTATCGCGCGCACAATTGGCTGAGCCAGGACAAAATCCCCGAGCATGCCGGCGACTTCCGCCTGCTCGACCGGCGCGTGGTCGACGTCATCCGCGCGATGCCCGAGCGCAACCGCTTCATGAAGGGCCTGTTCGCCTGGGCCGGCTTCCGGCAGGCTGCGGTCAGCTATCACCGCGAAGAGCGCAAGGTCGGCAAGACCAAGTATAATTATTGGAAGCTGTGGACGCTGGCGATCGACGGGATCACCTCGGCCTCGACCGTGCCGCTGCGCATCTGGAGCTATCTCGGTGCCTTCGTCGCACTCGGCGCGCTCGGCTATGCGGTGTTCATCGTCATCCGCACGCTGATGTCGGGGGTCGACCTGCCCGGCTATGCGTCGATGATGGTCGCCGTGCTCTTCCTCGGCGGACTGCAACTGCTCTCGCTCGGCGTGCTCGGCGAATATGTCGGCCGTATCCTGATCGAGACCAAGGGACGCCCGCTCTACGTGGTGCGCGAAAAGATCGGGGCCGACTGATGGAACGCAAGGTTTTTGACCAGATGGCAAAGCTGGACAGCAGCCATTGGTGGTTCACCGCGCGGCGGCGGATCCTCGATGCGATCATCGAGCGCGTCGTCCGTCCGCCCGCCAACGCGCGCATTCTCGAGCTTGGCGCGGGCACCGGCCACAACCTGTCGATGCTGACCCGCTTCGGCACCGTCGAAGCCAGCGAGCTCGACGACGTGGCGCGCGAGCTGGCGTCGGAACGGCTTGGTCGTCCGGTGCTCAAGGCCGCGCTGCCCGACCTGTCGATGTTCCCGGAGAGCAGCTACGACCTGATCGCGCTGCTCGACGTGCTGGAGCATGTCCAGGACGACAAGGCATCGCTTGCCAGCATCCTGACCCGCCTGAAGCCCGGCGGCGCACTGCTGGTCACCGTGCCCGCCAATCCGTGGATGTGGAGCGCGCACGACGTCGTCCATCACCATCACCGCCGCTATCGCAAGTCGGAGATCGAAACGCTGGCACGCGACGCTGGCTACAGGATCGAGCTGCTGTCGCCGTTCAACAGCCTGCTGTTCCCGCCGATCGCGGCGGCGCGGCTGATTGGCCAGATGCGCAAGGACCAGAGCAGCGACGACGCCATGCCCGGCGCGTTCGTCAACAAGACGCTCGACACCATCTTCGGCCTGGAGAAATCGCTTATCGGGCGGGTGCCGATGCCGTTCGGCGTGTCGCTGGTCGCGGTGCTTCGCCGGCCTTCCTGAGCAGGATCGCGCCGGGAGCTGCATAGATCGGCTCCCACCCGGCGACCCAGTCTCGCGGGATTGGGCGCATGTCGAGCAGCCACAAATAATCGAACGCCTGGCGCGGCAGCGCCGTCATCGCGCGCTGCATCGACCACCCCTCATGCCGGCAGTCGGGATCGCGGACGATCTGCGACGGATCGCGCTGAAACCACTGCGCCGCCGGATAATGGACGGTCAGCATGCTCGACCCCGCCATCGGCCAATGGTCGTTGGTGTAGGCGTTGCGACGCACACCCGCGAGCGCACCGAGATGGTCGGACCGGCGCAGCGCCCACGCCTCGCAGCGATCCCACACCAGTACCGCGACCCGCGATCCGCGCTCGACCTGCTCCAGCGCCTTCAACTGTCCGTCCTGGCGAGCACCGGCGATGCCCATGCTGGCGGTGTTGCCGACGACCCGGACCAGCATGAAGCCGACCGCCGCGACCGCGAGCCACGTCGCCAGCGGAAACTTCGTCTCGGCCTTGAAGCGGATCGCCAGGATGAAGATCGCCACCGCATAGGGCACCAGCCGCATGTCGGCATAGGCCGACCCGAACACGACGCGCGGCAGCAGGACGTAGGTCAGCGCGAGCACGAGCCCGGAAAAGGCGAGGTTGCGCGAGAGCGTGAGGCGCGGGTGGATCAGCGCGAACAGCGGCACCGCAAGCGCGATGAACGCCGAGGCGACGTCGAACCACTCCCATCGGTCGCGGAACATGCGCAGCAGATATTCCCACTTGAACGCCCAGTCGAACCAGCGGTGCGTCGCGCCGCCTCCCGCCTCGCTCCGCCAGAGCAGGATCAGCAGCAGCGGCAACGCTAGCGCCGCCGCGTGATAGGCCGCCCGGAGCGCCGACAGCCACCACGACCGACCGCGGTCATGCTGACGCACCGCTTCGGCCGAAAAGCACAGCAGGCCCAGCGTTCCCCAGCCGAAGGTGTGGGCAAAGAAGATGACGACGCTGATCGGTACGAACAGGATGGCGCGCAGCCGGATCTTGCCGAGCCGGCCCAGCCGCAGCCACAGCCCGAACGCCAGCATCGCCAGCGCCATCGACAGCGCGAAATTGACGAAGCCGAACATGAACGGGTGACCGAAGGCCAGCGGCAGCGCGAAGGCGACCGTCGGCGGCAGGCGATTGTGAACCTCGCGTGCCACCCACAGCATCCCTGCCACGGTCAGCGGCGGGATCGACATCACCACCAGCTTGGTCGCGGGCTCGATCCCGATCAGCTTGGCGAGCGGGACGACCAGCAGGTCGACCCCAAGATTTCCGATCGGCAGCCAGCGGAAGCTGAACCATTGGCTGAGGATCGGACTGTCGGCGGCGTCGATCGCCATCTTGAACCGACCCATGTGCCCGCCAAGGTCGACCAGCGGCGGAATCGTCGGCCACAGCAGCGGCACGAACGCCAACAGGATCATCGCAACGACGAAGGGCCGGCCCTCCCACCACGGGCGCGGCGCTCCCTTAGGCAGGGCGGCGGGCGCGGCCTCGTGGGCGATGAATTCCGGTTTGGCGATCACCTAGGCGTCGCGGCGCCCCAGCAGGCGAAGGCGGAGGGCGTTGAGCTTGATGAAGCCTTCGGCATCGCGCTGGTCGTAGGCGCCGGCGTCGTCTTCGAAGGTGACAACCTTTTCGCTGTAGAGGCTGTTGGGCGAACGGCGGCCGGTAATGTGGAGTCCGCCCTTGTAGAGTTTCATCCGCACTTCGCCGTCGACCTTGGCTTGGCTAAGGTCGATCGCGGCCTGCAGCATCTGCCGTTCGGGGCTGAACCAGAAGCCGTTGTACACCAGCTCGGCATAGCGCGGCATCAACTCGTCCTTGAGGTGCGCTGCGCCGCGGTCGAGCGTCAGCTGCTCGATCGCGCGATGGGCGGCATGGTAGATGGTGCCGCCCGGCGTTTCGTACATTCCGCGGCTCTTCATGCCGACGAAGCGGTTCTCGACCAGGTCGAGGCGGCCGATCGAGTGGCGCTTGCCGAGCTCGTTGAGCTTGGCCAGCAGCGGCGCCGGATCGAGCGCCTCACCGTTGACCGCGACCGCATCGCCGGCCTTGAACTGGATCGTCACTTCCTCGGGCGTGTCGGGCGCCGCGACCAGATCGTCGGTGCGCGAGTAGACATAGGGCGGCACTTCCTCCCACGGGTCCTCGAGCACCTTGCCCTCGCTCGACGTGTGCAGGAGATTCGCGTCAGTCGAGAAGGGGCTTTCGCCGCGCTTGTCCTTTGGCACCGGGATCTGGTTCTTTTCGGCGAACTCGATCAGTGCGGTGCGGCTGGTCAGGTCCCACTCGCGCCACGGGGCGATGACCTTGATGTCGGGCGCGAGTGCATAATAGCCAAGTTCGAAGCGGACCTGGTCGTTGCCCTTGCCCGTCGCGCCATGGCTGACCGCGTCGGCGCCGGTCTCGCGCGCGATCTCGACCTGGCGCTTGGCGATCAGCGGCCGCGCGATCGAGGTGCCGAGCAGGTACAAACCCTCGTAGAGCGCATTGGCGCGCATCATCGGGAAGACATAGTCCGCGACGAACTCGTGCCGCAGGTCGTCGATGTAGATATGCTCGGACTTCACGCCCATCAGCTCGGCTTTGTGCCGCGCCGGCCCGAGCTCCTCGCCCTGGCCAAGATCGGCGGTAAAGGTCACCACTTCGCAGCCGTAGGTCTGCTGGAGCCATTTCAGGATCACGCTGGTATCGAGCCCGCCCGAATAGGCGAGGACGACGCGGTTGATCCGATCGGTCATGGTGCGCACTTCCTTCTTGTGGCGAGCGCCCTCTGGGACGCCGGCGCGCTCTGCCACCATGCCCCCCGGCGTTCAAGCGCCATACAGCTATATGGCGGTAGTCCGGTTCAGCTTTTCTTGAGAGGAATCGGGACATGAGGAAGTTTCTGATCGGCGTCGCGGGCGTTGCCGTCACCGCCGCCACGATTGCCGCCGCACAGCCGGCGCCGATGACCCAGCCCGCGCCTCAGCCGGGCCAGCGGATGGCCAAGATCATGACGCGCGGCGAAGTCCAGACGATGGTCCGCACGCAATTTGCCAGGCTCGATGCCAACCGCGACGGGTCGATCACCACCGAGGAAACGACCGCCATTCGTGAGCGCGTCGCCCAGCGCGGCAATCGTGCCCCAGGCGGCCAGCGCATGGAGCGCCGTGTGCGCGTCAATGCCGATCCTGCTGCCGCGTTCGACCGCCTCGATTTGAACAAGGACGGATCGATCAGCCGCGACGAATTTGCTGCCGGCCGCCAGGTTCGGGTCGAGCGCAGGGTCGTTCGCAACGGGCAGGCTCCCGCTGCCGGTCGACGCGCGATGCGGATGAACCGCGGCGGCGGTGGCGGAATGGGCGGCGCTCGGATGATCGGGATGGCCGACACCAACCGCGACGGCCGCATCACGCTGGCCGAGGCCGAGACAATGGCGCTCCGCCATTTCGACACGATGGATGCCAACCGCGACGGACAGGTGACGCCCGAAGAGCGTCGTGCGGGCCGTGGGATGATGAAGCAATGGAGGCAGGCGCCGACTGCCGGTTGATCCCCTTTTCCCGACAGTGCGCTTGAGAAGGGCCCGGACGAGCAACCGCTTGCGCCGGGCCCTTTTTCGTGCAGTTTGCGCGCCATCAGGAGGAGTCCCCCAACATGTTTTCCAAGCCCCGTCCGTCGCGCATCGCCCTATTCCTGGTGAGCGCATCCCTGCCGCTTTCCGCCGCTAGCGCCGACGAGGGCATGTGGACCTTCGACGCCTTTCCCGCCGCGCGGATGAAGGCGGCGTACGGATGGGCGCCCGACCAGGCGTGGCTCGACCGCACCCGCGCCGCCGCGGTTCGCCTGACCGGCGGCTGCTCGGCCAGCTTCGTGTCGGCCACCGGGCTGATCCTGACCAACCACCACTGCGTCGCGACCTGCCTCGAAGAAAATTCGACCGCGGCCGACAACATCCTCGCCAACGGCTTCACGGCCCGCACGCGTGAGCAGGAGCGCAAGTGCGCCGGCCAGCAGGCGGAGGTCGTCACTTCGATCCGCGACGTGACGCAGCAGGTGCGCGGCGGAGTCGGCAATGCCAAGGGCGAGGCCGCGGTCCGTGCCCGCGCCGCGCTCATCGCCACGATCGAAAAGGCGGGCTGCCCCGACACCGCCACGACGCGCTGCCAGGTCGTCGGCCTCTACGGCGGGGGCCAGTACAAGCTCTACACCTATCGCAAATATTCGGACGTCCGCATCTCTTGGGCGCCCGAGGCGCAGGCCGCTCAGTTCGGCGGCGACCCCGACAACTTCAACTTCCCGCGCTACTCGATGGATGCGGCCTTCCTGCGTGCTTACGAGAACGGCCGTCCGGTCGCGACCCCGCAGCACCTGGTCTGGGACCCGCGTGCGCCGGTCGATGGCGAGGCGACCTTCGTCGTCGGCAACCCCGGATCGACCGCCCGCCTGCAGACCCAGGCACAGCTCGCCTTCCAGCGCGAAGTCGCGTTGCCGATCACCCTGTCGACGCTGTCCGAGCTTCGCGGGCGCCTGATCGCCGCCATGGCGCAGAGCCCCGAGCGCAAGCGCGAGGGCGCGGAAACGCTCGGCGGGATCGAGAACAGCCTCAAGGTCCAGATCGGCCGCGTGAAGGCGCTCAACGACCCCGCGTTCACGTCGAAGCTTGCCGCGACCGAGGCCGACCTCAAGCGCCGCAGCGCCGGCAATGCCGCGATTGGCGATCCGTGGGCCGACGTCAGCCAGGCGGTGACCGCCTATCGCGACCTCTACCTCCCGTACCGCTTCGTGTCGCCGGGCGGCGACCTGTTCGCTTATGCGCAGACGCTGGTCCGCGCCGCCGAGGAACGCGGTAAGCCCAATGGCGAGCGGCTCCCCGGCTTCAGCGACAGTGCGCTGCCGCTGGTCGAGAAGCAGTTGCTCGACGCACGCCCAGTCACCCCGTGGCTGGACCAGCTTCAGCTTGAATGGTCGTTGTCGAAGGCACGCGAATATCTGGGCGCGGACTCGCCCGACACGAAGCTGCTGCTCGGCCGCGAATCGCCCGAGGCGCTGGCGGCGCGGCTCGTCGCGGGTACGCGTTTGGCCGACCCGGCCTATCGCAAGCAATTGTTCGACGGCGGCCGCCGCGCGATCGAGGCGTCGAAGGACCCGATGATCGTCTATGCCCGCCGCATCGACGACCGCGATCGCCAGCTCCAGAAGCTGGTCGACGAACGCTACAGCGCCCCGCTGACCGCCGCGGGCGCACGCCTGTCGGACGCCCGCTTCGCGGCCTATGGCGACAGCGTCTATCCCGACGCGACCTTCACGCTGCGCATCAGCTACGGCAAGGTCGAAGGCTGGCGCGAGAATGGGCGCAACGTCCCGACGCGCACGGTCATGGGCGGCACCTTCGATCGTGCCACCGGCGCCGACCCGTTTGACCTTCCCAAGGGGTTCGAAGCCAACGCCCGCCGGATCGATCGTCGCGCAACCTATGATTTCGTGACCACCAACGACATCATCGGCGGCAATTCGGGATCGCCCGTGATCGACCGTCGCGGCCGCGTGATCGGCGCCGCGTTCGACGGCAACATTCACAGCCTTGGCGGCAACTACGGCTATGACGGTACGCTCAACCGCACCGTCGTCGTGTCGACCGACGCGGTGCAGGAAGCCCTGGAGAAGATCTACCCGGCGCCAAACCTCGTCGCCGAACTGCGCGGCGGCCGCTAAGCCACGGCATTGCGGGTCCGGCGCCGGTCGCCGGACCCGCTCTTCATTGTGACGGAGTTTCCCATGTCGCGTCTTGCCCTGTTCCTCGCCGGAATCTCGCTCCCGCTCGCCGCCGCAAAGGCTGACGAGGGCATGTGGACCTTCGATGCCTTTCCCGCCGCCAAGTTCCGCGACGCATACGGCTGGTCGCCCGACCAGGCATGGCTCGACCGCGTGCGGCTCGCCTCGGTCAAGGTCGCGGGCTGCTCGTCGGCATTCGTGTCGTCCAACGGGCTGCTGCTGACCAATCACCATTGCGCAGTGTCCTGCCTCCAGGACGTCTCGGACAAGGGCAACGACTTCCTCGCCAACGGCTTCACTGCCCGCGCGACCGCGCAGGAAAAGATGTGCCCCGGCATGCAGGCCGAAGTTGTAACCGCGATCCGCGACGTGACCGGCGACGTCAAAAGCGCGATCGGCGGCGCGACCGGCGAAGCGGCGGTGAAGGCGCGCAACGCCGCCATCGCGGCGATCGAGAAAGCAGGCTGCGCCGATACCAAGACCACGCGCTGCCAAGTCGTCACGCTCTACGGCGGCGGCCAGTACAAGCTCTACACCAACCGCAAATATTCGGACGTGCGACTGGTCTGGGCGCCCGAGGCGGCGGCGCAGACCTTTGGCGGCGATCCCGACAATTACAATTTCCCGCGTTACGCGCTCGATGCCTCGTTCCTGCGTGCCTATGAGAATGGTCGCCCGGTCGCGACGCCCAACCATTTGAAATGGACCGCGCGCGAGCCCAAGGCGGGCGAGCAGATCTTCGTCGTCGGCTATCCCGGCCAGACCGAGCGGATGCTGACGCTGAGCCAGTTCGCCTTCCAGCGCGAGGTCAACCTGCCGATCGAACTCGCCATCAACAGCGAGCTTCGCGGCCGCCTGATCGAGGCGATGGGCCAAAGCCCCGACAAGGCGCGCGAAGGCGAAGTCGCGTTGTTCGGGATCGAGAACAACCTCAAGCGCACCATCGGCCGCACCCGTGCGCTCGGCGATCCCGCTTTCTCCGCGATGCTGGCGCGCAACGAGGCCGAGTTGAAGCAGCGCAGCGCCGGCAATGCCGCGATCGGCGATCCCTGGGGAGAGATCGACAAGGCCGTCGCCGCGCTGCGCACGATCGACACCGAGCGTCGCTTCTCGCGGCCGTCGGGCGACCTCATGTCCTACGCCATCCGCCTGGTCCGCGCGGGCGAGGAGCGCGCCAAGCCAAACGGCGAGCGACTGCCCGGCTACAATGACAGCGCGCTGCCGCTGCTCGAAAAGCAGCTGACCGACGCGCGGCCGACCTATCCGTGGCTGGAGAAGCTTCGGGTTGAATGGTCGCTGCTGAAGGCGCGCGAATATCTCGGCGCCGACCATGCGCAGACCCGTCTGCTGATCGGCAAGGAATCGCCCAAGGGCATCGCCGAACGCCTCGTGTCGGGGACGCGGCTGGGCGACGCCGCGGTGCGCAAGGCACTGTGGGACGGCGGCGCGGCGGCCATTGCCGCCTCGACCGACCCCATGATCGTCTACGCTCGCGCGATCGATGCCAATGACCGGCGCCTGCAAAAGGCTTATGACGAGCGCGTCGACGGCCCGCTCACCGCCGCGCGCGCCAAGCTCGCCGACGCTCGCTTCGCCGCTTTCGGTGCCTCGAGCTATCCCGATGCGACCGGAACGCTGCGCATCACCTACGGCAAGGTCGGCGGCTGGACCGAGAATGGCGCGACGACCGATTATCGCACGCGCTGGGCAGGCGCGTTCGACCGCGCGACCGGCTCCGAGCCGTTCAAGCTGGCGCCCGCGATTCTCGCCAACAAGGGCAAGCTCAATTTCGATGGCACGCTCGACTTCATCTACGCCGCTGACACGATCGGTGGAAATTCGGGGTCGCCGGTGATCGATCGCAACGCCAACATCATCGGCGCCAATTTCGACCGCAACCTGCCGGGCCTTCGTAACGATTATGCCTATGATCTGACGATGGCACGCTCGATCGCGGTGTCGACCGCGGCGATCGAACAGGCGCTGACCAAGGTTTATCCGGCGCCCGAGCTTCTGGCCGAGCTCAAGCGCAAGTGAGGGTCAGGAGGCGCGGTACCGCGCCTCCGCCTCCGCCATATAGTCGCGGGTGATCGGAATCGCGCGGCGGCTGCGAACGTACTGGACCTGGTAATTGCACCCGGTCCCGTGTTCGAACATGACGATCCCGCCGGCGAGGTAGAATTCCCACATCCGGTAGAACCGGTCGTCGTAGATGGCGACGATCTCGTCCTTGCGGGCCGCGCAGCGGTCGAGCCAGTGCTCCAACGTGTAGGCGTAATGCAGGCGCAGGACCTCCACGTCCGACACGATCATCCGCGCTTTCTCCGACGACGACCCCATCTGCGCCAGGCTGGGGATGTGATAGCCCGGGAAGATCCACTTGTCGGTGAAGGGATCGGGCTTCCCCGCGCCGCCCAGCTTCCCGATCGTATGCAGCAGCATCACCCCGTCGTCGGCGAGCAAGCGGGAGGCGTGCGAATAGAATTCGTCGTAATGCGCCGCGCCGACATGTTCGAACATGCCGACCGACACGATCCGGTCGAATGTCGCATCGACGTGGCGATAGTCGATCAGCTCGAACCGAATTTGATCGCTGACGCCTTCGCGCGCGGCCCAAGCGGTCGCATAGGCATGCTGCTCCTTCGACAGCGTAACGCCGAGCACGTCGACCCCCGCCACCCGATGCAGGTAGATCGCCAGCCCGCCCCAGCCGCACCCGATGTCGAGCACCCGCTGGCCCGGCCTCAGCTCCAGCTTGGCAGCGATGTGCGCCAGCTTCAGCCGCTGCGCTTCCTCCAGCCCGATGTCGGGCGTCGGGAAGTAGCCGCAGCTATATTGCCGCCACGGATCGAGGAACAGGTCGTACAGTCGGTCGTCGAGGTCGTAGTGATGCGCGACATTGCGCTGCGCCGCGACCGGCTTGTTCGACTTGAACAGGCGTTTGACGAAGCCGAAGCCGCGCTTCGTCATCGCGGTCTTGCCGCGCTTGCCCCCGTCTTCCCACGGGTTCGATCCGACGACGATCCGCAGCAGGTCGAGCATCGTTCCCTGCTCGATCACCAGGCGACCGTCCATGTACAGTTCGCCAAGCTTGAGGCGGGGGTGCCTAACCAGCTGTGCAAGCGCGGTGCGGTCGGTGAAGCGGATCGTTACTTCCTCCGCACCGCCGGGCCCAAAGGTTTCGCTGCTGCCATCCGGCAGGCGAAGCGTCACTCGGCCACGTTTGACTAGCGGAGCGGCGAGGCGGCGGATCATCGACATGACGGAAGACTGGCACGTCCCCCGCGCGCCGCGCAAGCGTCAGCCGTACGCGCGCACGAAGAAGACGATCGCGGTGGCTCCGGTCACAAGCAGCGTCCACACGCGCACGGCGGCGGGGGCCAGCCGCTTGCCGACGTGGGCGCCGACCCAACCGCCGGCGACGCTTCCCACCAGCATCGGCACGCACGCCCACCACGTTACCATTCCCGCCGCGACGAACACGATCGCCGCCGCCGCATTGGCGACCGCCAGCATCATCGTGCGCGGCGCGAACAAGCTGCGCGGGTCGCGCCCGGCAAGCAGGCCGTAGGTCGCGGTCATCATCAGCCCGACCCCGCCGCCGAAATAGCCGCCGTAGATGCCGAGGAGCACCTGCACGACCAGCAGCGTGCCCGTTCCGATGCTTACCCGCGAAGCAAGCCAGTCGGACGCGCGCTTGCCGAACGCCAGCAGGACGAAGGCGTAGAGCACCAGCCACGGCACGATCACATCGAAGGTCGATGCAGGCGTGATCACCAGTAGCAGGCTGCCGACGAATCCCGACACGAACGTCACCGCCGCGATCACGCGCCAGTCGAGCGTTCCGACCGGACCCAATTCATCGCGAAGCGTCCATGCGCTCGTCGCAGCGCCGGGCAGCAGCGCGACATTGCTGGTCGCATTAGCGACGTTGGCGGGAAGCCCGAGCGCGAGCAGCACCGGGAGCGTCGCGAATGTGCCTCCGCCCGCCAGCGCATTCATTGCGCCGCCGACCAACCCTGCGGCGGCGGCGAGCAGCATCAGCCACGGATCGATCAACGTGGCCCGCCGCTGAAAGCCCAGCGAAGCGTCCGCGCGGTGCCCAACGTCGCCAAGCGAACCGCAGGGGTCGAGAGCGGCGGCCGTCGCAGCCCGTGCATCGCTCGCGCCCAGGCCGGCATCAGGTCGACCGCGGCGGCCATGACCAGCGCCTGCACCGGCGCTTCGCTCTTCCGCGCTGCCGGCGCCTTCAAAACGAGGTCGCGAAACTGGCGCGTTCGATCGTCGGTCTGGAGTTCCGAGCGCACCGCCGCGACGAACTCCTCGGCCGCGCTGCGACTCTTCGGGACCTCGGTCCCGCCGAGCGCCTCGGCGATACCGGCGACCTCGGCAAAATAGCGGTCCTGGTCGGCCATCGTCATCTGTGGCTCGCCGAAGCGGCGCCACGCATCGAGAAAGTGGATCGAGCCCGCGACGTGGATCCAGTTGAGCAGATGCGGATCGTCGGCGCGATAGGCGCGACCGTCGGGCAAGGTCCCGACGACATGAGAATGCACCATGCGCACCCGTTCGATCGCCGCCTTGGCCTGGTCGCGTTCGCCATAGGTGGTGATGGCGATGAAGCGAGCGGTCATGCGCAGGCGGCCAAGCTGGTCGCTGGCGACCTTGCTATGGTCCCACACACCGCCAAGCGCGAGCGGGTGAAGCATTTCGACGAGCAATGCGGCGATCCCGCCGACCATCATCGTGGTGACGTCGCCGTGCACGCGCCACGCGACGCTGTCGGGCGGAAGCAGCGCGTTGTCGGATCGCTGGATCGGCTGCTGGCCGGCGGCGCGATCGTTGAAGCGATCGCGGACGCGTTCGACCAAGTAGCGCCGGATCATTTGGCGTCGAGTGCGGCCAGCTTCTCTTCGGCCTGACGGTCGAGCTCGGCGCGGCTCTTCTTCTCTGCCGCGGTCTTCAGCTGACCGCAGGCCGCATCGATGTCGCGCCCGCGCGGGGTACGGACCGGCGCGGAAATGCCGGCCTCGAACACGATGTTTGAAAAGGCGCGAATACGCTCGGGCGTCGAGCATTCGTACGGGCTGCCGTCCCACGGATTGAACGGGATCAGGTTGACCTTCGCGGGCAGGCGATACTGCTTGATCAGCCGCACCAGTTCGCGCGCGTCGGCGTCGCTGTCGTTCTTGTCCTTCAGCATCACATATTCGAACGTGATGCGCCGCGCATTGTTGGCGCCGGGATAGTCGGCACACGCCTGAAGCAATTCCTCGATGCCGTACTTGCGGTTGAGCGGGACGATCTCATCGCGCACTTCCTTCGTCACCGCGTGCAGCGAGACCGCGAGATTGACTCCAATTTCCTCGCCCGCGCGCGCCATCATCGGCACCACGCCGGAGGTCGACAGCGTGATGCGACGCTTGCTGAGGCCGAGGCCATCACCATCCATCACGATCTTCAGCGCGTCGCGGACATGGTCGAAATTATAGAGCGGCTCGCCCATCCCCATCATCACGATGTTGGTCAGCATCCGGCCATCGGGACTCGACGGCCATTCGCCCAGCGCATCGCGCGCCAGCATGACCTGCCCGACGATTTCGCCCGGATCGAGATTGCGGACCAGCTTCATCGTGCCGGTGTGGCAGAAGCGGCAGTTGAGCGTGCAGCCGACCTGGCTCGACACGCATAGCGTTCCGCGGTCGGCGTCGGGAATGAACACCATTTCGAAATCGTGGCCGTCGTGCGTCTGCAGCAACCACTTGCGCGTGCCGTCGGTCGACACCTGCGCCTCGACCACCGCCGGACGCGTGATCGAGAATTTCTCGGTCAGCCACCCGTGCTGCGCCTTGGCGATGTCGGTCATCGCCGAAAAGTCGCCGACGCCGCGATTGTAGATCCAGTGCCAGATCTGCTTGGCGCGAAGCTTGGCCTGCCTCGGTTCGAGCCCGGCGGCTTCGAGCGCCTCGCGAATTTTTTCGCGCGGCAGCCCGATCAGCTCGACACGGCCATCGGCACGGGAAACCGCCGCGCGCGGAACGGGCACGGGGTCGACGGGGCCGGGAATCGGCATCAGGTTGGTATCGGCGCTCATGGTAAGGTGCGGCCCTTAGGGGAAAAATCAGCGATTTGCCAGCCTCGCGGCACAGGTCGCGGCCGCATCGATCGCGAGCGGCGCGCCGTCGAGGCTATAGCGGTCGACGATGCGCCCGCCGCCCGGCCGTCGCGCCTCGACCCGCATCCCACCCGCGCTTCGCATCGCGGCAATGATCGCGCGTTCCTGCACGGCCCCACGGCTCCAAGCCCAATCGCCGCGCGACATGAGCAGGAAACGCTGATCGCCGACGACCATCTGAATCGTGGCGCCGGGGCGGGGCACCCATGACAGGCGAACCGCCAGCTGCCCCAAGCGCGGGCCGCCCGCGTCGAAGGACAGGCTGGCGCGCGCCGGCGGGCGATCCTTGGGCGGCGCCAGGATCGACCGCGCTGTCGCCTCGCACGTCCGTCCCTCCTGCAGCACCGCCCATTGCCCGCGCGCAGTCACCAGTTGCGGTGCAGCCGCGGCAGCGCTCGCAATCAGGCAGGACGCCAGGGCGACGCGCCTCATCAACGCAGCATGCCAAACGACAGGGCAACGCCGGCAGCAATTGCTGAACCGTACGGAATACCCTCTTCACGACGGAGCGAGACGACCCGCGTGCGCGCGGTCGGGGGCCAAGGGAGGTGACGCACGGCGATCATGACAATGGTCACTAGCCCACCGACAATGGCCACCGCCACCAGCATCTTCCAGCCTGACGAAAGATCGAACCACAGTGCTGAGGCGGTGAGCAGTTTCACATCGCCGCCGCCCATCGCGCCGCGCACGAACAGCCACCAGCCGACGGCAAGGACGGACAACGCCAGAAGCATATTCTGCCACAGGCCGAGGGTCGGGCCTGCGACGATCGTCGCAACGATCGCCCCCGCCGCGACCGCGCCCGACAACCAATCCTCGATCTCCATTCGCCAGGTGTCTTCGACCGCCGATGCGGCCATGACCAGCAGGAGGAAAATTGCCAGCCACGCCGGGGCCAGCGCGGCCAAGTTCAATGCGGCTTGCCCAGCGCCGCGAGATTATCGGCGGCGCGCGCCTGCCAGCGGCTGCCGAGCGCGATCGCCTGTGCGAATGCCGCCTCGGCGCGTTTCGCCTGCCCCGCCGCCGCGGCGACCACGCCGGCATCGTTGAGGCGCGCGGCATAGGCGTCGTCCACCTCGCCCTTGCGCCGTTGCGGCAGGGCGGCGTCGAGTGCGGCCTGCGCCAGTTCGCGATTGTTGGCGAGGCGCGCCACCGTGGGATCGGCGGCATACGCCTGTTCGAACAGGTCGAGCGCGGCGCGCCATTCGCCCCGCATCATCAGCGACCAGCCACGATTGTTGGCAACTTCCGCCCGGCCCGGCGCCAGCGCGGCGGCGCGCTGATAGGCGGCGTCGGCCTCGTCCCACCGGCCCTCGTTGTCAGCGGCGACACCGCGCGCATTCCACGCGCGCCACCCCGCCCCTTCGGCCCGCGTCGCGCGATCAAGCAGCGCGGTTGCCTCGCTCAGGCGCCGAAGCTTCAGCGCGGCAATGCCTGCCCGCTCCAGCAGCAGGGCGTCGTCGGGATTGGTGGCAAGAAGCGCCGTTGTCAGCGCCAGCGCCCGCTCATCCTCGCCCCGAGCGAAAGCAAGATGCGCCAGTCGCCGGTCGAGCGCTTCTCCCTTCAGTCCCGTCGATACCGCTGCAGCCAGCATCGATTGCGCCTGGTCGAGCCTACCCGCCTCGATCGCGCGGTCGGCCTCGGTCAGCGACGGCGACGCAACGACGGGAATCACGAGCGGCGGAGCCGGCGACGATCCGGGCGCCATCGCCAGCATCAGCATTAGTGCGCCGATCATGTCGCCTTGCGCGCCAGCGATCGGTCGAGTGCCGCGTCGCGGCCGAGCAGGACCGTCATGCCTTCCCCCGCACCGGCGTCGCGTTCGAGCGTAAAACCGAATTGCGCGGCAATCCGCTCGGCGCGGGCACGATCGGCATCGGCAAAGCGGATGACGCTTTGCGACCGCACCGCTGGCGCATCGCCGATCGCGGCGTTGGCAAAGCCGCGCCGCGCCAGATAGTCGCGCGTCCGTGCGGCAAGTCCCGCGACCCGCGCCGCGTTGAGCAGGGTGACCGGCGCAGCAGCGCGCTTCGAAAAGTGGATGGTTGTGCTTTGCGGCCGGACGGCGACCGCTGCCACCTCCCACTCCGCCCGCGACTGGGTCAGCAGCGCAACCTCGCCCATCGACAGCCGTTCGAGGCGGACTCCCGGCTTGTGGGGCTCAACCGCCGCCGGCACCGCGCGTGCTGGGGCCAAGGCCACCGTCACGCTCGGCGCCGGCGGCGGCGGCAGCGCGGGTTCGGCCACCGCCTCACGAACCGCCCCGGGGGTAGCGATGAGCGATGCAAGTTCCGCCGTTACCCGCGCGGCTTCGGAAGGCCGGCCTTGAAGCTGAAGCGAATGGGCCAGGGCGGCGTAGAGCGCGGGTTCGTCCGGCTCGACCGCCAGGGCCATTTCATAATGTTTGCGGGACAGGTCGAACCGACCCATCCGGTCGTAGCAAGTCGCGATCCCGACCATCGCGTCGATGCTGGCGGGCGCTTCGCGCAGCGCCTTGCGATAGGCCTCTAGCGCCAGGCCGACATTGCCGAGCGCGAGCTGCGCATTGCCTTCACCCAAGCGGAAGTCGGCGGTCTGCGATCCGCTCGCCAGCGGCGTGGCGATCGAGCGAACCTCGACGTCGCCGGCAGCGCAGGCGGCAAGCCCGAGCGCGGAAAGAATGGCAAGCGAGACGATCGTGGATCGCATCATTTCAACTCCCCAAAGCCGGCATGATCACTCGCATCGTGCGAATGACCGCCGGTAGCATCAGTACTCCGATCATCACCGGCAGCATGCACACCACCAGCGGGATCGACAGCAGCACCGGCAGGCGGTGCGCCTTTTCCTCGGCGCGCATCCGCCGCTTTTCGCGCATTTCGGACGCGTAAGTGCGAAGCGTCTGCGCGACCGACGAGCCTAGCTTCTGCGACTGGATAAGCAGCGTCGCGAAGGCTCGGATTTCGTCGGCGCCAGCGCGGTCGGCCATGCGCCGCAGCGCGTCTTCCTGGCTTCGACCCGCGCGCAGTTCAAGCACGACGGTGCCAAGCTGTTCGGCGAGCAGTGGGTGCGACCGCGTCATTTCCATGCCGACGCGATTGAACGCGGCTTCGAGACCGAGCCCCGCTTCGACGCACACCAGCATCAGGTCGAGCGCGTCGGGGAAGGCATTGATGATCTCCCGCTGGCGACGGTCGGCGCGGATCCGGACCCATAGCGACGGGACGTACAGGCCCATCAGCGCGGAAATCGCGCCGATGAAGTAAAGCTTGGTGATCGACGGCGTGCTCCCCATCGACCACAGGAACAGGAACACCCCGACCGGAACCCCAATCACGCCGATCAGGCGCACGAGCGAATAGACGCGCGGCGCCGCTTCCTGCGTATAGCCGGCCGCGACCAACTTAGTGCGAAGCGATGCGTCCTTGGTGTCGACCAGCGGAATCCCGGCGCGTTCGATCGCTGTGACCATCGCGACCCACGCGCCGCGCGCATCGTGCGTGCGAAGCGCCGCGCCCATGTCGACCGACCCCGACACCTCGTTTCCGCGATCGCTGACGAGCCGTTCGCGAGTCTGCTGCCGGTCGGAAAAGGTGGCGATCAGCGCAAAGGCCACCACGCCGACCGCCAAGAACAGCAGCAGCAGCATGGCGAAGCGCGTGGCGTCATTGGCGAGGAAGTCGATCATTTCATCACACCTTCAAATCGACCATTTTGCGGATCATCGTCACGCCGATGATGTAGACGATGGCGAGCGCGAGATAGCCGGGGACGAACGCGGGGTCGTCCGCCACGTCGAGGTAGAAACCCGGATTGCCGAGAAACAGGATCGCGAACGCGACGACCGGCAGTCCGGTCAGCATCGTCGCGGTCATCCGACCTTCGCTCGACAGCGCGCGCACCTTCATCATCATCGACGCGCGCTCGCGGATGACCTGGCTCAAATTCTCGAGGATTTCGGCAAGGTTGCCGCCGGTTTCGTTCTGCACCGATAGGCTGACGACGAACATGCGCATGTCGTCGAGGTCCCAGCGGTCCGCCATCGCCGTCAGCGCGTCGCGAAGGTCGGCGCCGTAGGTCACTTCGTCGACGACCACCCCAAACTGGCTTCCGATCGGGTCGGGCATCTCGACCGTCAGCAGGTCGAGCGCCGATGCGATCGGGTGGCCGGCACGAAGACCGCGCACGAACACGTCGAGCGCGACCGGGAACTGGTCCTGCATCTTCTTGCGCATCCGACCTGCGCGGATCTGCAGGAAGAGCAGCGGGATCGCCGCCCCGAACATGAGCGCGACCGTCGCCAGCAGCAGCAGGCGCCCGCCGCCGATTGGAACGCCGCGCAGCGACATGAACAGGATGATCAGCAGGAACAGCAGCAGCGGCGCGACCAGCATCCCGATCAGCAGTTTTCCGCTGTCGATCGTCACCCCCGCGGCCATCAGCATCTTTTCGACCCGCCGCGCGGGAGCGGCGAGGATCGACGGCAGCCCGTCGGGAACGCTCGACGAGCGGCGACGTAGCATCTGCATCGCCTCGCTGCGCGTATGTCCCTTGCCGATCAGGTCGAGCCGCTGGTTGATAGCGCGGCCCTTCATGCGCTGCCCGACGATCCCCGACACCAGACGCTCGACCGCGAACACCACGGCGGCGAAGACCATGATTAGGACCAGGGCGCGAAGCCAGATGTCGCTCATTCTTCGAAGTTCCTGTCAGGGCGGAACAGCTCGGGCGACAGCTTCACGCCGTGCGCCATGACCTGGTCGAGGAAACGGGGACGAATGCCGGTCGCTTCGAATCGGCCAAGCACGTTCCCGTCGGGACCGATGCCGGTCTGCCGGTATCGGAAGATTTCCTGCATGGTGATGACATCGCCTTCCATGCCGCTGAGTTCGGCAAGGCTGAGCAATTTGCGGCGGCCGTCGCTGAGCCGCGCGACCTGCACGACGACGTGGATCGCCGACGAGATTTGCGCACGCGCCGAGCGCGCCGGGATGTCGACGCCGCTCATGCCGACCATCTGCTCGACGCGGCTGAGCGCGTCGCGGGGATTGTTGGCGTGGACCGTCGTCATCGACCCGTCGTGGCCGGTGTTCATCGCCTGCAGCATGTCGAACGCCTCGCCGGCGCGGACTTCGCCGACGATGATCCGGTCGGGCCGCATGCGAAGCGCGTTCTTGACCAAGTCGCGCTGCGCGATCTCGCCCTTGCCCTCGATGTTGGCGGGCCGAGTTTCCAATCGCGCGACATGTTCCTGCTGAAGCTGGAGCTCGGCCGAATCCTCGATCGTCACGATCCGCTCGCGCTCGTCGATGAACGCCGACATGGCGTTGAGCATCGTCGTCTTGCCCGACCCGGTACCGCCCGAGATCAGCACGTTGAGCCGCGCCGCGACGACCGCTTTCAGCACGTCGGCAACCTGCGACGGGACCGACCCGATCTCCACCAATCGCGCCATGCTGATCGGGGTCTTGGCGAACTTGCGGATCGACAGCAAAGCGCCGTCGAGCGCGAGCGGCGGGACGACCGCGTTGACGCGGCTTCCGTCGGCAAGGCGCGCATCGACCATCGGCGAGCTTTCATCGACACGGCGGCCGACCGCCGACACGATCTTTTGGATGATGCGGATCAGGTGGCGATCGTCCTTGAACCGCACCGGGCACGGTTCGAGCACGCCATAGCGTTCGACGAAGACATTGTCGGGACCGTTGACGAGGATGTCGGTGATCGTCGCATCCTTGAGCAGCGGCTCCAGCGGCCCTAGGCCCAGCAATTCGTCGAGCACGTCGTCGACCAACTGGCGCCGCTCGACCTGGTTGAGCGCATGGCGCTGCTTGTCGAGTTCCTCGAGGACGATGTCGCCCGCCTCCTCCTCGATCTGCGCGCGCGACATCTTGTCGAGCGCGGACAGGTTGATCAGCCCGAGCAGGCGCTGGTGAAGCTCGACCTTCAGGTCGGTGTGAAGCGCATTGCCCTGCGCAAAGGCGCCGGCATCGCCGACGGTCATCAACCGCCGGTCGCTTTCGCTGCGTTCGGCGACGTCCTCTACCTGGGTCGCGTCGGTCGGTCTGCGAATCTGCCACATGCTCAACGCTCCAGCCCAAGGGCGTCGGCGACACCCGTGTCCATCGTGCCGATATCCTTGCCCAGCGGCGATTTGCGCCGCACTTCGTCGATCGAAATCCCGCGATCAATCGCCTGCGTCATCGTGTCGTGATCGTTGGCGACGGTGAAGGCGACCGGCCGCCGCAACACGCGCTCCGCGTCGCTGCGGTCGAGCGTCTTGAAGAGGCCCTTCTGCGTCCGGTTCAGCACGACGCGGACATCGACATTCTGAAGCCCTTGCGAGTCCATCAGGTCGAGCTGCCGCCGCGCACGGTGAAGGCTCGCGACCCGAAGCTCGGTGACCATTAGTACGAGGTCCGACCGCGCCAGTAGCGACAGCGACCAGTTGGTCCAATTCATCGGAAGATCGATAAACAAGGTGCCATACTCGGCAGCGGCAAGCTCGACGATCCCGAGCAATTGGTCGTTGCCCAGCGATTCAAGCGGCGTGATCTCACGCGGCGCGGCGATCACAGCCAATCCGCTGGGATGCGTCGTCGCGATCGAGCGAATCAGGTCTCCGTCGATGCGCTTTCCCGCCGACAACAGGTCGGTAAAGGTCAGCGCGGGGTGCAGCCCCAGTTGAAAGGCGGCGTCGCCGAACTGGATATCGAGGTCGAGCAGGCAGGCCTCGCGGCCCATCGCGCTTTCCGACGCAGCGAAGCGCGCGGCAAGCTGGCCAAGCAACGCGGTCGCCCCGACCCCGCCCTCGCTCTTGATGATCGTCACGATCTTCTGGCGCCCGGTCTTCGCCTTGCGCCCTTGCACGGTCACCATCTTGCGGATGGGGTCGAGCGCGGTTTCCAGTTCGCGCGCGTCGAGCGGCAGCGGCACGACATCGTGGGCCCCGGCGCGGACCAGCGAGCGGACGAACGCCAGCGGCGGCTCATAGGCGGCGGCGATCAGCGGCACGTCGCCGGCGGCCAGCGCATAGAAACGCGCGATCGATGCCTCGTCATCCTCGCTTACCTTAACGACCGCCGCGGCGGCGCCGTGAAGCACCGACGGCGCGATCGGCTCGTTCGGATCGACGATGACCAGGTCGAGCGGGAAACCCGCGACAGTTGTTCCCACCAGCGCACCGGCCTCGCCGTTGACGCCCGACAACAACAGGCGGACCGGCGCGGGGCCGGTGTCCGCTTGCCACTTGGCGCTTGCACGATCGGGTGAATACATCGTCATGCGTACCTCAATTGGACTGTATTCCGGCGCTGTCCTCGGCGGTCAGCGTCGTGCGAAAATTCGGCAAGGTGATCGTCGCCAGCAGCAGCGTCGTGACGGGGGTGAACTGCAGCCCGGTCAGCTCGACCGTGACCAGCGGCGCGATCTCCATGCCATTGGGATCGCCCGCATAACCAAGCCCCGACCCGCGATAGCTGACGCGGACGTTCTGCTCGGCGATGTCGGGTTTGATGTTGCGCATCCGCGTCAGCATCAGGGCATGGCCGGTGGTGACATAGGGTGTCAGCGTCGCCGGGCAGGGGCTTACTTCACAGGTGCAGCTCATCGTTCCCGACGTGCTGACGCAGCGGATCTCGCCAAGCGCGGCGCGGGGAATGAGGTCGCCCTGCGTCAACGCGGTTCCGCCGGCGGTGTTGCCGACGTAGCGCTGCGCGACGAGCCCGCCCGGGATCGCGTCGGTCACAACCGCGACCCGCGCTCCGACCTGCGTCGCCTTTTCGGCACGATTGGTTTCCCACAGGAAGCGCGCCGCATCGATGATCCCGAACATCAGCAACAGCAGCAGCGGCAGCACCAGCGCGAATTCGGCGGCACTGGCGCCTTTGCGGTTATGGACGAGCGCGCCGATCATAGCCCCATCACCGCGGCCTGCTGTGACGCGTTGAGCGAAAGGCCGGTCCCGCGAAAGCCAAACGCGGATCCCACCAGCGGGACATAAGGCACGCTGGCCTGCACCGTGACGATTGGCGCACCGGTCGAACGGCCGCGATAGATTCCGCTCAGATTCTCGGTCGACGCGGCGAGGTCGGTCGCGCTCGCGGCGCAACTGGTGCTGAGCGTGACCGTAGTCGCATTCCACGATGGCAGGCGATTGGTGCCGCCAGACAGCAAGCTGGTCATCACCAACGCCTTGGTATCGGCTTCGATCGTCCCGCCGGGCACGCCGGAGCAGCCGAAATTGCTGAAGTTCTGCCGCGCGGCGAAGCGGGCGCCATCGCGCACCGCCTTCATCACGATATGTTCGTTGTAGAAATAATTGCCGAGCTCGACCGACCCGAACAGGATGACGAGCAGCAGCGGCGTGACCAGCGCCATCTCCGCGGCAGCGGCTCCGCGTCGGTCGGAGGAAAGGCGGGCGCGGCGCTTCATTTGACCAGATACGGAATGTCGCGGCGGACGACCTGGCCCGCGGTCGCGCCCGCGCCGGTCTGGGTCTCGCCGATCACTTCGGCATAGACGTCGCCCGCGCTCGTCCGCGCCCGGTTGAGCGAGGGCTGGACCAGGAACACGTCGATCCATTTGACGACGGGCAGATTGTCCACGGCGCCGTTGACGCTTTGCGCGACGCAATTGACCACCGCGACCGAGATCCGGCGACGATCGGGCACCGTCGCCGACGGCACGACCGGCGCATAGCCTTCGGCAGCGCTGCATTGCGGCGATCCGTACGCGACGTTGGTGTTACCGGTTGCGCTGGCAGGATTGGGACCAAGCACATTGACCCCGTCCACGACCGTGCCGCGGTTCTCATATTCCCAGCGATAGACTTCGTAGCGGGTAGCATTAGCGGGCAGGCCGGTATTGCCGCGCCACGTTCCGGCCCCGACGCCGCTTTGCCAGTAAGTACCACCGGCGCGCCGATAGTGCGTACGGAAATAGGCGTCGCGGTCCCACAGGCCGTTTCCGATCGGCCCGGTGCAGGCGCCCGTGGCCCCGCTGTCGACCGCGTGGCACATGTCCCGCGGATGCCCCATCGCGCCCGGCGTGACTGTGGTCGCCAACGCGGTCGTTGCCGAGTTCGGCAGATATTGCAGGCTCGCTTCGACTTCCTGCCAGCCTTGGTTGTGAAGCCGGCACATGTTGCCGCCGTTGGCATCGGCCGGACGGACAACATCCTTCACGCTATTGATCGACGCCCCGCACGCCCCGCCAGCCGGGCAGGCGACGTTGCTGTCGAAGATGTCGAAGCGGGTGTTGAGCGCGTCGGTCACCGTGACGGTCGCGCCCGGCTTCGTATCTACCCCCGATTGGGCGATGCAATCGCCCGGCGGCGTGTTCCACCCCAGCGCCTCGCGAAGCCCCGGCGCACCGTTTGATCCGCCACTGGTGTCGAGATAGCCGAAATTGCCCGGTGCCCAGCCGCCCGTGCCGCCGCCCACTGACACCAGCCGCAAGCCCGCGCCGCGCAATGCGTTGGCATCGAAGGCGAGATTGGTCGATGTCTCGGACGGGTTGCAGATCATCACCGGCGGCGTCTTGCAGATCGCGGCGCCCAGGCCGGCGACCGCTTCGGCGCCGATATCGCCTGACGTAATCGCCCCGATGATCGGGGTCAGCGCATAGTCCGCGCGGCGCGCGCCGACCGCGACTCGAACGAACCGAGCCGAGGCGAACAGCGCGACGTTGGTGATCGGGTTGGTGTTGTTCTCGGCATCCGCCTTGGTCGCGTAGAAGACGACCGTGGGAATGGTGACGTTGCGCCCAAGCCCAGCAGCCACCAGCGTCTGGTTGGTGAGCAGCCCCTGCGCCGCCGCGACTGCGCGCTGCATCGCGCGAGGTTGCTGGTCGAGCTGCGTCGCCGCGGCCAGCGCGGCCTGGTCCGCCGCATTCTGCAGTTCGGTGTCGAGGCTTGCGAGCCGGGCATAGTCGAAGGCGAGTCCCCCCGCGCCGAGCAGCGCGAACAGCGACAGCGCCACGGTCGGCGCCACGGCACCTTTCCTAGTGCCGCCCAATCTCCTGATGTGCGCTTTCATCACCCATTGCCCTTATTGCGGTCCGCTCGACGCGCCCGAGCCGCCGCCCGACTGTGCCGTGTTGGTGGACTCGCGCTGGACCGGCTTGGTGCTGCCCTTGCGGTAACGTTCGCTGGCCTTGGCGGCCTTTTCGCCATGATAGCCCGGCTTCATCGCATCCTCGGCGTAGACCGGATCCGGATCGACGGTCTGGATCGCCATGTCGTAGCGATATGATTCGCCGAACCCCGGATCGACCGGCGCGCAGCCCGCCGCCGCGAGGATGGTCACCGTGACCGCGATCGGCTTCATGTTACAGCGCATGGCCATAATCCTTTTCCAGGCGTGACGGGTCGAGCGCGGCCATTCCGCCGGGTACCACCGCCGACGGCTGCGGCGGGCGCGGCATCTCGCCGATCGGGCGCATGACGCCCGACGGCTGCGTCGGCTTTAGCGGGTTCACTCCGACCGCACTGTCCGTCCGGCCGAGCAGGAACAGGTCGGCCTCGTCGGGCGGCGTGACCCGGTCGGTCGGCAGTTGCATCGCCGCCGCGCGCACCGGGCGCACCAGTCGCGGCGTGACGATAATGACCAGTTCGGTTTCTTCCTTCTGGAAGCCCGACGAGCGGAACAGCGCGCCGATGATCGGGATCGATCCCAGCACTGGGAATTGCCGCACCGTGTCTTGGAAGTCGCGGCGTAGAAGCCCCGCCATCGCGAAGCTTTCGCCGTCGCGAAGCTCGACCGTGGTCTTGGCGCGGCGCGTCTGCAGCCCGGGAATGCGGAGCCCGTTGACGACGATCGACGCGGTCGGGTCGATCGAGCTGACTTCCGGCGCGACCTCCATGTTGATCACCCCGTCGGCAAGTACCGTCGGCGTGAAGGCAAGGCTAACCCCAAACGGCTTGAACTCGATCGAAATGGCGTTCGATCCGCCACCCTCCGCGCCGCCGCTGTTGCCCTGCGCCACGGGAATCGGGAACTCGCCGCCCGCGAGGAAGCTGGCGGTTTCGCCCGACAACGCGACCAGCGTCGGCTCGGCGAGCGTGGTGATCGCGCCCTTGGTCTCCAGCGCGTTCAAGGCACCTTCGAAATTGAGCCCGAACAGGCCGAAGCGACGCGTCAGGATGCCGAACGTGTCGGCGATTGCGCCAAGGCCGAGGACGCCGCCACCGTTTGCGCCCGGGGTCAGGCTCGCGCCATTCCCGCTGACGCCGCCAAACCCGTTGTTCCCGCTCCCGCCGACGAACAGGCCAACGCCGATGTCCTTGAGCGCGCTGCGCTTGATCTCGGAGAATTTGACCTCGAGCATCACCTGCTGGGTCGATCCGATCGACAGCAAATTGATGACCTTGCCCGGCGCGTACGTCTCGGCGACCTGCACCGCGCGGTCGGCGGCCGGACCCGACGAGACAATGCCTTCGAGGATGATCGATTCGTTCGACATGCGCGCGCCGACCTGGTCGCCGGGCATCAGTTCGGACAATTGGCGTTTCAGGCTTGTGACGTCGGGCCCGACTGCGATGTCGACCACCGCGATCAGATTGTTGCGGCCATCGTACAGCGTCAGGCTGGTCGTCCCCATCTTCTTGCCGAGGACATACAGCGAACTGCTGGTCAGCGGCAGGATGTCGGCGATCTCCGGATTGCCCAGCAGCGCCTTGGCGAAGGGCCGGTCTGCGCGCAGCACCTGGCTCTTGTTCAGCGGCACGTTCAGTTCGCCGGCGCGCACGGACTCGTCGCTTCCGATCGAAACCTGCGCCGCAGCGGGTGCCGCCAAGGCGAGCGCGAGGCCGATCCCCGCGACTTTAAGCATGCTAGCGATCATAGCCCCCCACCTCGTAGCTGCTGGTTGTCGTTCCGCGCGTCACGTCGACCGTGTTCGTCGCGGGCTTTGCCGGTGCGCGAACCACCGGGCGCGGTGCGGCTGCGCGGCGCGTCGGCTGGCTCAGCCGTGCGATGCGCGCGCGCCGCTCGGCGTCGCTCAGCACGGTGGCACCGGTGGCGCCGGTGGCCGCGGCCTGCATCGGCGGCGGTTGTCCGCCGTAATAGCTGTAGCGAAGGTCATCGAGGCTGACGGTGTCGACCTGCGCAACATTCTGCTCTTCACCAGGCTTGCGCAGGACGAGGCTGAGCGAGCCGACCTGCATGCCGAGCGCGAGCTTCTGCGCATCGATCGGCGTGACCTCCATCGTCGCGGTGCGCGACACGACCGGCTTGCCATCGGCACCCGCCGCATCCTGGTCCATTGCGAGCACGCGAATGTTTTGCAGAAGCACGTCGGTGACCTGCTCGCCGCGATCGGTCCCAATCGACTGGCGCGTCACGAGCACGTCGACCGTATCGTTCGGTTTGACGAAACCGCCGACGCCCGAAACGTCGTTGATGCTGACCGTCGCGGCGCGCATTCCATCGCGCAGCAACGCAGCGATCGAGGCATTCTGTCCCTCGCCCGACAGGTCGGCGGCAAGCAGCGGCTGATTGATCTGGATGGGACGTAGCGCGACGCGGCGTTTGCCTTGGGGCAGCAGCTCGACAAGCGATTTGTAGGTGCCTGCCGGAAGGCTGGTCGCGGGATAGTTGACGAACTTGACCTTGTCGGCGGTCACGTCAGCGCCATAGGCCAACGGCATCGCGGCAACCGCGACGCGGACCATGCCTTCTGGCGACGAGGCCAGCTGCCGTTCGCGGCCGGTCAGGTAGGTATTGGCAAGGAACACCGCGATCAGGCCGATAATGATGGCCACTCCCACGGCAATGATCGTCTGGCGCTTCATTCTTCCGCTCCCCCGAGCTCCCGGTCGTTAACCAGTCAGTGAATCAGCGTCTGCGCATTCGATCGAGACGATGCGCCTGACCTCTCAGGAGTCAACCCTGAGCGAAGTTGGCGCGGCCGGCCCCCCGGCCAGCCGCGCCGAACGCAGTTAGGTGCAGGTGCCGGTGCTGATGCACGTCGCTGCCGAGTTCATTTCGTTCGCGATGGCGCCCGAAAGACCGACCGCGGCGAGCGCAATTGCCGAACCGATAATCGCCAGGATCAGCGCATATTCGGCTGCCGAGGCACCGCGCTTGTCGCGTAGCATGTTAATGAACTTCTTCATGGTGTCATTCCTACTCGTTTGCGTCCCCCACTCACGACGAGCGGATCGGAAAGAGTGTCACGCTAGGAGGAGAACCGCCCGGCCAATGAACTGTGCAAAACTACGCAGTGTTCGACGCGTACCGTCTTCGCCCAGCCCCCCGGCCAGCCGCGCCGAACCCAGTTAGGTGCAGGTGCTGGTGCGGATGCAGGTCGCTGCCGAGTTCATTTCGTTCGCGATGGCGCCCGAAAGACCAACCGCGGCCAGCGCGATTGCCGAACCGATAATCGCCAGGATCAGCGCATATTCGGCTGCCGAGGCACCGCGCTTGTCGCGCAGCATGTTGATGAACTTCTTCATGGTGTCGTCCCCTACTCGTTTGCATCCCCCCGCTCACGACGAGCGGATCGGAAAGAGTGTCACGCTAGGAGGAGAACCGCCCGGCCAATGAAGCTGCAAAACAACGTAGCGTTCAACGCGTACCGTCTTCGCGCAGCCCCCCGGCTGGCTTGACGAGGCAGAAGTTGTTCTTGTCTTAACTTCTTGTCAACCAGAGATGTTTAATCAGGATTAACTACCGTCTGGAACCGGACATAGCTATGTCGTTGCAATTGCGTTCAAAATAACTTGTTTCGGCGCCGTGCCAGCGTTTCAAATCGAGACTCGGAAGTCTTATAGAAAGCGATTCTCGTCTGAACGACGCGCGCTTGGCCACGGGAAAGTGACGAGATTTGCCGCGCTATCGCGCGATTCGGTCAGGCTTCGACTCGGTGACGGAAGGTCACGTTCACCCGCTTCGACATCAGCAGATAGGGAAGCCACAACGCGACGCTGATCAGCACCTTTTGGCTATTGCCCTCGAGTAGCGCGTGCAGCGCGTCGGCGACGCGCGGCGGCAGCCCACCTACGCCAGCCACGGTGCCCGCGATCGTCAGTTGCATCGCCAGATCGAACAGCCAGATTGCCACCAGCAGGCGAGGGAACAGCGGCACCCGGCGCAGCGCCGCCACGAACGCAATCGTATAAAGGCTGGAGAGCAGCACCACGTCGAGCGTCATGAACAAGTGCAGCGTCGACAGCCAATGCGGCACCGGCCCCGACAAAGCGGGAATGGCAGCGAGATATTCCAGCGCACGAACCGGCACGTTCAGCAGCATGCCGACCAGCAGCGACACCATGATCCCGCTCGTCCCGTAAAGACGATGGCCCCGGGCCTCGGCCGCATCGACCGACCGCCACCGTCCGACGCGCGCCATCCGGATCGTCGGCTGCGGGATCGCGTCGCCGTCGCGGAACCAGTGAAGCGCCAATCCCATCGACAGCAACGGCGCGATCACTAGAAGCAAATAGGGCATCATCGTTGACAGATCGGGGGTCGCGGAAAGCGGGCTGACCATGATCCGCACGGCGGATGCCAGCACGGCGACGACCAGCCAGATCGTCATCACGCGCGGCAACCCGCCCTCCAGCGACTGCAACAGCGACGCCGACCGGGCATGCATGCGCGCGCCGAGGGCAACCGCCATGGTCCGGGCGTGTGGAGGGACGTTCATGTCGGACATGATGGGGCAGGGGACCTTTCAACATGGTAAATGCGCCGAAAGGCCGCGCGTTCCCCGCAAGAACCCCCTTGCCCGCTTGCCCGACTTCCTCCGTTCTGACATCAATCGTCCCGCTCGGAACGTTGCGATTGAGGGGAATCGCCGGTGCGTCGGGGCTATTCCATTCACATCGGCATGTTTCTACAGCGCTGACCTATGTCACCGGCTGCGATCCTGCTCGGCGATCGCCGCCGAACTGACGCTGTTCTCGGAAGGTGGGCTCTACGGTCGCCCGATGCCGTGGGACAGCGCGCTCGACGCCTATCTGCAGACCGGCATCGTCGGCGTCCGCGACCGCGCTTGGTTCGTCGATGGATCGGCGGCGGTCAGCCGCCCGGTGTGGCGCAACCTGTCGGCCGGCGTCGGGATGTGGGGCGGCGCGCAGCCGGGCCTCTCGCGGTTCGACGTCGGGCCACGAGTTTCGCTGAAGGTCGGCAACAAGATGAAGGTTCACCTCGATTACCGCCATCAGCTTGCCGGCAATGCGCTGCCCGGATCGGGCGCGGTGGTGACGCTGGGCGGCGACTTCTAAGGCCTTTCCGCCGCCGCCTTGGTGTTGACGTGTTTTTGCGGCTAGCGTCGCGTACGCACACTTCATGGATATCTACCTTCCCATCGCCGGCCAATCGGTCAACGCCCTGCTGATCGTCCTGCTTGGCGGGCTGGTCGGCCTGTTGTCGGGCATGTTCGGGGTCGGCGGCGGTTTCCTGACGACGCCGCTGCTCATCTTCTACGGCATTCCCCCGACCGTCGCGGTCGCGTCCGCGACGACCCAGATTACCGGCGCCAGCGTGTCGGGCGTCTATGCGCATTTCCAGCGCGGCGGCGTCGACCTGAAGATGGGCGGGGTGATGATCGCCGGCGGCGCGGTCGGCAGCATTGTCGGTGCCTTCCTGTTCAAGCTGCTGCAATCGTCGGGACAGATCGATCTCGTCATTGGCTTTCTCTACGTCACCTTGCTCGGCGGGATCGGCGGGCTGATGCTAAAGGACGCGCTGATCGCGCTCGGCTGGGTCAAGGTCGCGCCCCCCCGTGAGCGCCCGCGGCACAATCGCTGGGTTGCCAGCCTGCCGCTGCGCTGGCGCTTCTACGATTCGGGCCTCTACCTCTCGCCGCTGGCCCCGCTCGCGCTGGGCTTTCTCGCCGGGATCATGACCGTCCTGCTCGGCGTCGGCGGCGGCTTCATCCTCGTTCCCGCGATGATCTACATTCTCGGCATGGCCGCGCGCGTGGTCGTCGGCACCAGCCTCGTCATGATCCTTGCGGTCAGCGCGGTGACGACGATGGTCCACGCGATGACGACGCAGGCGGTCGACATCGTGCTGGCCGCTCTGCTGCTCGTCGGCGGTGTGATCGGCGCGCAATATGGCGCGGTGCTGGCGACCAAGCTGAAGCCCGACCTGCTTCGCCTTGCGCTCGCGATCATCATCCTGCTCGTCGCGCTGCGCATGCTGCTCGGCCTCGCGTGGCGTCCCGACGAAATCTACACGATCGAATATCTGTGAAGCGCGCGCTGATCCTCGCGCTCGCCGCGCCGATGCTGATGGCGCAATCGCCGGCGAACCAGCCCAAGCTGGTCCCCGACATTTCGTCGCGCTCGATCGAAATTCGCTATAGCTTCACCGGTGCGCAGCTGCTGCTGTTCGGCGCGATCCTCTATCCCGGCGGGCGCGTTCCGACCGACCCCGCCGACGTGGTCGTCGTCCTCAAAGGTCCGGTCGAACCGATTCTGGTGCGCGAAAAGCAGAAGATCGCCGGCATCTGGATGAACGCCGACTCGAACCGCTTCCGCTCGGCCCCCAGCTTCTACTCGGTCGCCTCGTCGCGGCCGGTGCGCGACCTCGTCGACGAGCGCACCGCCGCGATTTACGAGCTTGGCCTGCAGGACCTGCAGCTGTCGCCCGGCGGCGGCGCGCTTCCCGAAAAGGAACGGCGGTTCGAGGCTGGCCTGCTCGACCTCCGCCGCCGCGAGCGCCTCTACGGACAGGATCCGGACGGGGTCGAGATCAGTGAAGGCGTCCTCTACCGCGCGCGCATCGACATCCCCAGCAAGGTCCCGGTCGGCACCTACACTGCCGAGACCTTCCTCGTCGCCGACGGCAAGGTCATCGCCGCCGCCACGCGCGAGATCGAGATCGGCAAGTCGGGCTTCGAACGCTTCGTCGCGCTGGCCGCCGAACGCCACGGTTTCCTTTACGGCCTTGCCGCGGTGATCCTCTCGGTCGGCCTCGGCTGGGGCGCCGCAATGGCCTTCCGCCGCCGTTCCTAAGCGCTTGTTAACTCCGTTCGGCTACTCACCGCATCCTTGATCCGTTTTCGACAGGATGCGTGAGTATGAACGACCAGCCGGACCTGAGGCAGTTCCTCGACGAGTTCAGCAATTTCAGCGATGGCGGCGCGGTCGTGCCGATGGCCGGAAGCGCGCTCAAGGTGCCGACGATCGGCCAAGTGCTCGAGATCGCCGGGTCGGGATCGCGCGTCGTCATGGACACCGCGACGCTTGTCGAGCTCCAGGGCCATGAAGACCAGTCGATCGCCATGTCGGGACAGGTCGGCAGCCAGATCAAGATGAAGGTCGGGATCAGCTGGCTGATCGCTAACGTCCGCACGCTTCGCGCCGGCGACGAGCCCGGCACCGTCATCGCCAACGTCGACTTTCTCGGCGAAGGCAGTGAGCGCAGTGACGGGGGCCTCGGCCATTTCCGTCGCGGCGTCACCCGCTATCCGATTCCCGGCGTCGCCGTGCTTCCGGTCACCACCGACGACATGCGCGCCATCTTCGCCGCCGACGATTCGCCGCACGTCGAAATCGGCACCGTCTATCCGACCGACGACATCCGCGGCACGCTCTACGTCGATCCGATGCTGTCGAAGCATTTCGCGATCCTGGGGTCGACCGGCACCGGTAAGTCGACTTCGGTCGCGCTGATCCTCCATCGCATTTCGGAGCTTAGCCCCGAGGGCCACATCGTCATGATCGATCCGCACGGCGAATATAGCGCCGCCTTCAAGTCGTGCGGCGAACTGTTCAACGTCGACAACCTTCAGCTGCCCTACTGGCTGCTCAACTTCGAGGAACATTGCGAAGTCCTGCTCACCACTGACGGGGCCGAGCGTCAGCGCGACGCCGACATCCTCGCCAAGGTGCTGCTCGCCGCGCGCACCAAGTCGAAATCGTCCGAACAATATGGCCGCGTCACCGTCGACTCGCCGATTCCTTATCTGCTGACCGACCTCAACCAGATCCTGGTCGCGGAAATGGGCAAGCTCGACCGTGCCGGCGACACCACGCCGTACCAACGGCTGAAGAACAAGCTCGACGAGATCCGCGCCGATCCGCGCTACAGCTTCATGTTCTCTGGCATGCTCGTCGGCGACACGATGGCCAGCTTCATCGGCAAGCTGTTCCGCCTGCCGTCGAACGGTCGCCCCATCTCGATCGTCGACGTGTCGGGGGTTCCCAGCGAAGTCACCAGCGTCGTCGTCTCAGTGCTGGCGCGGATGGTGTTCGACTATGCGATCTGGTCGCGGACCGAGGCGCAGCGACCGCTGCTGCTCGTCTGCGAAGAAGCCCACCGCTATGTTCCCAAGGATGAGAATGCGAGCGGCCAGGCTGTCCGCAAGATCCTCGAGCGGATCGCCAAGGAAGGCCGTAAATACGGCGTCAGCCTGGGCCTCATCACGCAGCGCCCGTCGGATCTTGCCGAAGGCGTGTTGTCGCAGTGCGGCACGATCATTTCCATGCGTCTCAACAACGACCGAGATCAGGCCTGCGTGCGCGCCGCGATGCCCGAAGGCGCGCGTGGGTTCCTCGATGCGATCCCGGCGCTTCGCAACCGCGAATGCATCGTCTGCGGCGAAGGTGTCGCGATCCCGATCCGCGTTCGCTTCGACGATCTCGAACCCGAAAAGCGTCCCGCCTCGAGCGACCCCAGCTTCGCCGCCTCATGGCGCGAAGTCGGCGACGAGGCCGGCATCATCGGCCGCACCGTCAAACGCTGGCGCGGCCACGGGCGGTAAGGCGGGCGGGTAGCCCCCTTCCGACCTCCCCGATTGATCGCGAACCGGACAATCTGACCGCTTGCGCGGGCACGAAATGTTCGATTATCACGGCGTTCAATACGTGCTGGGGGGCATCCGAATGAACCTGATCACGCTGTGTGGCGCGCTCGCGCTTGCGCATCCGACGGCGGCGGCGCCGCAGGCCGATCCAGCCACGGTGCCGGCCGTCGTCGCGTCGACCGTGAAGGTCCCGGCGCTGACGCCGCTCCGCCTGAGGGTCGAGGGCGAGGTCAACTCGAACACGCATGTTACGGGCGACAAGATCGTCATCGTGCTCGCGGTCCCGCTTAAAGTCACGGACACGCTCGCAATCCCGGCAGGGACCAAGGGCGTTGGCGAGGTCGTTCACGCTGCCAAAAAGGGGATGGGCGGAAAGGCAGGGGAACTGCTTCTCGCCGCCCGGACGCTGGAGTTGGCGCCAGGCGTCACCATCCCGCTTCGATCTTTCCGGCTCGCGCCGGCTACCGGCAAGAATAACGAGGGTCTCGCGACCGGCTTGACGATCGCCGGCGGTGCCATCGGCGGGATCGCGGCGATGGTCACCACTGGCCACTCGGCCGTCGTGCCGAACGGCACCGAAGCCTTCGCCAAGACATCGGCCGACATCGAACTTCCGCTCCACCTGCTGGTGCCGACGGTGAATGCGGCTGTGCCGATCGTGCTGCCTCAGCCGGTCACCTCAAACGCTATCAAGTAAGAACTCAGGGGGATTTTTCGTGACCAAGATGATGTTGCTTTCGTTTTCCGCACTGCTGCTCGCCCCGGCGACCTCGCTCGCCGCCGACAAGCCCGCCGCCGCGCCCATCGTCCTTCCCTCGCCGAAGCCTGGCCTGGGTCAAGTGGTGTTCTTCCGTCCCGGCGGGATGGGCGCCGCGATGAAGTGCACGGTACGTGAAAATGGCAAGATGGTGGGTCGGGTTCACGGCAATCGCTACTATGTCGTCGATGCCGCGCCGGGCGTTCACACATACACGGCAAAAAGCGAAGCGACGGACGCGGTGACCGTGCAGGTCGAGCCCGACGAGACCAGCTTCGTGAAGTGCAAGATCGCGATGGGCATGATGGTTGGCCGTCCCAACCTGTCGCCAGGCACCGAAGAGGAATTCACGAAGCTTTCGCCAAAGCTCAAGCCGATGGACGCCGCAATGATCGCGGAAGAAATGGCGAAGGACGAAAGCAAGCTAAAGGCGGAAGCCGCGAAAAAGGGCGAGGGCGCCGCGAATTAAGCCCGACGCAGGTCCAAGACGGCCGGTCCGCGACTAGCGCGTGCCGGCCGTTTTGATTCGGGCCTCACCCGCGCGTGCCGACCGCCATCAATTGGCCGAGCCGCGCCTTGAAGCGGGTCAAATTGTCGCCGTTGAGCAGCGAGCGGCTGGCGAACTTGACGCCTATCGGATTGACCGGGCGGCCGTCGCGATAGACTTCGTAGTGAAGATGCGGGCCGGTCGACAGGCCGCTGGATCCGACATAGCCGATCAGCTGGCCCGCGCGGACCATGCTGCCGGGTTCGACCACCAGCCGGCTCATGTGGCTATAGCTGGTCATCAGCCCGCCACCGTGCGCGATCCGCACTTGCCGGCCATATCCGCCCGCCCATCCCGCCCGCGCCACCTGTCCGTCCGACGCAGCGACGATCGGCGCGCCCGAGGGAGCGCCGAAGTCGATTCCCTTGTGCATCCGGGCGAAGCGCAGGATCGGGTGAACCCGCGGCCCGAAGCCCGAGGTAATGCGCCCCTGCACCGGCCACGCCATCGCCGCGACCTGTCGCCCCGCGCCCGCCGTATCGATCCATTCGGCGCGGCCCCCGACCGGCCATTTCATCAGGCGGACCGCCGGCGCGCCCGATCGTTCGATCGCGGCATAGAGCAATGGCCCGCTCTGATTCTCGCCGGTCGCGGCGCGGCGGTTGGAGATGATCAGGTCGAAGCGGTCATCGGGGCCGACTCCGCCGCCGACGTCGATCACGCCGCCGATCGCGCGCAGATATTCGCTTGCGGTCTGCGTGCCGACACCCGACGAGCGCAGCGCCCAGTACAGACCGTCGCCCACGCGTCCGCGAACGCGCAGGGGGGTGGCGTCGACGGCGATGCGGCTGGCCTCAACCGACAGGCCGTTCGTACCGCCGACGATGGCGAGGTTGAGATCGAGCCCAGCGCGCAGCGCGACGCGGTCGATCGGGCGCCTGCCCGCCGCGGTCCGCCGGCCGAGCCGGATCGAGATGTTGGTGCCCGGCGCGATCCCTCCCGGCGCCGATGCCGCGATCAGCCGCGCCGCCTGTCCCGCTTCGCCGAAGCCGACCCCGGCGCGCGCCAGCAACCGCGCAATCGTATCGCCCGTGCCAAGCTTCGCGAACAATTCGATCGTCGGGCGTTCGGGCGCATGCGTCAGCGGCTCGACCAGCGTGGTCGCCGCCATCCGCCCTCCAGTGCGTGATCCGCTTATCGCCGTCCCGATCGCCGCCGCGCGAAATTGCTCGGCCTCGGCCGATCCCACCAGATCGGGCTGGCCGGCAGGCAGCGGCTCGAACGGCGCCGGGGCCAGCAGTCCGACCGTTCCACACAGCAAGGCCAGCGTCGCCGCGCCGCGCCACCAGCGCGGCGACAGCAGGTCTTCCGCCAAATCGACTCGAAGGTCGAATTCGCGCCACGTCCGCGCCCGGCGACCGAACGTCGGCGCGAGGCCGATCGCGGGAGCCGTCCGCCAATGGGCGCGCATGTCGAGCAACGAATTTCCTTCCACGAGACGAACGTTCGCCCCGTCATGGTTAAAAGAGGTTAAAGTCGAATAAACGTCGGGTCGGCGACTTGCGCTTGGCGTCGCCCATGCCAAACTGCATGGCATGACCGGCGCCAGCGACGGGATCGTCCGGGCCATCCTTGGCCCCACCAACACCGGCAAGACATACTTGGCGATCGAGCGGATGTGCGCCCATTCGTCGGGGGTCATCGGTTTCCCGCTGCGCCTGCTGGCACGCGAGGTCTACGATCGGGTCGTCGCGATCAAGGGCGCGGCACAGGTGGCGCTGATCACAGGCGAAGAACGCATCGTTCCCAAGACCGCGCGCTATTTCCTGACCACTGCCGAAAGCATGCCCGTCGGCAACGAGGGCGAGGAAAAGCGCGACTTCGCCTTCGCCGCGATCGACGAGGCGCAGCTGGGCCAGGACCCCGAGCGCGGACACGTCTTTACCGACCGCATGCTGCGCGCCCGCGGCCGCGAGGAAACGCTGATCCTCGGCTCCGACACGCTCAAGCCGCTCGTGCGCAAGCTGCTGCCCGAGGCCGAGATCGTCAGCCGTCCGCGCTTTTCGACGCTGCGCTATGCCGGCTCGGCCAAGCTGTCACGCTTGCCGCCGCGAAGCGCGATCGTCGCCTTCTCCGCTGAGCAGGTTTACGCGCTCGCCGAGATGCTGCGCCGGTTCAAGGGCGGGTCGGCAGTGGTGATGGGCGCGCTGTCGCCCGCGACCCGCAATGCGCAGGTGGCGATGTTCCAGCGCGGCGAGGTCGATTACCTCGTCGCCACCGACGCGATCGGCATGGGCCTCAACATGGACGTGACCCACGTCGCCTTCGCGGGACTCGAAAAGTTCGACGGCCACCGCGACCGCCGCCTGACCATCCCCGAAATGGCGCAGATCGCGGGCCGCGCCGGGCGCCACCAGCGCGACGGCAGCTTCGGCACCCTGAGCCTCGGCGGGGAGCGCGGACCCGAATTCAGCGAGGAGGAAGCCCTTGCGATCGAGGACCACCGCTTCCGCCCGCTCGACCATCTCTATTGGCGTAGCGCCGATCTCGACTTCACCTCGGTCAACGACCTGATTCACAGCCTGGAGCAGCGCCCCGACGATCCGCTGCTTCGCGCCGCGCCGCTGGCGATCGATCTCGCGGTGCTCAAGCTGATCGCAGAGGATCCTGCCGTCGCCGCGCAGCGTGAGCGCCGCGCGCGGCGGCTATGGGCGGTGTGCGGGCTTCCCGATTTCCGCAAGGTCGGGCCGATGCACCATGCGCGCATGGTCCGCCGCCTTTACAGCTACATCGGCGAAGGCGGGCACATCCCGCACGAATGGTTCGCCGCCGAGGTCGCGCGGCTCGACAATGTCGTGGGCGATATCGAGGCGCTTGCCGACCGCCTCGCCGGCATCCGTAGCTGGGCCTACATTGCGCAGCGCTCGGACTGGCTTGCCGACCCCGACAAGTGGGCAGAGCGGACGCGCAGCGTCGAGGGCCGATTGAGCGATGCGCTTCACGAACGGCTGACCCAGCGCTTCGTCGACCGCCGTACCGCCGTGCTGGTGCGCGACATCGGCGCGCGCGGGGCCGACGCGTTGCCGGTGACGGTTGCCGCCGACGGCGAGGTCAGCGTCGGCCCCGAACCGATCGGCCACCTAGCCGGTTTTGAGTTTCGCGTCGACCCGACCGCGCGCCACGCCGACAAGCGGCTGCTGCTTGCCGCCGCCGAACGCCGCCTCGGCGATGAACTCGATCGTCGCGCCGCCGGCCTGTGTGCCGCAGACGACCATTGCTTCACCCTGGTCGAAGAAGCCGGCGGCCTTGGCATCGCGTGGGAGGGCCATATCCTCGCGCGCCTTGCGCCCGGACGAAGCCTGCTCGAGCCCGCGGTGCGCACCACGCGCCCGCTCGACCGCCTGTCCGCCACCCGCCGCGCCGCCCTCCGCGCGCGGCTCGAGCGCTGGGTCGAGGGCCAGGTGACGCGACAGCTTCCCGCGCTTCGCTCGCTCGCGCGCGCCGCCGCCGACCCTGCCGCAACACCCGGCGTTCGCGCGCTCGCGGCGATGCTCACCGATGCGGGCGGCACGCTGCCGCGCCGAGCACTGACCGAGCAACTCGCCGCGCTCGACCGCGTCGACCGCCATGCGCTTCACCGGCTCAAGGTTCGCCTGGGCGCGCTCGACCTGTTCGTCCCGGCGCTGCTCAAGCCCGGCGCGCAGTCGCTCCGCGCCGCATTGCTCAGCGTGCGCGCAAGCCAGCCGATGCCGCGCCTGCCCGCAGCCGGCGCCGCAACGCTCGACGGCAGCGCCGACCCGCGCGGCGCCGCGCTCGCCTACCGCCGCTTCGGCGCGACGTGGCTTCGGCTCGACCTTGCCGACCGGCTCGCGACCCACGCCCACCAGGCCCGCGCGATCAAGGGCGTCGACCCGATCGACCGCGCATTGGTAACCAGCCTCGGGCTCGACGAGGAAACCGTCCGCCGTCTCATGGCCGAGGTCGGCTTCGTTCCCGCCGGCGACGCGTGGAAATGGCGCGGGCAGCGCCACGTCCGCCGTCGCGAGCCTGTCCCCGCGCGTCCCGGCAACGCCTTTGCCGCCCTCGCCGGGCTGAAGCGCTAGTCGCCCTTGCGCCTCGACCGCTACCTGCACTGCATCCGGTTGGTGAAGAGCCGCACGCTTGCGCAGGCGCTGATCGAGGGCGGGCATGTCCGCGTCGATCGCAAGCGCGTTGCCAAGACTTCGGAAGATGTCCGCGTCGGATCGATCATTGCGCTCCCGCTCCACGGCCAGGTCCGGGTGATCGAGGTGCTTGTCCTGCCCCTCCGCCGCGGCCCGCCCGCGGAAGCGCGCACCTGCTATGCCGAGCGGACCGAGCCGCCGCAAAATGCGAACGTCTCGCAGCAACACCTCGCCGATTGACGCCGCGCGCCTCGCTGGCCTAGCGACGGGACAAACAAGGGAGCTCGACACCGCCATGACCTACGTCGTCACCGACGCCTGCATCCGCTGCAAATATATGGACTGCGTCGAAGTGTGTCCGGTCGATTGCTTCTACGAGGGCGAGAATATGCTCGTCATCAACCCCAACGAATGCATCGATTGCGGCGTGTGCGAGCCCGAGTGCCCGGCCGAAGCGATCCTGCCCGACACCGAGAGCGGACAGGAAAAGTGGCTCGAGCTCAACGCGACCTTCTCGGCCGAATGGCCCAACCTGACCCGAAAGAAGGACAGCCCCGCCGACGCCGACGAGCATAAGGGCGAGGAAGGCAAGTTCGATAAGTATTTTTCGAGCGAGCCCGGCGAAGGCGACTAAGCTCTAGGGGGGCGTCAAAGCCCGTCGCGATAATCAGCCAGCCGCGCCTCGAAGCGGCGGCGAAGGATCGCCGCCTCACGTGCGTCCCCGCCCGACACCGTGTCCCGCCGCTTGCCGCAATGGCGGGCGAATTGCTCGATCAGGTCGATCAGCTCGCCGACCTGCCGGCGCCGCCCCGTATCGTCGGGCGGCAAGTCGTCGAGCGCGTAGTGGACCAGCTCGGGGAGGCGCCGGTCGATCAGGACGCACAGATCCTTTGCATCGGGGTCGAGCTCGCTCTTGCCCAGCGCCAGCCGGCTGCGGTCGATCGACGACTTGATCGCGGACAGGCGCATCCCTTCCCTCGGCGCCAGCGACGTCAGGCGCCGCCAATCCCGCTCGAAGTCGGCGTTCACGCTCGGAGCGTGTGAGGGCGCGGCCGTCACCGCTCCTTTTTGCCGTCCAAGCCGCCACCGCTCGACCCGGGCCAGGATGACGACGATCGGGATCCACAGCGCAAAGGCGGACAACACCGTCACGAAAATCTGCGCCAGCACGTCGTCGGTGACCGCGAAGCCGATCCCGATCCCGGCGAGCGTGGACAAGCCAAATCCGATCGCGAAGCGCGTCGCGATCCGGACTCCGCGCTCCCAGTGGCTAACCATTCGCTCGCTGAGCGTCGGATAGGATTGGCGAAATTCCATCGCCGGATAATGGAGAGATTCCCATGCTTTTCAAGGGCGAGCCACCGTCGGAACGCTTCGTTCGAGCCTGTCTGACCGCCGCCAAGGCCGCCTCGGCGACCTTTCAAACCCGTTTCCCCGTCTTCCTCGCCGGGAACCTTGCATCGAATGGCGCGCTTGCCCGTCGATACAGGGGAGTTGCACCATGAATTTTGCCCGTTCCATCCTTCTCGCCACCGCGCTGATGGCGACGCCCGCGCTGGCGCAAAGCACGACCGCCGACCAGCCGCCGCTGCTGCCCGACGTCCAGCCGCCGGCCGAATATCTCAGCATCGGTCTCGGCGCCGGTGTGGTCGCCGATTATGAGGGGTCGAACGACTATCGCATCATCCCCGGCGCGATCCTTCGTGCCAAGACGAACGGGATCAGCATCTCGTCGCGCGGCACCTATCTGTATGCCGACATCATTGATGGCGGTGGCAAGCTCGATGTCGACGCCGGCCCGATCGTCGGCGTCCGCCTCAATCGCACCGGCAAGGTCGAGGACGATGTCGTCAACCGCCTCCGCGACAAGAAAGCGGCGATCGAGGTGGGCGGCTTCGGCGGCGTGTCTATCAAGGGTCTCACCAACCCTTATGACTCGCTCAGCTTCCGTCTCGACGCGGTCAAGGACGTCGGCAATGCGCACGAAAGCTGGGTGTTCACTCCCTCGGTCGATTTCGGAACCCCGTTGTCGCTCAAGACCTACGTCGGCGCGTCGGTGTCAGCCGATTTCACCACCGACAAGTTCGCGCGCTATTATTTCGGGATCGACGCCGCCGACTCTTTGGCCAGCGGCCTGCCGACCTACACCCCCGAAGGCGGCATGAAGAGCTGGCAGGTCAGCCTACTCGCGACCCAATCGCTCAGCGGCGACCTGCGCAAGGGCTGGGGTCTGTTCGGCACCGGCAGCTACAAGCGCCTCGTCGGCGATTTCAAGGACAGCCCGATCGTCGCCGATCGCGGCAGCGCGGGCAATTGGTTCGGCGCGGTCGGCCTCGGCTACAGCTGGTAAGTCCCGCCTTCCACGGCAAGCACAAAAAAGGGCGGCACCATCGGTGCCGCCCTTCTTCGTTACAGGCTTGGCCTCGGCCTAGAAGCCGAAGGTGAAGCCGACGCGCGCGCCGACCTTGCCGCCCTTGTTGAAACCCTTGGCAATGCCCGCGTTGACGGCGGCATTCGGGCTGACCATCGCGCCGATGTTGAACGCACCGGCATAGGCACCGCGGTAGAAGCCGCCGTTGCCCGAGATGCTGATCGGCTTGTCAGGGATGAAGCCGAGGCCACCCAGCGCGATCGCGGTCGCAGTACCGGCCGAGGCGCGGTCGTCGATCCGGTCCAGGTCTTCGCCGAAGTTGATCGCCACGGCTTCAAGCGCGTCGATGCGACCGTCGAACGCAGTGTCCGCCGACAACAGGCCGTTGATCTGCGCCTGCTGCGCCGTGTCGCGCGTCTGCAGCGCGGTCACCGCGGTGTTGGTCGCGCCGAGCGAAGTCTGCAGCGTGCTGACCGAACCTGAGATCGACGTCAGCTGGCCGAAGTTGACCGCGTCGGTCGGGGCCGAGCCCGCCGCGACGTTGACGATGCGACGCTCGCCGCCGACCGTGCCGACCGACACCGTGTTGGCCTGCGTTGCGGTCGAGCCGACACCGATCGCGACGCTGTTCGCGCCCGATGCGACGGCCGAACGGCCGAGCGCGGTGCTGTCGTCGCCGGTCGCCTTGGCCGAGTTGCCGAGTGCGGTGCTGCGCGCACCCGTCGCGTCGGCTTCCCAGCCGATCGCGGTCGAGCCGAGCCCGGTCGCGTCCGAAAGCGCGCCGACCGCGGTCGAGTGGAAGCCGGTCGAGTTGGCGTTGAAGCCGACCGCGGTCGCTTCTTCGTCGGTCGCGTCGGCCTGGCTGCCGAGCGCGGTCGAGCGCAGGCCCGAGGCGGTTGCGATTTGGCCGACGGCGGTCGAGTTGGCGGTCGTCGCCGTGGCGCTACGGCCAAGCGCGGTGCTGTCGTCGCCGGTCGCCTTGGCCGAGTTGCCGAGCGAGGTGCTGCGCGCGCCGGTGGCATCGGCTTCCCAGCCGATCGCGGTCGAGCCGAGCCCGGTCGCGTCCGAAAGCGCTCCGATTGCGGTCGAGTGGAAGCCGGTCGAGTTGGCGTTGAAGCCAACTGCGGTCGCTTCTTCGTCGGTGGCATCGGCTTGGCTGCCGACGGCCGTCGAACGAAGGCCCGTTGCGTTGGCGACCTGGCCTACGGCGGTCGAGTTGGCAGTCGTCGCGGTGGCGCTGCGGCCGAGTGCGGTGCTGTCGGCGGCGGTCGCCTTGGCGGAGTTGCCTAGCGCGGTCGAACGGTCACCAAATGCATCGGCTTCCCAACCGATCGCGGTCGCGCCGATCCCGGTCGCATCCGACAGTGCGCCGAAGGCCGACGAATGGAACCCGGTCGAGTTGGCGTTGAAGCCAACCGCGGTCGCGTCGTCGTCGGTCGCGTCGGCGTCCTGGCCGACCGCGGTGGTGTTGACGTCGGTCGCATTGGCGGTGGTGCCGCACTCGAACGAACCGGGCGATGTGGGGGCCGTCTGAGGAACACCGTTGATGTCGCAGGCTTGCTGTGCCGCGGCGGGCGTCGCGATGGCGAGCGTGGCGAAGCCGATCGCCAGCACCGACGCCGATTTGAACATGGTCGAATTGGTCATGAGAATACCTCCCTGTTGGTCAGCATGCGAAACAGCCGCGTGCTGACTGGAACCGCTGGAATGCGGGCGCGCGCGACGGTCCCGTGTCGACAGGCGCTCTTGATGGATACGATGAATGAATTGGTGCGGATGCCGTCGGACGCAGGGTTTCGCGATTCCGCGAACGAATTGGTCGATGACGACAAACGAAACCCCACACGTCGTCGAATAGGACCGTGTCGGGACGACGAACGAACCACTCGAAGCTGCGTTAACCCATGGCCCCGCAATTGGTTGCAAACGCTCGATTAACAGGTAACGGCTCGACGGCGAGACTGCGGCGACCTATCGTCCGCGCCTCGCTCCATCAGGGAAAAGGGTTGCGTATGCGGAAGTTCGGAACGGTCATGCTTCTCGGCCTCGTCGCCGCCCCCGCCTTGGCGCAGACGGCGCCGGCCGCGCCACCGCTCAGCCGCGCGACCTTCCTCGCCACGATGGACGCCGAATATCGGCGGATCGACGCCAACAACGACGGCGGCGCGACCCGCGCCGAGGTTGCCGCCAACCAGCAGCGCATCGTCGCCGCCTCTGCGCAGGCGCGCATCGCCGCCGCCTTCGCGTCGATCGACAAGGACCGCAACGGACAGATCAGCCCCGCCGAATTCACCGCGGCCAACGGCGGCGGCAAGCTGCCCGCGGTCGATCCGACCGGCGTCATGTCGCGGCTGGACGGCAATCGCGACGGCAAGGTCACGCTGGTCGAATATCGCACGCTTACCCTTGCCAACTTCGACCGGCTCGACACCGACAAGGACGGCATCCTTTCCGCCGCCGAGCAGCGCGCCGGCGGCTTCGCGCGCTGACGCTTCCCCTTTCGCGCAAGCACGCCTAAAACCCAGGCCATCCCCGGGGAGCCGATTGCGGCTGAGAGGCAGTTCAAGACTGCGACCCGTCGAACCTGATCCGGTTTAGCCCGGCGTAGGGAGGGAAACGGCTCGCCCGTGTCCCTCCGCAATTGGAGACACGACTCATGGCCGACATCGACCCCAAGATCAGCAGCGCCCCGAAGGTCACCACCGGCCCGATCCGCGGCAGCCGCAAGATCCACGTCGGCCCCCTCAAGGTCGCAATGCGCGCCATCGACCTCGAACCGTCGTGCGGCGAGCCCTCGCTCAACGTCTACGACACCAGCGGCCCCTATTCGGACCCGAACGCGCGCATCGATATCGACGCCGGCCTGCCCGAGCTTCGCCGCGACTGGATCCGCGCGCGCGGCGATGTCGAGGAGGTCGCCCAGCGCGAAGTCCGGCCCGAGGATAACGGCCAGCTCGGCCCCGATCGCAGCGGCGGCGTCGCCCCCTTCCCCAACGTCCGCCGCCGCGTGCTGCGCGCCAGGCCGGGCATGAACGTCAGCCAGATGCACTACGCCCGCCGCGGCATCATCACGCCCGAAATGGAATATGTCGCGACCCGCGAGAATCTCGGCCGCGAGATGCTCAGGGATTATGTCCGCGACGGCGAGAGCTTTGGCGCGACCATCCCCGACTACGTCACCCCCGAATTCGTCCGTGACGAGGTCGCCCGCGGCCGCGCGATCATCCCCAACAACATCAACCACCCCGAATCCGAACCGATGGCGATCGGCCGCAACTTTCTGGTCAAGATCAACGCCAACATCGGCAATTCGGCCGTCGCCAGCGACGTCGCCTCCGAAGTCGACAAGATGGTCTGGTCGATCCGCTGGGGCGCGGACACGGTCATGGACCTGTCGACCGGCCGCAACATCCACGACACGCGCGAATGGATCATTCGCAACTCGCCCGTGCCGATCGGCACCGTCCCCATCTACCAGGCGCTCGAGAAGGTCGGCGGCATCGCCGAGGACCTGACGTGGGAGATCTTCCGCGACACGCTGATCGAGCAGGCCGAGCAGGGCGTCGACTATTTCACCATCCACGCCGGCGTCCGCCTGCCCTACGTGCCCATGACCGCCAAGCGCGTCACCGGGATCGTCAGCCGCGGCGGATCGATCATGGCCAAGTGGTGCCTCGCGCATCATCGCGAAAGCTTCCTCTACGAACGCTTCGACGAGATCACCGAAATCATGAAGGCCTACGACATCGCCTACAGCCTCGGCGACGGCCTCCGCCCCGGCAGCATCGCCGACGCCAATGACGAGGCGCAATTCGCCGAGCTCTACACGCTGGGCGAACTCACCAAGCGCGCGTGGGAAAGCGACGTCCAGGTTATGATCGAAGGCCCCGGCCACGTGCCGATGCACAAGATCAAGGAGAATATGGACAAGCAGCTCGAGGCGTGCGGCGAGGCGCCCTTCTACACATTGGGGCCGCTCACCACCGACATCGCGCCGGGCTACGACCACATCACCAGCGGCATCGGCGCCGCGATGATCGGCTGGTACGGCACCGCAATGCTTTGCTACGTCACGCCCAAGGAGCATCTCGGCCTGCCCGACCGCGATGACGTCAAGGTCGGGGTGGTGACCTACAAGCTCGCCGCCCATGCCGCCGACCTCGCCAAGGGCCACCCCGCCGCCAAGATGCGCGACGACGCGCTGAGCCGCGCCCGCTTCGAATTCCGCTGGCGCGACCAGTTCAACCTCAGCCTCGACCCCGACACCGCCGAGCAATATCACGACCAGACGCTTCCCGCCGAAGGCGCCAAGACCGCCCACTTCTGCTCCATGTGCGGCCCCAAATTCTGCAGCATGAAGATCACGCAGGAGGTCAGGGACTTTGCGGCGAAGCAGGAAGCCGGAATGCTCAACACTCCCCTCCCGCCGGCGGGAGGGGCTGGGGGAGGGCCTGTTCCATCCCTCACCGAAGCCGATGCCGAAGCCGGCATGGCCCAAATGAGCGAAAAATACCGCGAAGGCGGCAACGAGCTCTACATCGGCGCCGGCGATCGGACGCACGACTGATGGCCGACCTCTACCTCAAGCGCCTCGAAACCGAGCGCAAGGCGCTGTGGGCGACCTGCCGGCTCAAGGGCCTGCCCAGCGTCTCGGCCGAGCGTCAGCGCATCGCCGAGATCGACCGCCTCCTTGCCGAGCACAAGGCCAAGACGGACGGCAAGGCGGCCAAGCCATGAGCCCACGCGGCCAGCGCCCTCCCAGCGGCGCTGGCCGCTGGTTCGCCGCGCTGTCGCTGGCGCTGCTCGCGGTCCCGGCCACCGCCGCCGCACCCGTGCCGCCCGCCCCCACTGCGACTGCTCCCGCCGACGCGACCTTCGCCGCGATGAAGGCGCTGGTCGGCACGTGGCGCAACGCCGACAATCCCGCCTCGCCGCTGCGCATCCATTTTTACCTGACCGCGGGCGGCACCGTCTTGGTCGAGGACTGGCGCCGCGGCACCCAGCCGCACAGCCTTACCCTCTACCATCGCGACGGCCCCCGCCTGATCGCGACCCATTACTGCCCCCAAGGCAACCAGCCCCGCCTGGCCCTGACCTCCACCACGCCCGGCCAACCCCGCTTCACCTTCCACGACGCCACCGACCTCGACCCGGCGACCGAAAGCGCCGTCCACGACCTCGCCTTCGACCTCACCGATCCGACACGCGTGGTGCGGAGCGAAGTGTATCGGTCGGCGAAGGGGGATGAAGCGGATCGGTTGGTGTTGATGCGGGTAGATTAGGCACTGAGCTTTGCAGGCGCAGAGGCTGAAAGCGCAGTTAAACGAGCCTTTCAACTCATCGGAGTACGCAGGCATGTCGAAATGCTTCCGCGTTCCCGTCGTCCGAAGTCCGCTCCCTTTTGACCTTGATTTAGGTTAAGCCATTGACGCTCGGCCCGTGGTCGAGTCGGTGCCGCGTCGAGCCTCATGGGAGGAAGTGATGACCGATCCTGCACCACCCATTGAACGCTACCTCGACGGCCAGGGCGGCCTTCGGATCTTCACCCGCCACTGGCGCCCTGCGGGCGACGCCGTGCCGCGCGCCGCGATCGTTTTGTGCCATGGGGTCAATTCGCACGGCGGTCAGTATCTCTGGCCTGCGGGCGAATTCTCTCGCGCCGGGTTCGCGGTCACCGCGCTCGACCTGCGCGGGCGCGGGCGTTCGGACGGGGAGCGATACTATATCGACAGCATCGACGACTATGTTGCTGACGTCGCGCTGGCGATCGACCATGCCAAGGCGCAGGACCCGGGCGTTCCGGTCTTCCTCCTCGGCCACAGCGCCGGCGGCGTAACGTCGGTCACCTATGCGCTCGACCATCAGGACCAGATCGCCGGGCTGATCTGCGAAAGCTTTGCGTTCCGTGTGTTCGCCCCCGACTTCGCGCTGAAGTTGCTCGAGGGTGCCAGCCATGTGCTTCCCCACGCGCACGTGCTCAAGCTCAAGAATGAGGATTTCTCTCGCGATCCCGATTGGGTCGCGGCGCTCAACGCCGACGAATATACTCAAAACGAGTCGCAGCCGGTTGCCACCGTCGCCGCCTTCGCCCGCGCCGGCGAGCGGTTCGAGCGCGAGTTCGGGCGGATCACGCTCCCGCTGCTGATCCTTCACGGCACGGCCGACAAGGCGACCCGGCCCGACGGCAGCCAGCAGTTCTTCGACGAGGCGGGATCGGCCGACAAGACTCTCAAGCTTTACGACGGCCATGCGCACGATCTGCTCAACGACCTCGACCGCGAGCGTGTGATGGCCGACATTCTCGGCTGGATCGACGCGCACCTGCCCACCGCGGCCGCACCGATGTCGATGACGGCGCCTAGCGCGACAGCCTGACGAGCGCCTCGTCGAGCGCCTGCAGGAAGCGCGATCGGTCGGCCCTCGAAAAGGGCGCCGGCCCGCCCGTGATCCCGTCGGCGCCGACGCGAAGGTCGGCCATGATCGCGCGGGTCGCGATTGCGCCGCCGATGCTCGCGCTGGTGAAGGGCTTGCCGTTGTTGCCGATCACCACCGCGCCCTTCTTCAGGCAGCGGTCGGCGAGCAAGATGTCGGCGGTGATGACCACGTCGGTCGGCCCCGCTTCCTCGGCGATCCAGTCGTCCGCCGCGTCGAAGCCGTCGCTGACCACCACCCGCTCGATCAGCGGATGGTCGGGAATGCGGATGCGCGCGTTGCTGACGATCCTGACCGTCACCCCGCGCCGCCACGCGACCTTGTACACCTCGTCCTTGACCGGACAGGCGTCGGCATCGACCAGGATTCGGGTCACGGCAGGGCGGCCGTCGGCAGCGCGGGTGTCCGCGGTCAGTTCTTCATATTGTCGAGCCCGCGCACCACGCCGGGCTTGGTCGACGGGTTGGCGGCGATCGTCTTCTTCTTTTCCGCCTTCGGCTTGCGGGCTTCCTTGTTGGATTTCGCTTGGCCCTTGGCCATCTTCATTCTCCCGTTTGGCAAGGCGTGATGCCTTGGGGCCAGCCTACGCCGGCCCCGCGCCCGCGCCTAGTCGAACAATTCTTCCAGGAAGCTCTTGCGCCGCTTGTGCGGCTTGTGCCCGTAACCATAGTTCTGGCCATAGCCCTGCTGGTGCGGCGGCTGGCCCCAGGGCTGCTGCTGCGGCGGAGGGGGCGGCGCGGGCTGATGCGGCGCGACCGGCGGCTGCGGCGGGGTCGGCGCCATGCTGTCGGCGTTCCGCTCGATGATCTTGTCGAGCTCACCACGGTCGAGCCACACGCCGCGGCAGGTCGGGCAATAATCGATCTCGATCCCCGACCGCTCGCTCATCACCAGGGTCGCACCATCGACCGGACAGGTCATCGGGCCATGCGCCATTTCATTCTCCCCAAGAAAACTCTTTCTTCCGCCAAAGTGGGTAGAAGCGGCGGCGGTGCAAGGGGTGCTCGGCTGGACGCCCGGTGAATGCGGCGATCAGCGGCGGTTCAAGCCGGATCGGCCAATCCCGTCAGGCACCTCCACTGGTCGTTTGCCGTGCAACCGCGCCGGCCTTTCGGGATTGGTTGGGGGTGCTTGTAAGGAGAGTAACGATGAACCGCATGACCCTCACTGCCACTGCCGCCGCCGCCATCGGTGTCGGCCTGACCCTCGCCGCTCCCGCCGAGGCGCAGCGCTGGAACGACCGTGGCTGGCGCACGCTGGCCTACACCACCGTCGACGGACGCGATCGCGACATGATCCTTGTCCCCGGCCGTGCGCGCCAGAATGAAGTGCGGCTGTGTGCACTCAACGCGCCGATCGTGATGCGCGACATCGACGTTCGCTTCGACAACGGCCGTCGCCAGGATTTCAACACCCGTGGCCGCATCGCCGCCGGCACCTGCACCCGGGCGCTCGACCTGCGCGGCTGGCGCTCGCGCGATATCGAGCGGGTCAACCTCCGCTACGAGCCGATCCAGCGCGGAGCACGACGTCCGGTGATCCGCGTCCAGGTTCGCTAACGCGGATGGCCGGTTTGCCGCAACCTTCCCGGCCTTCGCGTCGCGCCCGTCCATCCGCAACCGGATGGGCGGGCGCTTTTCTTTGCCTCGCCTCGCTGGCCGCCTGCTCGCCCAATGCGGAGCGAAGCAATGCGATCGAAAAGGATCCGCCTTCGGCCGCCCCCGAACCAACGACCGCCCCAGCCAATGTACCCTCGACCGCTGAGGTGCCTCGGCCCGCTCTTCCCCGGCCAATTGCACTGGTCGCAGCGACGCTGACCCGCGCACAGTGGCATCGCGCTGACAATCGGACCAATTGTGCGCCACTGGCGCTGGCGGGCGATCGCGCAGGCGGTTCCCCGCGGGCCGCGAGCTTTGCCGGCGGATGGGGGATCGCCTTCGACCAGCCCGACCGCCGAAGCGCCTATGGCATCGCCGGGGTTGGTGCGCTTCCCGACGACCAATTGGACTTTGCCCAGCAGGTTGATCGTCTCGCACGGCAATGGCCGTACGTTCGCCGCTGGGATGCGGGCCAGAATCTGCCCGCCGGATCGATCGCCGGCTATGGCCTGGAGGGGGCGATCGCTTATCGCGACGACAATCCGTCGGGCGTCGGGGAGAATAGCGTCGCTTACGTGCGTTTGCCGGGTCAGTCCTGTCTGTACAATGTGTGGAGCCGGCTTGGGCGCGACCATCTGATGCAGATGCTGTCCGACCTTCGGCTCGTCGAGGCGCGTTGAGGGGTTCGCACTTATTTCGGGAGAATGGCCATGCTTGAACATCTGCCCCGCTGGCTGGGAGAGACGCTGAGATCGGTTCGATCGGGCGCCGAGCGGCTCGCGATCGTTCGCCATGGCGAGCAGGACGGCCTAGTCGAATTGACGCTCACCAGTCCGGCCTTCGCCGACGGGGGATCGATCCCTGCCAATTACAGCGCCGACGGTGCGGGCATTTCCCCACCACTCGCCTGGAGCGGACTCCCGGACGGCACCCGCAGCCTCGCGCTCCTCGTCGAGGACGCTGACGCCCCCGCGCTGCAGCCGCTCGTTCACGCAATCGTCTGGGGGATCCATCCTGAATCGATGGGGCTCGACGAGGGCGCGATCGACGGCCACGAAGGTCCCGATGGGGAGCCGGGTCGGAACAGCTACCTTCGCTCAGGCTGGCTTCCGCCCGACCCGCCAACCGGTCATGGGCCGCATCATTACGCCTTCCAACTGTTCGCGCTCGACCACGCGCCGGTGTTCGAGCATCCACCGGGGCGCTCGGCGCTGATCGAGGCGATGACCGGCCATGTCCTTGGTGCTGGAATGCTGACCGGAACCTACGAACGGCGCTAGCCGACGTGAAAAGGGCGCCGCTCCCGCAAGAGCGACGCCCTTTCCGACGCGTCCGCCGTTAGAACTGGTAGGCGGGACGGAAGGCCGGTGCGGGACGCTTTTCCCGGCCGGTATTCGGACTGACCCGAGCCGTGACAAGACCGGGCTCCGGCTGGCGCTGCTGCACTGCGGGAGCAGGAACGGCAGAAGGCATCGGCTCCGGCGCGCGGCTGGCGAAGCCGGCTTCACGCTCGCGTTGATCGAAGAAGCTGGCGCGACGCAGGCGGTTCTTCAGCGACAGCGACGGATTGTCCTTCGTCGGCCCGCGATAGGCGGCCTGAACGTGACGACCGAACTTCGAGATGTCGAAGCCGTTGGGTAGTTTGGTCGTCGCGGCAGCCATTGCCGGGCTGGGCATCGGCGTCGGGTCGTGGATCGGGCGCACAGGCTCCGAACGGGCAAAGGCTGGCTCAGCCATCGGCTGCGGCGCCACATCCTCGTCGCGGTCCCACGAGGTGACCTCATATTCTTCGTGCACTTCGTCTTCACGACGACGGCGGCGGCGAATGACCAGGCCCGCACCGAGCAGGGCAAGCGCGCCCAGACCCGCCGCGCCGGCAATCGGCAGCATGTCGTTGATGGTCGGATCCTGCGCTGCGACCGGATTGGCCACGGGTGCGGCAGCTTCTGGCGCCGGCGCAGCGGCGAGCGGCTGCGGCGGTGCCATCGGCGCTTCAGCCGGGACCGGAGCAGGCGCCGGGGCTTCCTGCGCCACCGAGGCTGCCGTGCGCGGGGCCGGAACTGCCGCGGCCGGGCGGCTGACGGTGCGCGCGGGCTGACTGCTGCTGCGGGCAACAGGCGCCGAAGTGGCGGCGGCTGGCGCTTCGGTGGTCGCGGTCGTTTCGGCCGGCGCGGTCTCTTCGACCGGCGCGGCCGTGGTCGGTGCCAGCGGATCGGACGTCGTGGTCGTCACCGGCGGGGTTTCGCCAGTCGTCTCAACGACGGGCGTCGGCGCGGCGGGCGGCGTTTCGGCCGTCTGCGCCAGCGCAGAGGTGGACGTCAGGGCGAGGACTGCGGCGATCGCGGTCATGGCCGTTCGAGCGTTAGTTCGCGTATTCATCATTCCAAAATAACGCCGGAATCCGCCAAGGGTCGCGTCGTTTCCGATGAATCGAAGCCGTAACGAAGATGAGACGAGTTGAGCGGCATGTCGGCGCGCGACACGGCGCCCCGATCGACCGACGAATCGAAAATACTCGTTTTGTCAGTCGCTTAGAATGAGCCCGGCACCTCGCGCTGGGCCGTGTCAGGCGAATTCACCTGCAACAGTTCGCGCGGCTTGAGCGACTGGGCGCTTTGGCTGCCACTTGCGATCGGCGTGCACGTGCGCCCGGCAAGGAAGTCGAGCGCGCCCTTGACCGACGCCTCGGCCGGATCGCCCAGCGGTCGGAACAGGTCGTCCGCCGCCTGGCAGCTCGCCTCCACCTTGCCCGCAAGCCCGGTGTAGTAATCGCCTTGGCGGTTGGCGTTCTCGGTCCGGAAAGCAACGACGCGGAGGCGGTCGTCGCAGGCGCTGCGATCGAGTGCGATCTGGCCGACCGGCTTGCCATAGGTGTTGGTCCCGATCAGCGCGCTATTGGCGCGCAGGTAGGGGGTGAAGCTGTTGATCACCAACTCGCTGGCCGACGCGGTGCCGGTCGTGCCGATGAAGGCGAGCTTGGTCGGCGCGATCGATTCCGGCTGGATGTCGAAGAAGGACGTCTCGTTGTTGCTCGCCTTTTCGGGGCGGAAGGTGGTGTAGCTAAACACGCTTCCCGACCGGCCGCCACCCATCAGGTCGCCCATCAGTTCGGCGACGCTGACCAGTCCGCCGCCATTGTAGCGGAAGTCGACGATGACCTCGGTCACGCCCTGGCTCTTGAAGTTGGCGAAGGCCGCCCGAAGCTGCGGATTCGCGGTCGAGATGAAGGTGCGGAGGTTGACGTAGCCGACCTTCTTGCCGCCATCGTCGATGATCTTCGCGCCGTACCGCGAGGACACCGGCTGGATGTCGTAGTTGGCCTTCACCAGCGTCACGTCGCTGGTGACGCCATTCTTCGAGATCCGCAGCAGGCGGGAGACGCCCGGATCCGACGGCCCCAAGGCATTTGTCACGCCCTGCGCACCCTCGGCGGCGAGGATCGACGACACGGTGCGGAGATTCGACGCCGAGGTGCCGATCGCGAGGATTTCGGTGCCGCGGTCGATCCCGGCGTTGAGCGCGGGCGCATTCTCGAACGCCTCAGCAACGATGACGCGGCCGCCGGCGGTGTCGTAGGTCAGGCGGACGCCGAACCCTGCGCTGCTGCCGCTGTTATAAAAGGCATTCTCTTCGGCGATCGAGGTGATGTAGGTGAAGTAGCGGTCCTTCGACTGCGCGCGCGCGGTCGCGGTCAGCGCATCGATGAACCCCTGGACGCTGGTGTAGCCCGACGGGTCGAGCGCGGCCGGGAGCAGTTCGGGGAACAGGTACCATTCGCGCATCTGGGTGTTGACCCAGTCCTGCCGCTCACGAAGAGAGCAGCCCGCGGTCGGGGTGGGCGAAGGCGTGGGGCTAGGCGTCGGGACGGTCACTAGCGGGGGAGCACTGTCGCCGCCGCCTCCACCGCCGCACGACGAGAGGACTGCAACCAAGCTGACCAGTACCGGAAAACGCTTCACACCCATGACAAACCCTCCCGCAATCTGAAAGGCTTATGCGGTAATTTCGGCTTTGTCAGCGAAATTGTTTCGGGTGGCTAGCGGACCGCGCGGGCGAGCGACGAGGAGCGGTGGCGGCGGCCATGCAACCACGTCGATTTGTGGCCGAGCGTGATGACCGGTTCGAAGCGGGCATGTTCCTCAGGCGTCATCGGTCGCGCCTCGCGGTCGTCTAGCACGTAAAAGCGGTCGTTGGCGCGCGCGAACAGCAGCGTGTCGAGCCCGCGACTACGGTCCTTGCCGACACTGATGTAGAGATCGCTTGCGGGAAAGCCGGCGGCCTTGAGCACCTGGATCTTGGCGATGGCGATGTCCTCGGCATCGCCCCGGCCGCGCGACAGCGTTTCGGATGCATTCGCCCAATAATCGGCCACCCGATATTCGTCGAGGTCGCGGCGCCACGTCACTCGACGCCCGATTTCGGACTGCACCGCCGAAAGCATCGTCAGCGAATCGAGCCCGCGAAGGCGTGACGCGAGCGCCAGGATTCGCGGGTCGGCTTGGTCGGCAGCCGACACGCGCCGCCATCGTACGTCATAAGGCGTCACGCCCGACGCCAGCGCCATCGTGCCATAGATGTTCGGTTTGGTCGGCATGGCTGGCGGAATGCGTTTGCCCACGACCAAAATTGATTGTGGCTGGACGGGCGTAAAGGCGGTCATTGCGGGGGCGCCGGAAACGGCGGCAGCGATCGTTGCGGCGAACAAAAGTCCCGTCATCGTCATCCCCTGAAGTGCGACAGGAGGATGCGTGCGAGGCGCCATTAACGGAAGCAGTTAACAACCGGCTGCGTAATTAATACGGCTCCGTGATGAATCTGCCACAATCGGCGGTTTTGCGGGCTTTTCGTCGCCTGAATGACCGGACGGAATGGCGTCAGATCAGTAAGTTAAGCGCTTGGGGAACGACCCGACGAAGATTGTAACGTGAAGCAGCTAGGGCGAGCCTACCCCGCTCAGCGCTTGAGCGCGTTAACCGCAGCAAGCGTCCGACTGACATGGTCCTTCCAGCTGAGGTCGCTGTGAACCATCGTGATTCGGCCGTCGCGGGCGATCACGTAACTGGTGCGGTCGGACAGTTCGGGCTTGGCGGTCAAGGTCACATCGAACGCCTTTATCGTGGCCGGAGAGGCGCTCGCCACCGGAAAGGTCCCGCGGCATGCCTCGGTCGAAAAGCGCTTGAGCGTAGGCAAGTCGTCTGCGCTCAGCCCAATCACCCGCGCGCCCGCCTGACGGAACTTGGGCATCGCATCGGCAAACGCCTTCGCCTCGAGCGTGCACCCCTCGGTGAAGGCCTTCGGAAAGAAATAGAGCACGACCGGCCCGCTCTTCAATTGCTCGGCAAGGTGGAGACGGAACGGCTTCCCGCCGATCGCGCCCATCGTCTTGAAGTCTGGCGCCTTGGCCCCGACCGGAAGCGCGCCGAGCGCTGGCGTGGCGAGCAGGCCGAGAGCCAGGAAGGGTAAAAGATGTCGCATAGAGGTCTCCTCAGGCGCCCCAGGGCGCGGGCGGCGGGTCGATGGGTCGGGTCAGGTCGACTTCGACGCGGAAGAAGCGCGCCCCGGGTCCGGGCGGACGGCGCAGTTCATAGGCGAACACCTCCTCGCCCACGTCGATCGCCCAGATGTTGCTGTTCGACACCGCGCGACCGCTGGCCATGAACATGGCGATCGAGGCGGCATCGGCGGGAAAGGTCTGCCGATCGTCGCGACCCGGCGGTGCGCTATCCCCGCCGTACATGGTCAGCGCATCCGACGTGCCGTCCGAATGGCGATGGTCGTGCTTCAGCCGAAGGCCCGATGCCGTGCGGGTCACGACCCAGGTCCGCGATCGATCATCGCCGACGTGGAAGGGGATGCGAATCTCATCGGCGCGGCATTCGCGCACGTGCATGAGGAGCGGCTTGCCGGCGAAATCGGCGTCGGCCGCGTCGGTGGTGATGACGCGGCCGGCAAAGGCCTTGCCGCACAGGCTCGACAGCTTTGCCATGAAACGGTCGGCGGGATCCGATGAGACCGATGCGGTCTGGCAGGCCGAGAGCAAGAGCGTCGCAGCCAGGGCAATGGCGGCCTTCAAGCGATGGCGCCGATAATCCACACCGCCGACATGGCCAGCACGATCAGCAGGAGCGAGAAGCCGAGCACATAGCGGACGCCGTGCGCCTTGACCGCGCCGGTGGCCTCGGTTTCGTTGAGATGTACCTCGTCGCCTTTGCGTTCCATCGGCTGGCTCCTCCAAGCGGTCAGTCGACCATAACCCATGCGACGGTCAGCGGGTAGGCCCGCGAACGCGATGGATGACGGTCACGAAGAATGCGGTCGACCAGCCGAGCAGGATGACGCCGTTGATCCCTTCGATCGCGGCGATCAGCTTCCATGAGGCGGTGACGCCTTCGTCGTCATAGCCGACGGTGCCATAGGTAATGGTGGAGAAATAGACCGCGGTGGCCAGGTCGGGAAGCGCGCCGAGCCAGAGGTAAAGCGCGCCGTAGAGCCAGATTTCGACGCCGTGCAGCGCGAACAGGGCGATCACCAGCATCAGCGTGAAGACGAGGCCTCGCGGGCTGGCGATGGAGAAGTGGAACTCGCGCTCGGTCCCTTCTTCCATCCGGAGCAACCGAGCCAGCGCGAACAGCCCGACCCCGTGGATCGTCACCGTGGCCATGACCATGACCGTGGCGACCATCAGTTGCTCGATCATTCGCCACCCCCTTCATGTTCGCCCGGCGCCCAGCATGGGCGGGCGGCGGGGCGACATCAAGCGCGGGAGCTGGCGCCGCCGATCAGCGGTCGTCGGCGGCGAGCCAGCCGGTGAGGATGTAGAACAGGACGGCGACGGGGCCGCTGACCAGCGTCAGCGCGATCATGCCGAGGCGGACGAGCAGGACGTCGATGCCAAGCCAGTCGGCGAGGCCGGCGCACACGCCCATGAGCTTACCGCGGGCACTGTTGATGACGAAACGACCGTTCATGATGTTGGACTTCCCTGACTTGTGAGTGATGTGAGCTTAGTTCGTTACGCGATCGGGAGCGGGCCGATGGCGGCGCTGACGAACAGGAGCGAGACGACGAAGGCACCGGCGAGGCTGACGGCGGTGTGGCGAATTGCGTCGAACGAGGTGATCATCTTGTGTTTCCCTTTGTCTGTAGCGGCCCATGATTGGGCTCGGACTTACAAATGCAGGGAGCGTGCCAAATGAAATTATGGCGCGTTTTCAATGATTCCGGATCGCGCTTGGGAAAAGTCGCCAGTGCTTAGCGCGAACAGTTGGGAAATTTTCCCGATCAACCGTTGACGACGGTGCCGCCGTTAGGGTGAAGCACCTGCCCCGCCATGTAGCTACTGTCTTCGCACGCGAGGAACAGAAAGCTGGGTGCGACCTCGTTCGGCTGGCCGGGACGCCCCATCGGCGTGTCCTTGCCGAAGTCGGGAATTTTTCCCGGTGGCTGGCCACCCGACGGATTGAGCGGAGTCCAGATCGGACCCGGCGCGACGCCATTCACGCGAATGCCCTTGTCGATCAGGTTTTGCGACAGCGAACGGGTGAAGGCGGTGATGGCGCCCTTGGTCGACGAATAGTCGAGCAGGATCGGCGCGCCCTGGTACATGGTGATCGAAGTGCAGTTGATGATCGTCGAGCCGCGCTTCAGGTGAGGCAGCGCCGCCTGCACCATGAAGAACATCGAGTAGATGTTGCTCTGGAAGGTGCGCTTGAGCTGTTCCTCGGTGATGTCGCGGATGTCTTCGTCGGGATGCTGCTCTCCCGCGTTGTTGACGAGGATGTCGACCCCGCCAAGTTCTTCGACGACCTTCGCGACCGACTCCTCGCAAAAAGCTTTCTCGCCAAGATCGCCGCGAACCATGATCGCCTTGCGGCCCTCGGCTTCGACAAGCTTCTTGGTTTTTTTTGCGTCCTCGTCTTCGCAAAGGTAGAAGATCGCGACATCGGCGCCTTCGCGCGCGAACAGGACCGCGACGGCGCGGCCGATCCCGCTGTCGGCACCGGTAACGATTGCGGTCTTACCGTCGAGGCGACCGGAGCCGGAATAGCGCGGTTCCCAATCGGGTTTGGGTTCGAGGTTTGCCTCACTGCCGGGCAGGCGATCTTCGTGGATCATCGGCTCGACGGTCGTCGACATCGGGTGATCAGCCCTGGCGCGAATTGGCGGGTGCGCGGAGCTTCAGATTGCGTTCCGCCGCCGGTGCCTTGGCCGGGCGACATTCCGCCATGATCGTCGGAAAATCGAAATCGCCGCTATCGGCGAGAGCCGAAGTGGTCGCCGCCGAACAGGCCTGCTGGCTTTCGTAGCGCGCGGGCATAGTCGCGACCGGCGTGCAGGCGGCCGAACCGTCGGCGCAACCCAGAATGGCAATGACGAAGAAACCGGGACCCATCTTCACTCTCCGTAAGGACTTGGCCCCATAACCGCCGAGAAATTGCAACGGTTCCAATTGCTTCGGCAATTCACGAGTGAATAATTTCGGGAACTATTCGGTCATTAGACCATAGCCGAGCGTCTGGGCCCACTTGTCGAGCGTGGCATTCACGGGCGACAGTTGGTGAGCATAGCGCCGCCACCGGCCCGCCGCCCGGTTATGGAGCGGCTGGGTGACCTGGTCGTAGCTTGGCGTGGCGATCAGTCCGCGGCTCTTTGCGGTCGACCGATGATCCATCATTGCCGGTTTCCATGTCAGGCCGAGCCAGTCGACAAGCGGGCGGATCGACGCTTCGGGATCGTCGATCAGCCGTTCGTAGACGATGTCGAACGTGTCGAGCCTCAGGACCTCCTTCGACTTGAACCACAGGCGGAGCGCCAGGTCATAGAATTCGGCAGCGTCCTCAAGATCGAGGAAATTGGCCATCGCGTCGTTGAGGCGAAAGGCCTGCAGCATGTTGCTGACGAGCGAATCCGCCGGATGGCGCTGCGCGAAAATGATCGGCGCATCGGGAAACAGGCGATTGATCGTCGCCGCGCCCGTCATCGCCAGCGGCAGCTTGTCGATGATCAGCCGTCCGCGACGCTCGGCCGCGACGTGTCGGTCGAGTTCCTCGAAATAGGCGGCGCGTGCGCGGGCCACGGCCTGCTCGTCGGCGGCCTGAGGAGCGCCGAGTTCCATCGCCGCCGCCTCGAGCATTCCCTTTTCCTCGACCACGACCACATCGGGGTGGCCCATCAGAAAGGTGTCGAGAAGGGTCGTCCCCGATCGTGGAAAACCGACTAGGAAGGCTGGCGACGCACGTTCCGGCGCGCTTGCGCGGGCGGCGGGCGCGATCGTGTCGAGCGCGTCGATCGCCTGCCGCAGGCGCTCCCGATGCGCGGCGGCACGGCGACGCCAGTGATCGGCGCCGGGAATAGCAGCGGCTCGCGACCGGGCGGCAGCGAAGGCTCGATCGGCGTTGCCCAGCCGGTCCGCAAGCGTCGCGATCAGCGCAAAGCGCCGCGACGGATCAAAGGGAGTTTCGCTGCCTTCCGCCAGCGACAGCGCATCGTCGAGCCGCCCTTCGCGCTTGGCAAGAAGCGCGCGGGCATAATCGACCTCGCTCCGGGCGTAGCCCTGACGATCGCCATGCTCGATCATTGCCGACAGCGTCGCATCGTCCGCCGTGCGATCGGCCAGCAGGACAAGCGCCAGCCACGCCTCCTTGTCATCGGCGTCGTCGGCCAGCGCCGCCCGATCGATCGCCTTGGCCTCGTCGGTCCGGTCGAGTTGCGCCAGCGCATTCGCCCGGATGCGCAGGACGCTACGCGAGGTCGGAAGCTGGTCGACATGAGCCAGCGCATCGTCCGCTCGGTCGAGGCCGACGAGCAGCGCCGCCAGCCGCTCTCTCCCGCCATGATCGCCAAGGTCGAGTTCGGTCACGCGTACCAGCGCGGCCGCTTCCTCGGGCGCATCGCTGGCCTTGAACGCCGCTTCGGCACGCGTCCGCCACAGCGCGAGCAGCGCTGCGGGGTTTTGCGTCTGAAACGGAAAGGCAAGCGCTTCTTCGGGCTGCCCATTGTCGATCAGCGCGCGCATCAGCGTCATCAGGATTCCGGGGTGCCCAGGGGCGAAGCGCGCGGCCTCCCGCAGCACCGGTATCGCCTGGTCGAAGCGGCCGATCGAGCACCAGGCGGTTCCAATCAGATGCTTGCCCTGCGCCGGAGGCGCGCCCGGGAAGCTGGTCGCGATCAGTGCTTCGGCGGCGGCGGCATCGCCCTCGTTCAACTGCTGGGCGAGGCGAGGAAGGAGGTCGGCGGGGTTGGTCATGGCATCTCTTTGAGGGTGCCGACCGCCGCGTCAACATTGCTTAAGCGCGCCGCGCTTCCTACTTCCGGCGAGATGCCTCCCCTGGACACCACCGACCCGCAAAAGGGCAACCTCGCGGTTTTGTGGCGGTTCCTGCCCGAGCTTTGGCCGAAAGGCGACACCGAGCTTCGCGTTCGAGTGGTGGTCGCGGTGGCGCTGGTGCTCGCGGGCAAGGCGATCACGCTGGCCATGCCGTTCGCCTACAAGGCGATCGTCGACGCCATGTCGGGCGACCGCCAGCTGTGGACCGCCGCGCTGCTGCTGGTGTTCGCTTATGCCGCCGCGCGCCTCGGCGGCGTGCTCGCGGACAATCTGCGCAACGGCATTTTCGAAAAGGTCGGGCAGTCGGCGGCGCGCAGATTGTCGGCGCGGGTCTTTCGCCACGTTCATGCGCTTTCGCTGCGCTTTCACCTGGAGCGGCGAACCGGCAGCCTGACGAAGATCGTCGAGCGCGGGACCAAGAGCATCGACATGATGCTCTATTTCCTGCTGTTCAACATCGCACCGACGATCATCGAGCTGACCGCGATCTGCGTCATCTTCTATTTCAAGTTTGGCCTTGGCCTCGTCGTCGCGACGCTGATCATCGTCGCAGTCTACATCGCCTTCACCCGCGCGGTGACCGAGTGGCGCACGAAGCTGCAGCGCGAGATGAACGACGTCGACAATCGCGCGATCGGGCGCGCGGTCGACAGCCTGCTGAACTACGAAACGGTCAAATATTTCGGCGCCGAGGAGCGCGAGGCCAAGCGCTACGACGAGGCGATCGCCAGCTTCACTCGCGCCGCGGTGCGCAACGAGACGAGCCTCGCTTGGCTCAACGTCGGGCAGAGCGTCATCACCAACCTGATGATGGCGGGCGCGATGGGCTTTACCGTCTGGGGCTGGAGCGAGGGCCGCTTCACGCCCGGCGACGTGGTGCTGGTCAACGCGCTGCTGATGCAACTGTTTCGTCCGCTCGACATGCTCGGCTGGGTCTATCGCTCGATCCGGCAGGGTCTGATCGACATGGAAGCGATGTTCGACCTGACCGACACCCCAGCCGAAGTCGTCGATGCGCCCGACGCGGTCGCGCTGACGGTGCCAAGCGGCCATGTGCGGTTCGAGCGGGTCGCCTTCGGCTACGAGCCCGAGCGGATCATCCTGAAGGGTATCGACCTCGACGTTCCCGCCGGAAGCAGCGTCGCCGTGGTCGGCCCGTCGGGAGCGGGCAAGTCGACGCTCGCGCGGCTGCTGTACCGCTTCTACGATCCCACTGCCGGCCGCATCACGATCGACGGGCAGGATATCGCCAAGGTCACCCAGGCCTCGCTGCGCGGGGCGATCGGGATCGTTCCGCAAGACACGGTGCTGTTCAACGACACCATCGGCTACAACATCGCCTATGGCCGTGAGGGCGCGGGGCAGGATGAGGTCGAGGCAGCCGCCAAGGGCGCGGCGATCGACGGTTTCATCGCCGCGCTTCCGCAGGGCTATGAATCGATGGTGGGCGAGCGCGGGCTCAAGCTGTCGGGCGGCGAGAAGCAGCGCGTCGCGATCGCACGCACGTTGCTGAAGGACCCGCCGATCCTGATCCTCGACGAGGCCACCTCCGCCCTCGATAGCCGGACCGAGGAAGCGATCCAGGCGACGCTCGACGGTGCGACGCGCGGCCGGACCACGATCGTGATCGCGCACCGACTGTCGACGATCGTCGGCGCCGACCAGATCGTCGTGCTCGATGCGGGCCAGGTTGCCGAACGCGGCACCCACGCCGACCTGCTGGCGCGGGGCGGCCTCTATGCCGAGCTATGGATGCGTCAGGCGGCGGAGCGCGAGCTTGAGGAAGTCGCGGAGGGGTAGCAGCCAGCGAGCCGCACCGCGATCGCGGTAGGGATAGCGGGCAAGGATATCGGCATGCTCTTTCTCGTGCCTAGCTGCCCACGCCGGCGACAGGACCGCCAGATAATCCTCCTGAAGCTTGAACCACTGACGACGCGAATCCCGTCCAGGCAGCCACCCTCTACGCTTGGTCCGGAGCGTCATCGAGTAAGCAACCGTCGAGAAGACCCAATACAGCAGTTCGTTGAGGTCGGTCGTCGAACGCCGCTGAAGTTCGTGCCCTCGGTCGCACACAACCCAATCGTAGGTCTTGCCCACTTCGACATGCGGCGTGCCTTCGTTGCGAGAATGGCCATAGCTCGGCAGATACGTCTCAGGCGCGGAAATTCGCTCGCCAAGTTGCTCGATGCGAACCTTCAACGCGGGCAGGTCGAGAAGCTCGGGTGCTGTCATGCCTGTCCCAAATCGCGCAGAAGATCGGTGAACCACGGCACGGTCGCATCGAACGCCTTGCCGCCGGCGATCCGGTCGAATTCGATGGCGCGCAATTCGTCGCCGCGCCCCTCGTCTTCACCCACCACGCCGGATTCGCCGCGCAGCGCCGCGTCGACCGCATAATCGGTGCATCGCTTGATGAGCGCGAGGTCGGCGGCATTGGCGGCGGCGGAACGGGAGAAGTAGCCGCTTTTCTGGACGAGCACCTTTTCGGCGCCGAGATCGGCGGCGAACTTGCGGGCGAGCCATGCGCCCGGGTTGATGCTGTCAATGTGGACATGGCCGAACGGATCGCGCGGGACATCCTCGCCCAGCGCCTCCATCGCTCCGACGATCTCGGTTAGGCCGGCGCCTTCGGACACGAACAGATTGACCCCATCCTGCTCGTCCATGACCGCGCGCAGCCGCTTCCCTTCCTCGCCGATGTCGAACGGACGTTCGGGCAAGTAGACGCCGTGAACGTCCCACCGGGCAGCGGCATTTTCCTCCCATTCGGCGAAGTCGGCGCCCCTCACCCACTGGTGATGCGCGAGCGCGGTCGCGGCGGTGAGCCAGCCGCAGTTGCGACCCATGACCTCGTGAACGACGAGCATGCGCGGGTTCGAGCTATGCTCGGCGATGACATTCCGAGCGTAGAGCGCGCCCTGCTCCGCGGCGGTCCAGGCGCCGAGCGACTGGCGGATGGGGATGATATCGTTGTCGATCGTCTTGGGCAGGCCGACGACGGTCAGCTCGTGATCGTGTTCGCGAAGGTAGACCGCCAGATCGGCCGCTGTGCCGTTGGTATCGTCTCCGCCGATGGTGTGGAGAACATCGACGCCATCGTGCCGCAGCTGGTCCGCCGCGACGTGAAGTGGATCCTCCCCCGGTTTTACGAAGCCCCGCTTGATGCAATCCGCGGCATTGGTGAGCTTGACCCGGCTGTTGCCGATCGGGCTTCCGCCAAAACCATGGAGCTTGTGCGCGGCCGCCCTCACCGCATCGGAGATGTCGACGCGGTCACCGGTCAGCAGGCCGGCAAAGCCGTTGCGATAGGCGATGAGGCGCACGTCGGGCGCGACCTCGGTGTATCGCTCGATCAGCCCGCCGATCGCCGACGACAGGCACGGTGCAAGGCCGCCGGCGGTCAGCATGGCTACGGTGGTCACGGGCATCGCCGGCACCCTGCGCTTTCATCGCCGCGAACGCGACCGGTTTTTAAACAGGAACCGCCGTCGTCGCCGAAGATCCCACCGCTCGCCGGAACAGCCAGGCGGCGATCAGCCAGAGCGCGGTGAAGAAGACGGTAATCGGTCCGGTGAACCCGCCCCCCGCAAGGAGGGCGATCACGAAGGTCGAGGCCTGCGCGACGGCGGTCGCCTTCATCGCCGAAACCATCCACTCCGCGCGGAAGCGGGCGGCGATGGTGGCAAGCAACGCAAAGACCGTGACTCCCAAATAGATCAGATTGACCGGATTATCCTCCGATCCGACGATCCCGACCGCGAGGTTGATCCACATCTGCAGCAGCGCCGCCCAGATCGCGAGGCCGATCCCGGAGGCGTAGGCGAGACGGTCGGGAATACGCTTGGCGACTTCGAACGCGATCCCGACGCCTGAGACCAGCCCGGCCAGGAAGATCGCCTCGCCCGGCAGGTCCCATGCCTCGCCATTCACGGCTCGAAGAACGATCACCGGAATTACCATCAACGCCGTTGCGCCCGCCCACACCTTGCCACTCGTCACGATCGTCATCGTCGATCCTCCTGTTTCGAGGATGGAATGCTGCCCGAGACGCGTGATCGTCATGAGCGAACGATGAGCAAGAGCTGAAAAGCGTCAGGATCGATTTGTCCACCATTCGGCATAAGGCGAATTGCGGACCAGCGTTCGATTGAGGTCGGCGCTGCCATCGTCCCACCACACCGGCCCGCGCTCGCCCAGCCCTCGCTTGGCGCGATCGACCGCCGCGCGAGCCTTCGCGAGCAGGTCTGGATCGCCCTTGGCATCGCGCACCGCGCGGCGGGCATCCATCAACTGGTCGACCAATTGTTGGCGTTCCGTTTCGGACAGACCCGGATTGCTGGCGCGCCACAATCGCGGCCCGGCCTTGCCCTCGACGACGATATAGCGACCGTCCGGGGTTCGCGGCGGCTCGCTCACGCCGCGGCGGTGCTCCAGCCAAGCTGCGGGATGGTGATGCTGCGCTTGCCGGCAAGGTCGGTGCGGCTGACGATCAGGTCGCGGCTCTCGATATACTGCAGCAGCCGGCGCGCGCGGCCGAGGCTGGCGGTGCCGTAACTTGCCGCGATTGCCTCGTCGCTTGGGCACGGTGCGCCGTCGCGCGCGGCGCGGGCGACAAGCAGGAACGGGCCGAGCATGTCGGCGGGAAGCGACGCCCCCGCCTCCAGCGCGGGCGACCAGTCGTCGCTTTCGGCCATGATGCCGGCGCGCGCCATCGACAGGCGGCGGGTAAAGCCCGCCATGTCAAGCGGCGGACGCGGCAAGCCGGCCATCCGGCAGCGCACGGTGAAATCCTGGAACAGCACGGCCGCCGAGCGCGCACCGCTGTCGGGATCGGCTACGATCGCGGTCAGTACGTCAGCCACCGCCGCCGCGGTTTCCTCGGCGTCCTTCGCGGGCATCCGCCCCGCCCGCGCGGGAACGCTTGCGGCCATCGAGGCAAGCAGCGCCTCTGACGGCAAGGGTGCCGGTGCCGAGGGTGGCGGCGGCGGCGCGGGACGGTCGGGCATCGGCGCGAACAGCAGGCCTTGCAGGTCGCTCGACTGGTCAGGGAGCGGCATCAGCTTCGGACAGGACGAGCGCGCCTGCGTTTCGACCGGGCCGATCGCGACGGTGAGTGGCCGCCGTGCGATTGCGGGGCCGAGCGCCAGGAAGGTGCCGCGCGGCAGGTCGCGGATCGCCTCCGCCTGCCGCCGCTCCATGCCCAGCAGGTCGGCCGCGCGCGCCATGTCGATGTCGAGGAAGGTGCGCCCCATCAGGAAGTTGGACGCTTCGGCGGCGACATTCTTGGCGAGCTTTGCCAGCCGCTGCGTCGCGATGACACCCGCCAGCCCGCGCTTGCGGCCCCGACACATTAAATTGGTCATCGCGCCCAGCGAGGCGCGCCGGACTTCCTCGGCCACTTCGCCGCCGCCCGCGGGCGCGAACAGCTGCGCCTCGTCGACCACGACCAGCGCGGGGTACCAATGGTCGCGCGGGGCATCGAACAGGCCCGACAGGAAAGCGGCGGCGCAGCGCATCTGCCCCTCCGCCTCCAGCCCTTCGAGGCTGAGGACGACCGAGGCACGATGCTCGCGCACGCGGCCTGCCAACGTCGCGACGTCGCGCTCGCTATGGTCGGACGCCTCGATCGCGATGTGGCCGTAGCGGTCGGCGAGCGTGACGAAATCGCCTTCTGGATCGATCACCAGCTGCTGCACCGCGCCCGCGCTCCGTTCGAGCAGGCGGCGAAGCAGGTGCGACTTGCCCGACCCGCTGTTGCCCTGGACGAGCAGCCGGGTCGCGAGAAGCTCCTCGAGATCGAGCTCGACGGCTGCGCCGCCGGGCTGGGCACCAAGGTTCACGCTGAACGTCATGACCCGTTCCATGGCAGGGGCAGGAGTCGGTGCGCAAGCTTGCGCGTGACGCCCGGCCCAACGATAGGGGCGGTGTGACCAGCGTGCATCAAGTCCTCCACGACCGTTTCGGCTTTTCCACCTTCCGCGGAGTGCAGGAGGATGTCGTCGCGCGCGCCGTCGCGGGGCAGAACGTCCTCGCGGTAATGCCGACCGGGGCGGGCAAGTCGCTATGCTACCAGCTGCCCGCGTTGATCCGGCCCGGCACAGGGATCGTCATTTCGCCGCTGATCGCGCTGATGCACGACCAAGTTCGTTCGGCGAGCGGGTTCGGCATCCGCGCGGCGGCGCTGACCAGCGTCAGCGAGGACCCGCGCGGGATTCGCGATGCGCTTCGCGACGGCGAACTCGACCTGCTCTACGTCGCGCCCGAGCGGGCCACGACCGAGGATTTCGCGCGGCTGCTCGAAGAGTCGCACATCGCGCTGTTTGCGATCGACGAGGCGCATTGCGTCAGCGAGTGGGGCCACGACTTCCGCCCCGATTATCGCCTGCTGCGTCCGCTTCTCGACCGGTTCCGCGAGGCGCCCCGCCTTGCCCTCACCGCGACCGCCGACCGCCGCACCCGCGCCGACATCCTCGTCCAGCTAGGCATCGGCGAGGACGGCCTGATCGTCGCCGGCTTCGATCGCCCAAACATCCGCTATCACGTTCGCCCGCGCGACGGCGTCTCCAGCCAGCTTAGGACCCTACTCAAGGACCAGCCCGGTCCCGGCATCGTCTATGCCACCAGCCGCAACGCGACTGAGAAATTGGCCGAGCAATTGGGCTCAGGCGGTCGGCGGACGCTCGCCTATCACGCCGGGCTCGACGGCTCGGTGCGGCACCGCAACCAGGAAGCCTTCGTCGATTCCGAGGACATGGTCATCGCCGCCACGGTCGCGTTCGGGATGGGCATCGACAAGCCCGATGTGCGCTTCGTCGCGCATGCCGGCATCCCCAAGTCGATCGAGGCCTATTATCAGGAAACCGGCCGCGCGGGCCGCGACGGCGATCCGGCCGAGGCGTGGTTGTTTTGGGGCGCCGACGACTTTGCCCGCGCCCGCCGCCGCGTCGAGACCGAGGTCGAGCCCGAGCGCCGCCCGCAGGAGCGCGACCGCCTCAACGCGCTTGCGGCCTTCGTCGAATCCGCCACCTGCCGCCGTGCGATCCTGCTTCGCCACTTCGGCGAGGATCCACCCGCGACCTGCGGGAATTGCGACAACTGCATCGATCCGCCCGCAACGATGGACGTCACCACCGTCGCGCAGAAGCTGCTGAGCGCGGCCTTTCGTACCGAAATGCGGTTCGGCGTGGCGCACCTGGCCGCGGTGCTGGGCGGCGACGACAATGAAAAGGTGCGCCAGTTCGGACATCACCAGCTGTCGGTGTTCGGGATCATGACCCCCGACGAACTCGCGCTGGTGCGACCGGTGGCGCGGTCGCTGCAGGCGCGCGACGCGCTTCGGGCCGACGATTATGGGGGCTTGAGCTTCGGACCCGGCGCCAAGCCGATCCTGAAAGGCGAAGAGAAGCTCGTCATCGCGGTGCCACCGGCCAAGCGTCGGGGATCGCGGAGCAAGAGCGGCGAAGAGTTTGCGCACGATCCGTTGTTCGAGGCGCTGCGGACGTGGCGCCGCGTCCAGGCCAAGGAACTGGGCGTGCCGCCGTACGTCATCTTTCATGATTCGACGCTTCGCGGCGTGGCCGCCGCCAAGCCGTCCACGCTGTCGGCCCTTTCGCGCATCGAGGGGATCGGCGATACGAAACTGGAGCGTCACGGCGAGTCGTTGCTCGCCGCGCTCGACGCCGCACTGGAGAATGGACATGGCACGGCAGCTTGACGAACGGACCCTGATCGATGGCCAGATCGCGCCCGGCGACATCGCCGCGCTCAAGGAGCAGGGCGTGACCCTGATCGTCAACAATCGCCCCGACGGCGAGGACGAAGGCCAGCCGACCAGCGATGAGATCGAGAGCGCGGCCACCGCGGCGGGCATCCACTACCGCCACGTCCCCATCGTTCGCGGCATGGGTCCGTCGGATATCGAGGCGATGCGCGAGGCGATGCACAGCGCGGGCGACGGCAAGCTGCTCGCCTTCTGCCGCTCGGGCAATCGATCGGTGCTGGCATGGGCGGTCGCGAAGAACGAGGACGGCGTGAAGCGCGCCGAGCTCGATCGCTGCGCCGAAGGTGCGGGCTTCACGCTCGACCCGGTCGCGCACCTGTTGAAGGACTAGGCGCGGTCCTCGTCGAGGATCCGGCGCGCATCGTCGAGGTCGTCGTCGATCACCATCAGGCGCACCCAGATCAGGCCGCCGCCGCCGAAGAAGCTGTTCGCTTCCGCGTCGAGGATGACCGCGTCGATCCCCTCGGCGCCAAGCGCCAGCCGTGCGAGATCGGCCTCGACCCGGGTGGCGAACCGCCCGAGTTCGACGAGGCTCAACCCGTACCGCCGACGGTGATCCCGTCGATCAGCAGCGTCGGCTGTCCAACGCCCGCCGGGACCGATTGCCCGCCCTTGCCGCAGACCCCGACACCTTCGTCCAGCGCCATGTCGTTGCCGATGCCCTTGACCCGCGTCAGCACGCTCGGCCCGTCACCGATCAGCGTCGCGCCCTTCACCGGCGCGCCGATCTTCCCGCCCTCGATGCGATAGGCCTCGGTGCAGGAGAAGACGAACTTACCGCTGGTGATGTCGACCTGCCCGCCGCCGAAGCTCTTGGCGAAGATGCCGTCCTTGACCCGTGTAATCAGCTCGGCCGGATCGTCCTGGCCACCGAGCATGAAGGTGTTGGTCATGCGCGGCATCGGCGCGTGCGCGAAGCTTTCGCGGCGGCCGTTGCCGGTTGCCTTCATCCCCATCAGCCGCGCGTTCAGACGATCGTTGATGTAGCCGGTGAGGATGCCGTCCTCGATCAGCGTGGTGCGCCCGGTCGGCGTGCCCTCGTCGTCGATGCTCAGACTGCCGCGACGATTTTCGATCGCGCCTTCGTCAATCACGGTGACGCCGGGCGCGGCGACGCGTTCGCCGATCCGCCCCGAAAAGGCCGAGGTGCCCTTGCGGTTGAAATCGCCCTCAAGCCCGTGGCCGACGGCTTCGTGAAGCAGCACCCCGCACCATCCTGGACCGAGCACGACCGGCATTTCGCCAGCAGGCGCAGCCACGCTGTCGAGGTTCACCAGCGCCTGCGCCAGCGCGACGTCGATCGCGCGGTTCCAGGTCGCGGGCTCGAATAGCCCGTCGTAGAGGTAGCGACCGCCGAGGCCGTGGCTGCCGGTTTCGCGGCGGTCACCCTGTTTGGCGACGATCGACACGTTGAGGCGGACGAGCGGGCGGATGTCGGTCGCAACGAAACCATCGGCGCGGACGATTTCGACCACCGACCAGCTTCCCGTCAGCGAAACGCTAACCTGTGCCACGCGCGGACCGCGGGCGCGGGCGGCGGCGTCAATTTCCTGGCAAAGCGCGACCTTGCGCGCGAACGGGATCGCCGACAGCGGATCGCCCTCGACATACATCGCGCGGTTGGTGCGCGGCGGCGACGCGGACGGGCCGGCGGTGGCCAGATCGAGCAGCTTCAGCGTCTTCGCGGCGCGGTCGATCGCGGCGGCGCTGATTTCGTTGGCATGGGCGAAGGCGGTCGTCTCCCCCGTCACGCCGCGAAGGCCGAAGCCCGATCCGCTGTGATAGTCGGCGGTTTTCAGCCGTCCGTCATCGAAGCCGAACGCTTCGGAAATGCTGTACTGGAGGTAGAGCTCGCCATCGTCGTGCGCGGCGAGGTGACGCGCTGCGAGCCGCTGCGCCTCAGCCGGATCGAGCTGGCGATAAAGGAGGTCGCGCGGGCTGGCGGTGCTCATGAGCCTTCCGGCGCTGCAGGTGCGTCGGCAGGACCGCCTTCGAGCACGAAGCGGCGGTCGCAATAACCGCAGTCGACGAAACCGACCTCGTCATCGATCTGGTAATAGACGCGCGGGTGGCCGAGCGCGGCGGAGACCTGCCCCGATCCGTCGCAAGCGACGCGGTGGCTGGTGGTGCGGATGGTTTCGGGTGGAGGCATCGCGGTCATGACACCGCACGTAGCAATCGCATCCGCGCGCTTCAATGCGGCGCCCGAGATAGTTGGCGGCGGTCGACAGACCTCAACAGAGAAGCGGCGGCCGCCGGGGATCAACCCTGGCAGCCGCCACCATGCACATCGACGAGAGTGGGGTCCCGCCGCTGCGGCAATTCTTACTGGTAGTCGGCGGTGACGTTGAAGTCCGCCTTGTAGAGGCCGTTCGGCTGGTTCGCGGCAATCGCGAAGGTGCCGCCGACGCCGACGAGGAACGTGCCGTCCGTGCCGATCGTGCGCGTCGTGGTGTTGGCGGTGTCGAAGACCATCGACGACACGGCGATGGTGTCGGCGACGTTGCTGGTGCTGACGAGCAGATTGCCGGTCGGCGGTGCGAGCTTCAGGACGACGCGCTGCGCCGGGGTGCCGGCGCCGGCGAAGGTGGCGCGGCTGCCGGCGTTCGACGCGACCTGCGTGATGCCGCCGGTGACGCTGCGGTTGCCGGTGTCGGCGTTGATCGTGACCGTGCCCGCGACCGTGCTGGCCAGGATGGTGCCGAAGTCGAGGTCAGTGACCTTCGTCAGCGTCAGCGGCTGAAGCACCAGGCCACGCGCTTCGGCGGTGGCGGTGTCGGTGCCCGGCGTGCTCTGGGCGAAGGCGGGGGTGGCGAAAAGAGCGAGGGCGGCGGTGGCCGCCAGCGTGTTGATAAGGCGCATATACATGGTTCCCGACAAGTTGATCTTGCGGGTTCAATGATGATCGGCGCGCCTCAACGTTGCTTCAATGAGAAGGGTGCGCCGCGGATTAACCAGACGCGTGAAGACTTTCGACGATCAGGGATATTGGATCGTGACGTCGATTTCGCCGGTGTAGACCCCGTCGACCGTGCCCGCCGGGACGGTAATCCGGGCACCCACGCCGAAAGTGAAGCTCTGCGCCTGGGCCAGTGCCCGTTTGTCCTGCCCGTCGAGCGTGAATTGGTCGACCGTCAGCGTTTCGGTCCCGCCCACGCGTCGGATCAGGATGGGCTGATTGGGCACGCGGATATTGACCACGGTCTGCTTCGTCGCCGCCCCTTGGTAGAGCGCGCGCGACGGCGTTCCCGCAAGGTGGAGAAGACCGCCGGTGACCGTCATTGCGCCGGTGAACGGGTTGATCGTCGCGGTGCCGCCAGTGGTCACGCCAAGCGTCGCGAAATCGAGGTTGCCCAGCCGCGACAGGCTCATCGGCCGGATCAGCGTGACCTCCCCCGTCGCCTGGGGCGACGCCGCGATCGGCGCAGCAAAACCCGCTGCCGGACACAGCAGGAGCATCACGCCGCCAAGGACGGGGAATCGGAGAACACGAACCATGCCCCCGCTCTACGAGGGTTAACGGTAAGGAAAGGATGACGGGTAGGGTTAACGGCGACTTTACCCTTCGCGCTTTCGCCAGGTGGCATGCGCGGCTATGCGAATCGCATGACCGACCAAGCCCCTGCCATCGTCATTCGCGACCTCGCCAAGACCTACAGCGGCAAGGGCAGCCCGCCCAAGCGCGCGCTCGACGGCGTTTCGTTCGACGTGCCGCGCGGCCAGATCTTCGGATTGCTGGGTCCGAACGGCGCCGGAAAGTCCACTCTCATCAATATCTTGGCGGGGATGGTCGTGAAAACATCGGGGTCCGCGGAGGTGTGGGGCTTCGACATCACGAAAAATCCGCGCAACGCCAAGCGCTCGATCGGGATCGTGCCGCAGGAATTGGTGTTCGACCCCTTTTTCACGCCGCGCGAAGCACTGGAAATCCAGGCAGGGCTGTACGGCGTGCCCAAGGCCGAGCGGATTACCGAGGCGCTGCTGGCCGCGGTCCGCCTGTCGGACAAGGCCGACGCCTATGCGCGCACGCTGTCGGGGGGCATGAAGCGCCGCCTGCTGGTCGCGAAGGCAATGGTCCATTCGCCGCCGATCCTGGTGCTCGACGAGCCGACCGCGGGCGTCGACATCGAGCTGCGTCAGCAATTGTGGGACTATGTGAAGGGCCTCAACGACCAGGGGGTGACCGTGGTGCTGACCACCCACTACCTCGAGGAAGCCGAGCAATTGTGCGACCGGATCGCGATAATCAATCACGGAAAGCTGATCGCCAACGAGCCGACGCGCGAGTTGATCGCCAAGGCGCAGGACAAGGCGGTGGTGGTCGAAGTCGATCGCGACCTCACCGGAACGCCCGAAAATCGCTGCTTCGACAAGATCGAGCAGCTGGGCCCGCGCACGCTGGAGATCACCTACCGCAAGGACCGGGTCAATGCGGGCGACGTACTGACCGCGCTGGCCGCCGACGGCCTTGGCATCGTCGACGTGTCGACGCGCGATCCCGACCTTGAGGACGTGTTCCTGTCGCTGACGCGGGACGTGGCTTGAGCGCGCGCAGTTTCGATGTCCTCGTCATCGGGTCGGGCGCGGCGGGGCTGACCGCGGCGCTGACGCTGGCGCCGACCAAACGGGTCGGGGTGATCGCCAAGGGCCGACTCAATGAAGGCGCGACCGGATGGGCGCAGGGCGGCGTCGCCGCGGTGCTGGAAGAAGGCGACAGCTTCGAATCGCACGTGCGCGACACGATGATCGCGGGCGCGGGCCTCAACAACCAGGCGGTGGTCGAGCATGTCGTCGGCGGCGCCCCCGCCGCAATCGCACGGCTGGCCGAGCTTGGCGTTCCGTTCAACCTCGACGGCGACGGCGGGGCGACGGTCAGCGGCGGCTGGCATCTGACGCGCGAGGGCGGGCATAGCCATCGGCGCATCGTTCACGTCGCCGACGCGACCGGCTGGGCGATCCAGCTGGCGCTGGAAAAGGCCGCTGCCGAGCATCCCAACATCACGCTGATCCCCGACATGGTCGCGATCGACCTGGTCACCGGGCGCCACGCGGCCGAGTTCAGCACGTCGGGCGCCGTGCACGGACTGTACGCGTTCGACCGGACCAGCGGGCGGGTCGAAACGCTGCTGGCCAACGCGACCATCCTGGCGACGGGCGGCGCGGGCCGCGCCTATCTTTATTCCACCGCGCCGCGCGGCGCGACCGGCGACGGAATCGCGATGGCGTGGCGCGCGGGCTGCCGGGTCAGCAATATGGAATTCATGCAATTCCACCCGACCTGCCTCTACAATCTGGAGGTCAAGAATTTCCTGATCACCGAGGCGGTGCGCGGCGAAGGCGGGATCCTGAAGCACCCGGTTACCGGTCATCGCTTCATGCCCGATACCGATGAGCGCGGAGAGCTGGCGCCGCGCGATATCGTCGCGCGCGCGATCGACAGCGAGATCAAGCGCGACGGGCTGGATTACGTGCACCTCGATATCAGCCACCGCGAGCCCGAGTTCGTGAAGGCGCACTTCCCCAACATCTACGAAAAGCTGCTGGGGCTTGGCATCGACATCACCACCCAGCCGATCCCGGTGGTGCCGGCGCAGCATTACACCTGCGGCGGCGTGCTGGTCGACATCGACGGCCGCACCGACGCGCCCGGCCTCTATGCCGCGGGGGAAGTGACTCAGTCGGGGCTGCACGGTGCGAACCGGTTGGCGTCCAATTCACTGCTGGAATGCTTCGTGTTCGGCGAGGCGGCGGCGCGCGATATCCTGGCGCGCTGGGACGAACTTGGCCTCCCGCCCGCGATCCGCGCGTGGGACGAAAGCCGCGTGACCGACAGCGACGAGGAAGTCGTCATCCAGCAATGCTGGGGTGAGATCCGCCGCTTCATGTGGAATTTCGTCGGCATCGTCCGCACCACCAAGCGGCTGGAACGCGCGCAGCACCGTATCGACCTGCTGCGGCAGGAAGTGGCCGATTACTACAAGCACTTCCGCGTGACCCCCGACCTGATCGAGCTTCGCAACCTGGTCGAGGTCGCCGACCTGATCGTCCGAAGCGCACTATCCCGCCACGAAAGCCGCGGGCTGCACTTCACGCTCGATTATCCGCAGATGGCCGATGAAGCGGTGGATACGGTGCTGGTGCCGTGAGGTGGCAGAAGCCAATCTGACCGCCTGCCAAGCCTTACTGTATCCGTCGCGCTATCGCGTCAGAGGGCGCAGCAGGATGCCGGTCGGTGGTTCCGCCAGCAGCAGGCGACCATCGCCCTGGCGGTCGACGCTAAGATAAGAGTTACTGATGATTTCCGGGCCGATTCCCTCGGCGAACTTGCCCGTGCAGGCCTTCCCCGAAATCCTTGCGTCCCGACCCTTGAAGATCGGCCGGAGGTCGCCGTTGGAGGAGTAGCTAATCGCGTAGCGCCCGGTGGCTCTTCGGCACCCGAAGCGTGCGTCGAACGTGGTGCCGGAAAAGGTGACGGTGAAGTCCGTGCGACTGCCCGTGTCGACCCCGTTGACGCCTTCGACCGACCAAGCGGTTCCGCCGAGGCCGGCCGGATCTTGTCGCACCGGTGTCGTGGCATAAGCAGACACGGCAAGTGCGAGCGCGGTGATGGGAAGTGGCAAGACACGATCGAAGGTACGCATAATGATCTCCCGAATGCGGACGACCAACGAATTTCGTTTCTGATCTTTCCGCTTCGAGCGACGTCACGTCTTCGATGGGACGAGATCCGACCGTCCGCTATTGGTGGAGAGCGGACATGACCTGGAACCGTGCCCAAGCTACGTGTATTGTGCTTACGATACACCGATTTTGGCGGAGAGAGGTATGGCGCAGGAGTTTAGTGACGAGCAGATCCGGATCGAGCTAAAACGGATGGTAGAGGACTTCCAATCTGCAACTCTAAGTGAGCTCAATGATGTCGTGAGCCAAGCCGAGGGCACCCTAGGCGCGACGGAACAACAAGTGGGTAATGTGCGTGACAAGATCGAAGCTGCCAAGATGGACCTGTCGCTTCGAACTCGACAGATAATGGACTTCATAGATCGGCAGTGATTCTGGGTAGCGTGAATGTCCGCAATGGGTCGATAGCGGACATCACCAATCGATCGATGCTCAGCGCAGCTTGCTCACCTTCAGCCCGTCCTGCTTGGCGCGGGCCTGGATCGATTCTTCGCTTCGGGTCATCGCCTTGCTGATCGCCTTCAGGCTCATTCCCTTCCCCGCCAACAGGTGAAGCTTCTGCACCTCGTCCTGGGTCCAGGGCTGGCGGTGGCGCTGGAATCGTTCGGTCATGCGCGTCTCTCCTTCGCTGCAGCCATCGCGCGCCGACTTTGCTACGACAAGGGGCATGAGCGGGGCATTGTCCGATCGGCTGGAATGCGCGACCTGTCCGGTGCGCGAACGCGCGGCGTGCGCGGCGCTGGACAAGGCGCAACGCGGCGACCTGGCGCGGCTTGGTCGGCGGCGGCGCGTCGCGAGGGGCGACACGGTGTTCGCCGCAGGTGACGACAGCGGGTCCTGCGCCACGCTGGTGAGCGGCGCCTTGAAAATCGCGAGCTATGGCGTCGATGGAACCGAGCGCGTGCTGAGCCTCGTCCATCCGGCGGGCTTCGTCGGCGAAATGTTCGCCCCCGTCGCTCATCACGACGTCGTCGCGATTGCCGACAGCGAATTATGCGTCTTTTCGCGCGCCGATTATGACGAGGCGATCGACCGGTTTCCGGCGCTGGCCAAGGCGCTGCTTCGGCGATCGACCGAGGAATTATTCGCCACGCGGTCGCTGGTCGAACTGCAGTCGCGGCGCGATTCGCGGGGCCGCGTCGCCGCCTTCCTTTTGGCGATGGCCCGCGCGGCGAGCCATTCGCCATGCCATGCCGCCGAGCGATTCGACCTGCCGCTGACCCGCGGGGAGATCGCCAGCCTGCTGGGCATCACCATCGAGACCGTCAGTCGGCAGCTGACCGCGCTGGAGAAAGAGGGTGTGATCGGACGCGCCGGACCGCGCGGCATCGAGCTGCGCGATCTGGATCGGCTGGAGATCCTTGCGGGTTAGGCAAACGCCGCGATGAGGACGACGGCGATTCCCCAGGCCAGGATCAGAACGGGAAGGACGAGGACCTGCACCGCCGCCTCGCCGCCGCTTGACCGGCCGGTAAAGGTATCGACGCCCTCATCGAACAGGCGGCGCAGGCTCATCGCCCGGCCTGGGTTCTCCGGGCCCATCGTCGCCCACAGCATCGGCACAACATAGAAGCCGACGGTGAAGATGACGAAGATCGCCATCGGCAGGATCATTTCGGGATGCGGAAAGCCGATCGCCGTGACGCCGAGGTAGGCGAGGAACAGCCCGAAGAAGCCCGCATGGAGCGAGGTCGGCAGATTGAAGGTTCGGTCGGTGCAGGCGCGCGGAGCGGCGGGGGGCTGCGCCAGCTGGCGAGTGGCGACGAGCAGCTTGGGATCGACATGAACGGACATGACCGGAACACTCCTTGTTGAGGGTTCAAGTCGTAAGCTTTGGAAGCGCGACGCGCTTTGACATCGGTCAAACGCTGGAATCGCGCGCTTAGCCTGCTAAGGCTGGGCGCTTCATGGCAGAGCAGCACAACCACCTCTATCTCGTCGACGGATCGAGCTACATCTTCCGCGCCTATCACCGGCTTCCGCCGCTGACCAACCGTCACGGCGTGCCCGCGGGCGCGGTCTATGGCTATACCGCGATGCTGTGGAAGCTCGCCGATGGGCTGAACAAGGCCGACGGGCCCACCCATATGGCGGTCATCCTGGACGCGTCGTCGCACACGTTCCGCAACGAGATGTACGACCAGTACAAGGCGCACCGGCCGCCGCCGCCCGAGGATCTGGTCCCGCAATTCCCGCTGATCCGCACCGCCACCCGTGCCTTTTCGATCCCGTGCATCGAGACCGAGGGGCTGGAAGCCGACGACATCATCGCCTGCTACACCAAGGCTGCGCTGGCCGCCGGCTGGTCGACGACGATCGTGTCGAGCGACAAGGACCTGATGCAGCTGATCGAGCCGGGCGTGGACATGCTCGACACGATGAACGACCGGCGGATCGACGCCGAGTACGTGACGGCAAAGTTCGGCGTCCCGCCCGAGAAGCTGGGCGACGTCCTGGCGCTGATGGGCGACAGCGTCGACAACGTCCCGGGCGTCCCAGGCATCGGTCCTAAGACCGCGAGCCAGTTGATCAACGATTTTGGGACGCTGGAAGCGGTGCTGGCGGGCACCGAGTCGATTAAGAAGCCCAAGCTGAAGCAGTCGCTGATCGACCATGCCGACAATGCGCGTCTGTCGCGCGAGCTGGTGCGGCTGGAGTGCAACGCGCCGCTGCCCGAACCGCTCGAGGATCTTGCGCTGAAGGGCATCCCGCCCGAGCCGCTTCGCGAATTCCTGGAGGACATGGGGTTTAAGTCGCTGCTCAATCGCGTCGGCGGAAGCGGCGGGAGCAACGGCGCGTCGGGATCGGCGGGGACGATTGCTGCCGTCATGACGCCGGCCGCGCCAAAGCCGGCCGAGCCCGACAAGATTACCGTCGACCGCACCAAATATGAGACGGTAACGACCGAGGAAGCGCTCGACGCGTGGATCGCCGAGGCGCGCCACCAGGGCTTCGTCGCGGTCGATACCGAAACCGACTGCATCGATTGCATCGTGGCAAAGCTGGTTGGGATCAGCCTGGCGACGCAGCCTAACAAGGCCTGCTACATCCCGATCGGTCATGGCGGTGGCGACCTGTTGAGCGAGGCGCCGTCGCAGCTTCGCGCCGACGTGGTGCTGGCTAAGCTGAAGGACCTGCTCGAGGACCCGGCGGTGCTCAAGATCGGGCACAACCTCAAATATGACTGGGTGATGTTCGCCAAGGCTTGGATTACCGTCGCGCCTTATGACGACACACTGGTGATGAGCTTTGACCTCGACGCCGGGCGGTCGGGGCATGGCATGGACGAACTTGCCAAGGCGCATTTCGAGCATGAGTGCATCAGCTTCAAGTCGGTGTGCGGGGTCGGCGCGAAGCAGATCACCTTCGACAAGGTGCCGCTCGAAGCAGCGACGGAATATGCCGCCGAGGATGCCGACATCACGCTGCGCCTGTGGCAGCGGCTGAAGCCGCGCGTCACTGCCGAGGCGGTTGCGAGCGTCTACGAAATGGTCGACCGGCCATTGGTCGCAACCATCGCGCGGATGGAGCGGCGCGGGGTGCGAGTCGACCGCGACTATCTGGCGCGGTTGTCGGGCACCTTCGCCGAGGAAATCGGCAAGCTGGAAGGGCAGGTCTACGAAGCCGCCGAGGGTCCGTTCACGATCGGCAGCCCGCAGCAGTTGGGGCAGGTGCTGTTCGATCGGCTTGGTCTGAAGGGCGGGCGCAAGGGCAAGAGCGGGCAATATTCGACCGACGTGACCGAGCTGGAGCGGCTCGCGGCCGAGGGCGTTCCGGTGGCGCGGCTGGTGCTCGACTGGCGCCAGCTTACCAAGCTGAAGAACACCTACACCGACGCGCTTCAGGCGCAGATCAATCCCGAGACGGGGCGCGTCCACACCAGCTTCAGCCTGTCGGGCGCGCAGACGGGGCGGCTGTCGTCGACCGAGCCGAACCTGCAGAACATCCCGATCCGCACCGAGATCGGCCGCCAGATCCGCGACGCCTTCGTTGCCGAGCCCGGGCATGTGCTGATGAGCGCCGACTATAGCCAGATCGAGCTTCGATTGGCGGCGCACATGGCCGACGTCCCGCAGCTGAAGGAGGCTTTCGCCGCGGGCGAGGATATCCACAGCATGACCGCCGAGGAGTTGTTCGGAAGCGTCGACCGCGACACGCGCGGCAAGGCGAAGACGGTCAACTTCGCCATTCTTTACGGCATTTCCAGCTGGGGGCTTGCCGGTCGGCTGGGCGTTAGCCGCGAAGAGGGGAAGGCGATCATCGACCGCTATTTCGAGCGGTTCCCTGGCATCAATGCCTATATCAACGACACGCTGAACTTCGTTCGGGAACATGGCTTCACGCGCACCCTGTTTGGCCGGAAGACCCATTTCCCGAACATCCGCGCGTCGCAGCAGAACCTTCGCCAAGGCGCCGAGCGCGCCGCGATCAACGCGCCGATCCAGGGGACCAGCGCCGACCTGATCAAACGCGCGATGAACCGCATGGACGGCGCGCTGATCGACGCTGGCCTGCCCGACGTGCGCATGTTGCTTCAGGTCCACGACGAATTGGTGTTCGAAGTGCCCGAAGGCCAGGTCGAGCAGGCCGCCGAGGTCGTGCGCGCTGTGATGGCGCACGCGGCCGAGCCGGCGATGACGCTCGACGTACCGCTGGGTGTCGAAGTGGGATCGGGCGCGCACTGGGGCGCCGCGCATTGAACGAGCCGGGGGGCCCTTCCACGCCAGCCACCGCAGCACCGTCAGCGGACCTCGCCGCGCTGGCGCGTGGCGGGCGGATCAACTTTTTCGGCTTCGTGCTGCGGCTCGCGGCGCGCCTGCCGTTTCTGTTCATCGCCGGGCGGATTTACGGCGCGGAGGCACTCGGCCGCTTCGCCTATGCCGTCCTTATCCTGGAATTCGCGTCGCAACTGGCGACGCTCGGCCTCAAGCGCGGGCTCGCGCAGCAGCTGGCCAAGAACGACAAGCCGCATGTCCATGTCGTGTGGGACGCGCTGCTGGTGGCGGCGATCGGATCGGCGATCGCGATGGCGCTGCTTGCCTTCCTGCCGCAGATCATGTTCCCCAACTCGGAAATCACCGGGTTGGAATGGATGCTGCCGGTGACGGTGATCGCGCTTGCCTGGTCGGACATCAGCCTGGCCGCGCTCGCCTATCGCCACGATGTCGGATCGACGGTTCGCGCGCGGTCGATCGTGGAGCCGTGGATCATCTCGATTGCGGCCTTCGTCTGGTCATACATCTCGCTGCGTGACGGACTGATCATTGCCTACGCGCTGTCGATGATCGGCGCGCTGATCGCGTCGATGATCCCGTTCCTGCGCGCCTATGGCCTGCCGTACGGATGGAAGCCCGATCCCGGCACCTTATGGACCTTGGCGCGGCGCAATTTACCCGTCGCCGCTGCCGACGCGGTCGAATGGGGTTCGCGGCGTATCGACATTGCGGTGCTCGGGCTGTTCTTCTCGCCCGCGGTGGTCGGAATCTATTATGTCGCGCAGCAGGTCGCGTCGTTGCCGTCAAAGCTGAAGACCAGCTTCGACCCGATCCTGGGTCCGGTGATCAGCCGCAACCTGGCCATCGGCGACAGACAAGCAGTCGCGCAGCAAGTTCGGCAGGTCGGCTTCTGGGTCATCGCGGCGCAGGGCGGCGTGGCGCTAGCGCTCGGAATTCCCGGCGAGGCGGTGATGGGATTGGTCGGCGCGGGCTTCGTCGCCGGCACTGCCGCGCTCGCGTTCCTGCTGGCGGCCGAAGTGGTGGCCGCGACCGCCGCGGTCAGCGAGGCCGCGCTGATCTATACCGCGCGCCACCGCAACATGATGATCAGCTTGGTGATGATCGCGCTGGAGGCGGGCCTCGCCGCAGGCCTGATTCTGGCGATGCGTGCGCTCGATTGGCCGATCATGTGGCAGGCGACCGGGCCCGCCATTGCCCTCGCGCTGGCGCTCGCCTTCGCGGCGGTGGTGAAGTCTCGGCTGCTCGCCAAGATCCTCGGCGCGGGCGTGTCGGGATGGCGCTGGCCGCTGGTCTGGGCGGCCGCCGCGGCGATGCTCGTCGGCCAGCTGGTGATCCGCCTGCCCGAGTGGATGGAGCTGATTGTCGGTATCCCCGCGATCCTGCTCGCCTTCGGCGCGGTGCTGTGGACCAAGGGCTTCGGCCCCGCCGACCGCGAGCTCTTCAAGATGCGCAAGGCCGACATCGCCGAACTCAACGAAGCCGAAAGCGACGCGACCCCGCGGCCTTGATTGACCGCACTGCGCGAGGCGTGGCGGCTCAGTGTCGGAAGTGGCGCATTCCCGTGAAGACCATTGCGAGGCCGGCTTCGTTGGCGGCGTCAATCACGTCCTGGTCGCGCATCGATCCGCCTGGTTGGATGACCGCGGTCGCGCCTGCTTCGGCGGCGGCGAGCAGGCCGTCGGCGAAGGGAAAGAAGGCATCCGAGGCGACCGCCGAGCCGACAGTGCGAGGCTGGTCCCAGCCATGCGATTCGGCCGCTTCACGAGCCTTGATCGCGGCGATGCGCGCGGAGTCGCGGCGGTTCATCTGCCCTGCGCCGATCCCGGCGGTGACGCCGTCCTTGGCATAAACGATCGCGTTCGACTTGACGTGCCGCGCGACGGTCCAGGCGAACAGGCAGTCGTCGAGTTCCTGCGCCGTGGGTGCGCGGGCGGTGACGACCTTGAGCTGGTCGCGCGAGACATGGCCGTTGTCGCGGTCCTGGATCAGCAGGCCGCCAGCGATGACCGCGACGCTCTGCCCGCCGCGACGCGGATCGGGCAGCGAGCCGGTCAGCAACAGCCGCAAATTCTTCTTGGCGGCGAACAGCGCGATCGCATCGGCGTCGGCGTCGGGTGCCACGACGACTTCGGTGAAGATGCCGGTGATCGCTTCGGCGGTCGCGCGGTCGAGCGTGCGGTTGACCGCGACGATCCCGCCAAAGGCCGACACGTCGTCGCACGCCAAAGCCTGAACCCAGGCGTCGTGCAGCGTGTCGCCGGTGGCGACGCCGCAGGGGTTAGCGTGCTTGACGATCACCACCGTCGGCGGACCGTCGCGAAATTCGGCGACGAGTTCGAGCGCGGCGTTGGCGTCATTGAGATTGTTGTAGCTGAGTTCCTTGCCCTGCACCTGCCGCGCCTGCGCGACGCCGGGGGTCGACGGACCGGCGGGCAGGTAGAGCGCCGCCTTCTGATGCGGATTTTCTCCGTAGCGAAGGTCCATCGCCTTTTTGCCGACGATGAAGCGCGCTTGCGGATAAGTTTGCCCCTGGTCGGCAAAAGCGAACCAGGAGGCGATCATCGCATCGTAGGCGCCGGTGGTGGCATAGGCCTTGGCAGCCAGGCGGCGACGGAGGTCGAGCGTGGTGCCGCCCTGTTCGGCAAGCTGGGCAAGCGTTTCGGCATAATCGGCAGGGTCGGTCAGCACCGCGACATGGTCGTGGTTCTTCGCGGCCGAGCGGATCATCGCCGGGCCGCCAATGTCGATATTCTCGATGATCGTCGCGCGGTCGGCGCCCTTCGCCACGGTCGCTTCGAACGGATAGAGGTTGACGACGATCAGGTCGATCGCGCCGATGCCGTGCGCGTCCATCGCCGCGACATGCTCCGCATTGTCGCGAACCCCGAGCAGGCCGCCATGGACGATCGGGTGGAGCGTCTTCACGCGCCCGTCCATCATTTCCGGAAAGCCGGTCAGGTCGCTGACGTCGCGGACGTCATGGCCAAGCTCGCGAAGCCGCGCCGCCGTCCCACCGGTCGAAACCAATTCGACCCCGGCCGCGACCAACCCGCGCGCCAGCTCGTCGAGGCCGTTCTTGTCGGAAAGCGAAAGCAGCGCCCGCTTGACGGGGACGAGGCCGGTGGAGGTCATCGAGGTCTTCCTTCGTGGTCTAACTGGAGCGGCGCAACTGCCACGCGATTTCGCCGCCGACGCCGGACACTTCGCCGACGATGACGAGCTGCTGCGTCGCGCGCGCCTGGCCCGCGCCGTCGATGGCGATACTTTCCTCGACCGTCAGCATTGCCCCACGGCAGCGGAAATTCCACGGCGGGGCACCCGGCGAGCGAAGGATCGCACCCATTGCGTCGGCGGTGACGGTCGCCTCGACGCCCGGCGCGAGGTGAAAGCGGATCGCGACGGGGACCGCTTCGGCAACCTTGCGGCGGCCGCGCGGCTGCAGGCGATCTTCGCCGCGCACTTCCTTGCCGTCGTTGCCAAGGCTTATCCGCCGCTGGTGTGCGAGCCCGAAGCCGCGAACGTAGCCATCGTGGCTGGCTTCGAGCCGCGAGCAGTCGTTGTCCTCGCTGCGCTCCACGATCACGTCGGTGACTCCGCGACCGAGGTGACCGCCTTCAAGGATCGCGGTCGAATTGGTGTCGTCGAGCACGAGCGCCGAATGCGCGGCGGTGCTGCGGAGCGCTTGGACAAGATCGTCGGGCAGGTCGGTCGGCACCGCGCCCGGCCCGCCGCAATTGACGATCAGGCGCTGCGCGCCGTCGCTCATTTCCAGTCCCAGCGTCGAGGCGGAGCCGCGCGGCGCCATGCGTGGCGGCGGCGGCGGGGCGGCGTCGAGGACGACGATGGTGCCAAGCGCGCTCAGGCGCTGGTACCCCCACCCGCGCGCCGCGCGCAGCGGGCGGGTGCGAAGGCCGCAACCTTCGACCAGCGCCAGCACGCGTGCCGGATCGCCGGGATTGCCGCCTTGCCATGACGACAGCGCATTATCACCCATCGTGACGCCATGAAGCGCAGCGAGCGCGGCGGTGGCGGCGCTGTCGAGCGCGTCGGGCACCCCCTGCTTCGCCGCGAAATAGGCCGAGCGGACGAGCGCGAGGCGATCGACCAGCAGCATCTGTTCGGATGGCGACCGGCTCATCAGCCCGCCGTCGTCGAACTGCGCTGACGCGAGTGCGCGCATCAGTCCGCTTTCGGCGCGCGACAGGCGCGAAATGCCGCCCTGCATCGTCAGCGCGGCGACGACCGCCCCGGCCCAGGCAGTGATGCGGGTCAGCCCTGGCGGCGCCTTGTCCGCGCTGGCGTCCAGGTGGCGCGCGCCGCGCGCGAGCGTGTTGAGCAGCGCCGAGCGATAGCCGGCGTCGCGGCTCGAGAGAATGTACGGCGCGTAAGCGGTCCAGAAGAGGATGCGTTCGCCCCACAGTTCAGGTGCCCACGCTTCGTCGACGCGGGTGCCATGCGCGATCAGCCAGCGACCGGCGATTGCTTCGGCGAGGCGCGCCCCCTTTTCGCGGCTGGCGGAGGCGGCGAGGTCGCGCAGCCACGCAAAGCTCTGCACTTCGCGCGCCAGCGGCCCGCGCGTGCCAACCGCGGCGAAGTCAATGTCGGACAGCGACACTGCGCCGCTGCCGAGCATCAGCCGTCCGGAGAGCAGCGCATCGCCGCGGCGGCGGTCACCGATGACATGATCACGCGGAACGGCGACGAGACGGAGCGGTCCGCGGCCTTGCTTGAACAACCGCGTGAACAGCGAACCGCGAGCGAGTTTGCCGACGACGTCGTCGCTCATGCGGCTCCTCGAAGCGCGGCGATGTTGGCGGCGTATTGTTCGGGGCCACCCCGGAAGGCGGCGGTGCCTGCGACGAGCGCGGTCGCGCCCGCATCGACCGCCTGGCGCGCGGTGACGGGATCGATCCCGCCGTCGACTTCGATGTCGAGGGTGAGATTCTTCTTCGCCGCCATCTTCGCGATCGCCTCGATCTTCTTGAGCTGGCTGGCGATGAACTTCTGTCCGCCGAATCCCGGATTGACGCTCATGACGAGGACGAGGTCGACTTCCTCGATGACATAGTCGAGCATTTTCGCCGGGGTGGCGGGATTGAGCGAGACGCCGGCCTTCTTGCCGAGCGCCTTGATCCGCTGGATCGAGCGGTGAAGATGCGGGCCGGCTTCGGGATGGACAGTGATCATGTCCGCCCCCGCCTCGGCAAAGGCGTCGAGGAAATTATCGACCAGGCTGATCATCAAGTGGACGTCGAACGGCTTGGCACTGTGCGGGCGCAGCGCCTTCACCACGCCCGGCCCGATGGTGATGTTGGGGACGAAGTGGCCGTCCATCACGTCGATGTGGATCCAGTCCGCGCCCGCGGCGTCGATCGCCCGGACCTCCTCGCCCAGCTTGGCGAAATCGGCGGACAGAATCGACGGGGAGATGAAGGGAGCGGCCATGGGACCGATTAGCCGCGATCAGCCGGTTCGGACAAGGTGTGCGGCGAAGAAGCCGTCGAGTCCGCCTGCCTCCTCGATCATGCCCGGAAGGATGCGTAGCCAGCCGCGCGCATGTGGCGTCACGCCGCCGACCACCTCGGCCGCAGGTTCGATCCGGAAATCGGGACGGTCGGCGAGAAACTGGTCGATCCGTTGCTCGCCTTCGGACGGTTCGAGCGAGCAGACCGCGTAGACCAGGCTCCCGCCGGGGCGGACCCATTCGGCGGCACGGGCGAGCAGCCGGGCCTGAAGCGCCGACGTTTCCTCGATGATCGACGGCCGGGCGCGGTAGAGGACTTCGGGGTGACGGCGGAAGGTGCCCGTCGCCGAGCAGGGCGCGTCGAGCAGCACCGCGTCGTACGGCGCGTCGGGCTGCCATTCGAACACGGCGCCGACGATGCGATCGGCGGCGAGGCCGGTGCGCTCCATATTTTCGGCCAGTCGTGCCAGACGACTTTCCGACCGGTCGAGCGCGGTAACGGCGTGGCCGGCGGCGGCGAGCTGCATCGTTTTTCCGCCCGGCGCGGCGCACGCGTCGAGCACGCGCACCGCGTCGGTTGGGATCAACCGCGCAGGGAGCGAGGCAGCAAGGTCCTGCACCCACCAGCCGCCCTCGCCATAGCCCGACAGCGCCTGCACTGATCCGGCGTCGGCGACACGGCGATGGCGCGGCGCCAGCGCAGTGCCGTCGGGAAAAGCGTCGGCATCCTCCTGGGTCGCGAAGCTGAGGTCGAGCGGCGGACGCTGCGCGATCGACCGGCGCGCGGCGTCGACCATTGGATCGCCCCATGCCTCGCGCCAGCGTTCCTCGACCGCGTGCGGGAGCAACGGCGCGTCGATCGGCGATAGGCCGCGACGAAGAAGCGTACCGAGCACGCCATGGACGAGTCGGCGCGGACCCCCGTCGACCAGCGGCAACGCGGTCGAGACGACGGCATGGTCGGGCGTGCCGAGACCGATCTTCTGCGCAAGCGCCAGGCGGAGCACCATCCGCGCCTTGGCATCGTCGGCCAGGTTGAGCCGCGTCGCGCTGTCGATCAGCGCATCGAAATCGGGCAGGCGCCGAAGCGTCTCGCCGACGATCGCCAACGCCAGCGCGGCGTCGGCGGGCGGCAGGCGTCCCGCGGTCTGCGCGGCATTGTCGACGGTCTGGCCGCGGCGAAGCACGGCTTCGAGGATGCGCAGCGCGGCGGCGCGCGCCGGGAGGCCGTCGGGTTGCTGATCGTGCTGATCGGGTCTTGGCATGGCGCCCCTTACGCATCATCTGGGACTTATGAAACGCCCATCGCATGTGAAGCCGCCGGCGCACCTGACGCCATCGCCGCCGGTCCCCACGCCCGAGCCGGTCGATCCGCCCCCGCCCGCAGGGGAAGAGGATAAGCCCGACCCGACCCGCTATGGCGACTGGGTCAAGAAGGGCATCGCAATCGACTTCTAGTGCGCTTCAGGGCGCGGCGGGCGCGACAGCAGCGCCTCCAGCACCGATTCGACCGCGACCTTGCCTTCGAGCAGCGCCGCGACCGCCGCGACGATCGGCATGTCAATTCCGCGTTCGTGCGCGATCCGGTTGAGGACGGGCGCAGTATGCGCTCCTTCCGCGACCGTCCGACGGTCCGCCATAAGGCTTGCCGCGTCGCGGCCCTCGCCGATGGCTTTGCCTAGCGAGAAATTGCGGCTGCTGGTCGAGGAGCAGGTCAGCACCAAGTCGCCAAGCCCGGACAGGCCGACCAATGTTTCGCGGCGCGCGCCCATCGCCAAGCCGAAGCGCGTCATCTCGGCAAAACCTCGCGCGATCAGTGCCGCGCGGGCGTTCTGGCCGAGGCCGCGCCCCTCGACGACGCCGCAGGCGATGGCGAGCACGTTCTTGACCGCGCCCCCGACTTCGGCGCCGGCAACGTCGTCGGTGAGGTAGGTGCGGAAATGCGGCAACGCGATCCGGTCGCGAAGCCGCTTGGCGACCTCTTCATCCTCGCACGCCAGCGTGACCGCGGTCGGCAGGCCCGCGACGACTTCATGCGCGAAGGTCGGCCCTGACAGCACCGCGACGGGCGAAGTCGGGCAGACTTCGCGCGCGACGTCGTGAAGCATCCGGCCCGACCCTTCCTCGATCCCCTTCGAGCACAGGATCAGCGGCTTGCCCGGACAGGGCGACCGGCCGAGCACCGCGCGCATGTGCTGCGCCGGGGTGACCACCAGCCATGCGTCGCAACTGGCCAGGTCGGAGAAGTTGGAGGTGGCGCGGATCGCAGGATCGAGCTTCGCGCCTTTCAGATAGACTGGATTTTCATGGATGCGGTTGATCGCGGACACGACATCGTCCTCGAGCGCCCACAACAACGTGTCGCGCCCGCCCCATGCCGCGACCTGCGCCAGCGCGGTTCCCCAGGCGCCGCCACCGATCACTGCCAGCCGTTCGATCGTCATGCCTTCACCCCTGCCCCGCGCACTGCCTCACCCGCCGGGTCGAGCGGCCAGCGCGCCCGCGCCGGCGCGTCGAGCCCGTCGACCAGCCGGGCCGCGAAGCGCTCGGCCCCGGCCCAGCCGATCATCGCGGCATTATCGGTGCACAGCCATGCCGGCGGCACCGAGAAATTGCGGCCCTGATCCTCGGCCAGCTTGGCCAGCGCGGTGCGAACCCCGGCATTGGCGGCGACCCCGCCTGCGACGACCAGGCTGGGCGCGTCGCTCGCGGCAAGCGCGATGCGGGTGCGGTCGACGAGGCAATCGATCACCGCCTGCTGGAAACTGGCGGCGATGTCCGCGGGGGCATAGTCGCTTGAGACGACTGCGCGCTGCACCGCGCCTTTGAGGCCGGCAAAACTGAAGTGCGGCTCACCGCTTCCGACCAGCGGGCGTGGCAGCGGGACGGCGCGCGGGTCGCCGTCGGCGGCGAGCGCCTCGATCGCGGGACCGCCGGGATAGGGAAGGTCGAGCAGCTTGGCAGTCTTGTCGAACGCCTCGCCGGCGGCATCGTCGATCGTCGTGGCCAGCCGACGATAGTCGCCGACCCCGCGCACTTCCAGCAATTGGCAATGGCCGCCGCTGACGAGCAAGAGGACGTAGGGAAAGTCGAGCGACACATCGACCAGCCGCGGGCTGAGCGCATGGCCTTCGAGGTGGTTGACCGCGATCAGCGGCTTGCGCGCGCTCAGGGCCAGCCCCTTGCCGAGCATCAGACCCACCATCACCCCGCCGATCAGTCCGGGACCAGCGGTCGCGGCGACCGCGTCGATGTCGCCGATCGAGACGTCGGCTTCGTGCAGCACCTGTCGAACCAAGGTTGGCAGAATTTCGACATGCGCGCGCGCCGCGACCTCGGGCACGACTCCGCCGAACGGGCGGTGCGCGTCATTTTGTCCGACGACCGCCTGCGCCAGGATCTGACGGTCCGACCCGACCAGCGCGGCGGCGCTGTCGTCGCAGGAGGATTCAAGGGCCAGGATCAGTGCCATGCGACAAGGCCTTTGCCTCAATCCCCGGCTTTGCGCTAGCGGGGGCGCCAGTCATGACCCAGCCCGTCTTCACCCTTGGTTCGCGCGGATCTCCGCTGGCGCTCGCGCAGGCGCGGATGGCGGCCGCCGCGTTGGAGCAGGCGCACGGCTGGCCGACCGGGTCGGTCAAGATCCGCGTCGTCAAGACCAGCGGCGACCGCATCCAGGATCGCCCGCTGGCGGAGGTCGGCGGCAAGGCGCTGTGGACCAAAGAACTCGACCTTGCGCTGTTGGCGGGCGAAACCCACGCGTCGGTCCATTCGATGAAGGATGTCGAAAGCGAGCGCCCCGACACGCTGGCGATCGCGGCGATGCTGCCACGCGCCGACGTTCGCGACCGGCTGATCGGCGCGGCGTCGGTGTCGGACCTGCCGCAAGGCGCGCTCGTCGGGAGCAGTTCGCCCCGCCGCACCGCGCAATTGCTTCGGCTTCGTCCCGACCTGCGGCTGGTGTCGATCCGCGGTAACGTCGATACCCGCCTGGCCAAGCGCGACGCGGGCGAGGTCGATGCGACGCTGCTGGCGGCGGCGGGCCTCGACCGACTTGGCCGTCATGACGTCGGCGTTCCCATCCCCGAAATGCTTCCCGCCCCGGCGCAGGGGGCGGTAGGGATCGAGTGCCGCGCCGACGACGGCGCGACGCGCGCGCTGCTGACCGCGATCGATCATGGCGATACCTGCGCCGCGGTCGCCGCCGAGCGCGCCTTCACCCGCGCGCTGGGCGGATCCTGTCATTCGCCGGTCGCGGCGCTGGCGATCGTCAAGGACGGCGCGATTCACTTCCGCGCGCAGATTTTGAGCGAGGACGGCCGCGAGGCGATGCAGGCCGACACCCACTTTGCCGTCGGCGAGACGGACCGCGCAGAGGAATTGGCGCGCGAGATGCTGGCCAGCGCGCCCCACGCGATCCGCCAGCTGTTCGATCCCAAGTGAGGCCGCTGGTCCTGCTCCGCCCCGAGCCGGGCCTGTCGCAGAGCATGGCGAAAGCGCAGGCGGCGGGCCTGACGGCAATCGCCTGCCCCTTGTTCGACGTCCAGTCGGTCGCATGGAAGGCGCCCGATCCGGCGAGATATGACGCGCTGCTGCTCACCAGCGCCAATGCCATTCGGCATGGCGGTAAGGAGCTTGCCGCGCTGTCCGCGCTGCCCGTCCACGCGGTCGGAGATGCCACTGCTGAGGCAGCACGGCAGGCTGGTTTTACAGTGGCGTCGGTCGGCTCGGGTGGCGTCGACGCGTTGCTGGCGACGCTTGCCCCCGGATTGCGCCTGGTTTCGCCCGGCGGAGAAGATCGCCATGTGCCGCTGAGGGAAGTCGACATGGTGACGGTGTATCGAGCCGCCGCCGTTGCCGACCCCGAACTTCCGACCGAGCGCGATTGCGTTTTCGCGGTGCACAGCCCCCGAGCGGGCGCGCGGCTGGCGGAACTGGTGACGACCCGGACCGACGCGACGATCGCCGCGATCAGCGAGGCCGCGGCCGTCGCTTGCGGTGACAGCTGGCGCGAGATCGCAGTGGCGGAGCGACCCGACGACGAGTCGTTGCTGGCCCTTGCGGCGCGGCTGTGTCAGACATCGCCGCGATCATGAGCGCGACCTACAACCCGCAGACCCCGAACTGGACCGCGCGCATCGCCTGGGCCCTGCTGCTGATCATCGCCGGCGCCGCGCTCGCGACGTGGGGATTGGCGAAGTGGGAAGCCGGTGCGCGCTTCCTCGGCGTCGCGCCGAGCGAACCGCTTCAGATCGTTCGTCAGCCGGTCGCGCTTCGCGAAGTGGCGGTGCCGGTCACCGGTACCTCTGCAGTCGATGCGGCGCGCCTGGCGGCGCTCGAGACCCGGCTGACGGGGTTGGAGAATGCGACGCAGGCCGCCGCCGGATCGCTCGGGCGCGCCGACGCCCTGCTGATCGCCTTTGCCGCGCGCCGCGCGATCGATCGCGGGGTTGCCCTTGGTTATCTCGAGCCGCTGCTGGTCCAGCGCTTCGGCGCACAGCACCAGGCGGCGGTCGCCACGATCATCACCTCGTCGCGCGAGCCGGTGCGCCTCGATGCGCTGACCGCCGAGCTCGAAGCGCTCGGTCCCGCGCTTCGTGGCGGAAGTCCCGACGAGAATTGGTGGGATGCGATGCGGCGCGAATTCGGGACGATCGTGTCGGTCCACCGCGCCGATGCCCCCTCCCCGCAGCCGCAGGCACGGTTCGACCGGGCGCTGGCGCGGGTCAAGGCGGGCGAAGTCGATGCCGCGCTGGCCGAGACGATGCGGCTGCCCGGCGCAGCCAATGCCGGACCGTGGATCGCGCGGGCGCGGCGCTACATCGCCTCGCATCGCGCGCTCGACGAGGTCGAGTCGGGCGCGCTGCTGGGCGGCGGGCAACCGGCGCCGTTGCCGCCCGCCCATTAGAGGGTTGGCAAAGCGAATCCGATTTGCGAGTCTGCCCCGACGTGCAAGCCGCGGTTCAGCAATTCGCTGCTAACGCCTTCACAACGCGCCAATAGTCGAGGGGGATTTTGACGCCATGACGCCCGTACCGCACCGCCTGTTGATCGCGGCAGGCCTTGTCGCCGCCGCCGGTCCGGCGAGCACCCAGTCGCTGGCCAACGACCCGCTGGCCCCGCTGCCGCCCGTTACCCGCACGAATTCGCCCACGCCGCAACCGCCCATGCTCGGCCGGGCGCCGGGCGGGCAGACCTCTCTGGCGCCGGCGGCGCTCCGTGACCGCGTCGGCGCGCTCGGACGCGCCTTCAACGGTCGCGCCGGGATTTCCGTGGTGTCGCTGCGCGACGGATGGCAGGCCGATTACAACGCGAACACGCTATTCCCGCAGCAAAGCTGTTCGAAATTGTGGGTCGCGATCGCGGCGATGGATGCGGTCGACCGGGGCCGGGTCAAGCTGACCGACCGCGTGACGCTCGGCCGAAGCGACCTGACCCTGTTCCACCAGCCGCTGGCGTCGAAGATTCTTGGCGGCGGCCACACCACCACGTTGGGCGCGCTGATGACGACCGCGATCACCCAGAGCGACAACACCGCCAACGACAAATTGATGCGGTCGGTCGGTGGTCCCGATGCGGTGCGCGACATGATCGCGGCCAAGGGGCTTGGCGCGATTCGGTTCTATAATGGCGAGCGTGCGCTTCAGTCGCGCATCGCCGGGCTGATCTGGACGCCGAGCTATTCGATCGGCGACGCCTTCTACAAGGCGCGCAGCGCGCTGCCGATGTCGGTCCGCCGCGCGTCGTTCCAGCGCTACATCGAAGATCCCTATGACGGCGCGGCGCCGCATGCGGTGGCGATCGCGCTGGCGCGGCTCAAGCGCGGCGAATTGCTGTCGCCCGCGTCGACCGGCAAGCTGCTGTCGACGATGGCGTCGACGCGCACCGGCGCGCTTCGCGTTCGGGCCGCCCTGAAGCCCGGCTGGAAGTGGAGCCACAAGACCGGCACCGGCCAGAATCTGGGTGGACGTGTCGGCGGGATCAACGACATCGGAATCCTGACCGCGCCCGACGGCAGCGACTATGCGATGGCGATCATGACCGTTCCCAACAAGACCGACGGCGAAGCGCAGACGATGATGCAGGCGGTCACGCGCGCCGTCATCGCGGCGCACGAAGCGCGGCGTGGCGGCTGACGAGGTCGGTCCCGCGGCGCGGCTGGCGGCGCTGGGCGGCGTCCAGCGCTTTCCCAACCGCGCGCTCGAGCTATTCGTCGTCCGCGAGTTCCTGAGCGAGGCCGACTGCGACGCCCTGTGCGCGATGATCGATGCGAAGCGGCGGCCGTCGACGATCGCCGACGATCTGGGCGATCCGGGCTTCCGGACCAGCGAAACCTGCGATTTGGATGGCGATCATCCACTCGTGGCGCGGGTGCGGACGATGCTGAGCGAGGTCACCGGCATCCCGCTCGACCGCGCCGAGCCGATCCAGGGGCAACGCTACGCCCCCGGGCAGGAATTCAAGCCGCACACCGACACCTTCAACCCCGGGGGCGCCGACTTCTTCGTTCACACCGCGGATCAGGGGCAGCGGACCTGGACCGCGATGCTCTACCTAAACCAGCCCGAGGACGGCGGTGCGACACGCTTCAAGATTCTCGGCAAGACGATCCAGCCGGAAACCGGCAAGCTGCTGCTGTGGAATAACCTGCTGGCCGACGGCGCCCCGAACAACGCCTCCCTCCATCAGGGAATGAAGGTGCGCAGAGGCGCCAAGTACATCATCACCCAATGGTATCGGGAGCGCGCGGCAGCCTAGCGGTAGGACAAAGGAAAGGTCGTCCGAAGCGCGGCGACCTTCGGCCGGTCATGCGCCAAAATATACGGATGGCGCGGATTCTTGGCCATGAAGTCCTGATGATAGGCTTCGGCCGGGTGGAAGACGCCCAATTTCTCGATCCTGGTGACGATCGGCCGCGGATAGGCGCGGGCGGCGGTCAGCTGCGCGATGTAGGCCCGCGCCTGCGTCGCCTGCGCCGCGCTCGTCGGGAAGAGCGACGTGCGATATTGCGTGCCGGTGTCCGGACCCTGTCGGTTGAGCTGCGTCGGGTCGGTGATCACCGAGAAATAGATTCGCATCAGGTCGGCGTAGCGGACCACGCGCGGATCGAAAGTGACCCGCACGACCTCGGCATGACCGGTGCTTCCCGCCGAGACGCTGTCGTAAGTCGGCTTGGCCGTCGCGCCGCCGGCATAGCCCGACACGGCCGACTGAACCCCGCGCACATGTTCGAACACGCCTTCGACGCCCCAGAAGCAACCGCCGGCGAAATAGGCCACTTCGCGGGGGCCCGAGGCGGGAATGATGGTCTTGGGGACGGGCATGGCGACGCTAGCGCCCTGCGAGGGCGAGGAAGCGAGGACCGCGACGATCGCGGCGCCGGCGGCGAGGGGAATGAGAATGCGCATAGCCATAGCTACGGCGCATAGCATGATTCGGCTTCGGCCAGGATGAACGGATCGGATGAAGACCGGCGCCGACGTCCCCCGGACATCGGCGAAAAATGGAGCGGGCGAAGGGATTCGAACCCTCGACCCCAACCTTGGCAAGGTTGTGCTCTACCCCTGAGCTACGCCCGCTCTGGCGCCACACGCGGCACGATGTGCCGGTCGGGTGGAGCGGGCGCCTAGCATCGCCCCATGAGGTGCGCAACCCCTCTCTGCGCGATGCTTGCCGCCAACAGCGCCGATGCCCATATGCCTGCTCAACAAGAAGGAGGTACGGCGTGGCGACATTGGGCATGACAGAGGCGGAGCGCGAAGCGATCGAGCGATTCCAGCGCGACGTGATCGAGCCGTCGATGACCAGCCTCGTGATCCTCGATTTCTGGGCCGATTGGTGCGGGCCGTGCAAGCAGCTTGGCCCCGTGCTCGACAAGGTCGCGGCGGACTATGCCGACAAGGGCGTGATCCTGGCGAAGATCGACGTCGAGGCCGACAAGCTGATCGCCTCGCAATTCCGCATCCAGTCGATTCCGACCGTCTACGCGATTTTCCAGGGGCAGCCGGTCGCCGACCTGACCGCGCACCGCACGGAGGCGCAGTTGAAGCGCGCGCTCGATCAATTGCTCGGCCAGTTGCCAGTCAAGGGCGCAGCGCAGGATCTGGCGGCGCAGGTCGAGCCGCTGATCGCGATGGGCGAAGAAGTGCTGGCCGAGGGCGATGCGCCGCGCGCCGAATCGATCTTTGCGCAGATCCGCGACATGGACCCCGACAATCCCGCGGTGATCGGCGGGCTGGCGCGCGCGATGATCGAGGGCGGTCGGACCGACGAAGCGCGGTCGCTGCTGGACGGCGTCGGCGAGGAAGCGGCCAATCATGCGGCCATCGCCCGCGCGCGCGCTGCGCTCGACTTGGCGTCGGCGCCGGTGGCTGACGTTTCGGCGGAGGAAGCGCGGCTGTTGACCAATCCCGACGATCATGAGGCGCGCTACGCGATCGCGCAGGCGAAGCTGGCCGCGGGAGACCGAGATGCCGCCGCCGATGCGCTCCTGACGATCATCGAACGGGACCGCGAGTGGAACGAGGGCGCCGCGCGCACCCGCTTCCTGCAGATGCTGGAGGCCGCCGGGCTCGAGGATCCGTGGGGCCGCGCCCAGCGCCGTCGCCTGTCGTCGCTGCTGTTCACGTGATGGGCGCCGAACCGCTTCGCCTGCCGCTGTTCCCGCTGGCCGGCGCGATCCTGTTCCCCCGCTCGCAGCTGCCGCTGCACATCTTCGAGCCGCGTTATCGCGACATGGTGCGCGACGCGCTCGCCGGTGCCGGGCGAATCGGGATGATACAGCCGAGCGGTGACGGCGATCCCGCGCCGCTGTTCCGGTCAGGCTGCGTCGGCGAGATCGTCGGCGTCGAGGAGATGGAGGACGGGCGCTACAACATCGTCCTGCAGGGTTCGACGCGTTTCCGGCTGATCGCCGAGCGCGACTTGGGTACCACCTATCGCCAGGCCGACGTCGACATCGCCGCCTTCGACGATGCCGAGCCCGATCCCCTTTCGCTCGTCCAGCGATCCGATGTCGAGCGCGAGGCGCGCCGCTTCGGCGATGCGCTCGGCCTTGCGGTCGACTGGGATGCGGTCGGGCGGCTCGACGACGAAATGCTGGTCAATGCAATCGCGCAGGTCGCACCGTTTGATCCGGGCGCGAAGCAGGCGCTGCTGGAGGAAGCGACACTCGCGGGCCGTGCCGACCTTGTCGTCCAGCTGATGCAGTTCCAGCGGATGGCACCCGGCGGCGCCGATTCGGGCCAAACGCTTCAATGACCGACGACGCAGCGGACCTCAGCGGCTGCTGGACGGGCAGCTACGCCTATCCGGGGCAGATGGAACCCGTGCCCTTTACGGTCGAGCTTCGCGACGATGGCGGCCGGCTGAGCGGGCTGTGCCAGGAAGACGGCATCGGCTTCGGCCGGACCGGCACGATGACCGCCACCTTGTCCGGGACGCGGAGTGGCACCGGGGTCAGCTTCACCAAGATCTACGACGCGCACGATGAACTGATCGAACCGGTGACCTATGACGGCCTGGTGCAGGACGACGGGCACGAGATTGGCGGCGAATGGCACATCGTCGGCCAATGGAGCGGGCCGTTCGTGATGACCCGCCCGCGCACCGCCACCGCGAATGGAGAGGTCGAGATCGGCGAGACGGTCGAGCCGCCGCTCGCCTAGATCGGGAGCCCGCGCAGCAGCAGCGGCAGATCGCCGCTCGTTCCGCGCGCTTCGTCCATCAGTCGCTGCTTCACCGGGCTGATCCGATCGATCAGGCCCATGCCGAAGCGGCGCACGCGCGACGCGGTCTTGCCGGGTATACCGTAGATCCGCGTCAGGCTGTCGGTGGCAAGGCTGACCATGAACGTGTCGAGCCCGCGCCAACGCTGGTAACGGTCGAGCAATTGCCGGTCGCCGAGGTCCTGCCCGAGCCGCGCGCCTTCAACCAGCACCTGCGCCAGCGCGGCGGCGTCGCGATAGCCAAGATTGACGCCCTGCCCCGCGATCGGATGAATGCCGTGCGCGGCATCACCGACCAGGGCGAGCCGCCGATCGGTGATCTGCGCGGCATGATGGAAACCGAGCGGGTAGGTCGCGCGCGGGGCCAGCATCGACACCTTGCCGAGGAAGCCACCCATCGCGGCCTCGGCCTCGGCGGCGAAATCCTCGTCGCTGAGCGCAAGAAGGCCAGCCGAATCGGCAGTGGAGACCGACCAGACGATCGCCGAGCGATGTCCAACCTCGTCGTCGATCATCGGCAGCAATGCGAAGGGACCCGCCGGATAGAATATCTCGTAGGCGACCTCTTCATGCGGCCGCTCGTGACGGAGCGTCGAGACGATCGCGGCGTGGTCATATTTCCACCGCGCCATGCGGATGCCCGCCGCGTCGCGAGTCGGCGAGTTGCGCCCCTCGGCCGCGACCAGCAATGGCGCGCGCACGACCGCGCCATCGTCGAGCGTCGCGGTCACGCCATGCTCGCCGCGATCGATGCTGACCGCGCGGCGGTTCCAGCGGAGGTCGATCCTTCGCCCCGCCTCGGCACGCGCGAGCAACGCAGCGCGCAGGTGGCGATTCTCGTTCATCCAGCCGAGCGGCTCGTCCTCACCCTCCGGATCGAAGCTCAGCCCGCCCGGGGCAAGCCCGTCGGCAACCTCGATCCGGCGGATCGGGCAGCCCGGCACGGGGAAATGGTCGCTGATCCCGACGGTGTCGAACATCCGTTTCGACGACGACGACAGCGCACTGGTACGGCCGTCGAACTTGGCATCCTTGCGGTCCGCCGGATCGGCGGGATCGATGACGATGGCGGAAAGGCCGCTGGCGTCGAGCGCAGCGGCCAGCGCCAGTCCGACCAGGCCGCCGCCGAGGATGATCACGTCGCTTCGTTCCATGATTCCCTGTTAGTGGTCGCATGCCGACGAGGGAAGCCTTGCCCCGGAGTCCAGCGACAGGCACAATCATGGCCAACGATTTTTCGACTTCGGGGGAAGTGACGTCATGGCGACCGCCGCGCAGCGGGCTCAAAAGCGGGATCTTGGCCCCGACTGGCGCGAATCGCTGGCCGCGTCGGTCGGCAGATTCGCTCGCAGGACCGTGGGCATCGGCCTGATCGGACTGTCGATCGCGCTGTTCGTGGCGCTGCTGACGCATTCGAGCGTCGATCCAAGCTTCACCACCGCCGCGGGTGGACCGCCGACCAACTGGCTCGGCGCGTTCGGATCCTACGCCAGCGATGCGATGCTGTTCCTGTTCGGCCCCGCCTCGGCGCTGTTCCTGCCGCTCGTCGCGCTCGCCGGGCTTCGCCTCGTGCGCGGCGTCGACACCGGGCGGATCGGCCGCGCGATCCTCGTCGCGGCGCTGGGCGTGATGTTGATCGGGATCGCGCTGGGGCTGTATGCGGGATCGGCCGTGTCTGGTCTTCCCGCCGGTTACGGCGGCGCGCTGGGTCTGGCGGGCGCTTATGGGGTCGACGCGGCGGTGGGCGCGATCGGCAATCCGGCGATTGAGGGCCCGCTGCGTCTGTCGCTGATGGTGCTGCTGGTTCTCGCCGGGTTCGTCGTCGGCTGGTTCGCGCTCGGCGTTCGCGACGAGGAAAAGGAATGGGCGACCGAACGCCTTCGCCGCGAGCCCTCGGGCGTGGTCAAGCCGCCGCGCCGCTCTCAGGCCTCGCGCCTAGTAGAGGACGAGGACGGCGTCGCCACGCCGCCGCGCTCGCGTCCCGCGGTCGCGGTGACCGAGCCCGCCAAGGCGATCGCGCCGGCCAAGGCCGCGCCGAAGAAGGGCAAGGCGCCCGGACAAGCGAGCCTCGCGCTCGGCGACAATTATCAACTGCCCCCGATCGCGCTGCTCGCCGCCGCGCCGGAGAAGGGCAAGAACGTCATCGACCGCGCCGGGTTGGAGCGGAACGCGCGCCTTCTCGAAAGCGTGCTCGAGGATTTCCACGTCCGCGGTGACATCGTCGAGGTTCGCCCCGGCCCGGTCGTCACCATGTACGAGCTGGAGCCTGCCAGCGGGATCAAGGCCAGCCGCGTGATCCAGCTGGCCGACGACATCGCGCGCAACATGTCGGCATTGTCGGCGCGCGTCGCGACGATCCCGGGGCGGAGCGTGATCGGTATCGAGCTTCCCAACACCAAGCGCGAATCGGTGGCGCTGAGCGAGCTCATCGGAAGCCAGGCGTTCGAAGACCAGAACATGTCGCTCCCGCTGATCCTGGGCAAGAATATCTCTGGCGACCCGGTCATCGCCGATCTGGCGCCGATGCCGCACCTGCTCGTCGCCGGCACGACCGGGTCGGGCAAGTCGGTCGGCCTCAACTGCATGATCCTGTCGCTGCTCTATCGCATGGGCCCCGACGAGTGTCGGATGATCATGATCGATCCCAAGATGCTCGAGCTGAGCATATACGACGCGATCCCGCACCTTCTGGCGCCGGTGGTGACCGAGCCGGGCAAGGCGATCCGCGCGCTCAAGTGGACCGTCGAGCAGATGGAGGAACGATACCGGATGATGGCGAGCCTCGGCGTTCGCCAGCTGGCCAGCTTCAATCAGAAGGTTCGCGATTCGAAGGCCAAGGGCGCACAACTCGGCCGCAAGGTGCAGACCGGCTACAACGCCGACACCGGCCAGCCGGTCTATGAGACCGAAGAGCTGGAATATGAGGTCCTGCCGCAGATCGTCGTGGTCGTCGACGAGCTCGCCGACCTGATGATGACCGCGGGCAAGGAAGTCGAATTCCTGATCCAGCGGCTGGCGCAGAAGGCGCGCGCGGCGGGCATCCACCTGATCATGGCGACGCAGCGGCCGTCGGTCGACGTCATCACCGGCGTCATCAAGGCGAACCTGCCGACCCGCATCAGCTTCCAGGTGACCAGCAAGATCGACAGCCGCACCATCCTTGGCGAGCAGGGCGCCGAGCAGCTGCTTGGCAAGGGCGACATGCTCTACATGCCGGGTGGCAAGCAGATCCTTCGCGTCCACGGCCCGTTCGTCAGCGACGACGAGGTTCGCGCGGTTGCCGACCATTGGCGCAAGCAGGGCGTTCCCGACTACATCCAGGCGGTCACCGAGGAGCCCGAGGACGGCGGCTATCAGCTCGACGGTGCGCCGGTTGGCGACGACGATCCCGAGACGCAATTGTACCGCAAGGCGATCCAGATCGTCGCCGAAAGCCAGAAGGCATCGACCAGTTACCTGCAGCGGCAGATGCGCGTCGGCTACAACAGCGCGGCGCGGTTGATCGAACGGATGGAGAAGGACGGGCTGGTCGGCCAGCCCGACCATGTCGGCCGCCGCGAAGTGCTGATCGATACCGACGGTCATCCGCTCTGATCGAGGCCTTTCCCACCTGAACCTAGCGGAACCCTTGGGTTCAGGGCGCATTCAAGGCGCGAGCGCCATTCGTGGCGCAATGATTTTCCAGGAGCTTTCCATGACTTTTGCAACCACCCTGTCGCGCGCGCTGATTCCGGTCGCGCTGGTCGCGACCGTTGCTGCGCCTGCCGCGGCGCAGAGCAACGACCTCCGCGCGGTCCAGCAGAGCCTGGCCGCGACCAGTTCGATGACCGCCAACTTCCTGCAGGCCGACGGCCGTGGGCGGCAGATGGCCGGGACGCTGACGCTCAAGCGTCCGGGCAAGATCCGCTTCGCTTACGGCGGCGGCGTGAACATGCTGCTCGTCGCGAATGGCAAGACGCTCAACTTCATCGATTATGACGTCGGGCAGAAGTCGAGCTGGCCGATCGGCAAGTCGCCGCTGGCGGTGCTGCTGTCGCCTACCCCCGACCTTGGCCGGATCGCGCGCCTTCAGCCCAGCGACAACAAGAACGTCGTTGTCGTCCGCGCGCGCGATGCTCGCCGTCCCGAATTCGGCACGATCGTGCTTGCCTTCCAGCGTGCCGCGGGTGCGCCGGGCGGGCTCCGCCTCGAAGGCTGGACCGCGATCGACGCGCAGAACAAGCGCACCACGGTGCGGCTGTCGAACCAGCGCTACAATGTCGCCGTGCCCGACAGTGCGTTCAACTTCGCCGAGCCGAAGCGCAAGAAAGCGTAGCTTTTCACAACGGTTAAGCTTCGCGACAGCTTCGCTGACGTAAGCCAAACATGATCGTCGCCACCGGGGTTTCCCCCTGTTACCCGCGCGACGCGACGATCGCCTTGCGTGACGAACGCTTGGTTGGCCCTCGCTCCATGCCCCCGGAGCGGGGGCCTTTTACTTGCGGCCTCCGTGGCGCAGCCGCTAAGCCGACCTCCGCATGACCAAGCTAAAGATCGCTTCCTGGAACATCAATTCCGTCCGCGCCCGCCTCGGCATCGTCGAACGGCTGCTCGACGAAGAGCAGCCCGACATCCTGTGCCTGCAGGAAACCAAGGCGCAGGACATGGTTTTCCCGGGCAAGAGCTTCACCGACCGCGGCTACGTCCATCACGAGCTCAACGGGCAAAAGATGCATCATGGCGTCGCGATCCTCAGCCGCCTGCCGCTCGGCGACAGCGGGCGCCACGACTGGCAGGACAATGGCGAGGCGCGCCACGTCGGTGCACGGCTGGAATGCGGAATCCGGCTGGAGAACGTCTATATCCCCGCTGGCGGCGACGTCCCCGATCGCGGCGTCAACCCCAAGTTCGGGCAAAAGCTGGATTTCATCGAGCGCATGACCCGCTGGTCCGAGAAGTTGGCTGAGCCGACTTTGATCGTCGGCGACTTCAACATCGCGCCGCTGGAATGCGACGTGTGGAATCACAAGGCGCTGCTCGATGTCGTCAGCCACACGCCGGTCGAGGTCGAGACGCTCGAACGCCTGCGCGCAGCGCACGACTGGGTCGATCTGGGCCGTCACTTCATCCCCGCGCCGCAACGCAATTTCACCTGGTGGAGCTATCGGTCGAAGGACTGGACCGCGAACGATCGCGGCCGCCGGCTCGATCATATGTGGGCCAGCCCGTCGCTGGCGCCGCAGGTCACCGGGCATCGCGTGCTCGAACCCTGCCGAAGCTGGGAACGCCCGTCGGACCATGTCCCGCTGATCCTAGAGCTGGACGTTTGAGCGACCTTGCCCGCGCCATCGCCGCGCTTCGGCTTGGGCGCCCGGTTCAGGTCGGCGCGCTCGGAATCCTGTCCGCCGAAACCGCAAGCGCGGCAATGCTCGCGCTTGCCGATCCGCAGCAGCGCGCCGACCTGCTGATCAGCGGCGAGCGCGGGGCGGCGCTCGGCCTCGGCAACATGCGCGAGGCAGCGGAAGCGTCGCACCCGGTTCGGATCGAGCGGGCGAACTGGCTCGATCATGGTGAGGCGAGTGCCTTGATCGACCCGTCGCGCGACTTCGACCGGGCGCCGTCGGGGCTGATCGTCAAAGCGCCCCCTGCGGAGGGTGCAGTGGCGCTCAACCTCGCGCGGCTTGCGGGATTGCTGCCCGCCTTGTGGCTTATCGATCCCGACGCCGGGGCACTCGGGGTCGAGGCCGCCGACATCGCGGCGTCACCTAGGGCGGTGATCGTCACTCGCGCAACACTCCCGCTCGACGGCCTTCCTTCCAGCCAGATGGTGGCGTTCCGCGATCCCGCCAGCGGCGAGGAGCATGTCGCGCTGGTCGTCGGCGCATTCGGCGGGAAACCGCCGCTGGTGCGGCTCCACAGTGAATGCCTGACTGGCGATGTGTTCGGCAGTCTGAAATGCGACTGCGGGCCGCAATTGAAGGAGGCGCTACGGATCATCGGGGCGGAAGGCGGCGGTGTGCTACTCTACCTTCGCCAGGAGGGGCGCGGAATCGGACTGACCAACAAGCTTCGCGCCTACGCGTTGCAGGATCGCGGGCTCGACACGGTCGATGCCAATCGCCGGCTCGGTTTCGCCGACGACGCTCGCGATTACCGGATGGCGGCGGCGATGCTTCGCGCGCTCGGGGTCGATTCGGTACGGTTGCTCACGAACAACCCCACGAAGTTGGCGGGGCTGGCCAAGGAAGGAATTGCGGTCGAGCGGGTCGCGCACGCGATGCCTGCCAACCCGCACAACGCCGACTATCTCGCCGCCAAGCGCGACCGCAGCGGCCACTTAGGCTAGCAGGCGCGCGACCTCGTCGAAGGTGGAGGCGAGGTGGTGAACGCCGATGGCCTTAAGGCGGTCGGCGTGACATTCCCCGATATGATCGGCGCCGAGGAAGCCGATCACGGTCGCGCCCGAAGCGACCGCGCCGGTGGCGCCCACCGCCGAATCCTCGATGATCACGCATTGCTCGATCGGCACGTCGAGCTGCCGTGCCGCGTGGAGATAGAGATCGGGCGCCGGCTTGCCGCGCTCGACATGCTCGCGCCCGCTATACAGATGTGGACCGAAGGCGTCGGCGATGCCGAGGTGATTGAGGTGCGCCTTGATCCAGCGCAGGCGCGACGACGACACCACGGCGCGAGGCAACGCGGGATCGAGCGACCGAACGAAACGCACCGCGCCCTCTACCTCGGCAATACCTTCGGCAATCATGCGGTCGTCGATTTCGGATCGCGCCTCGTGAAAGCCTGCCGGGAGCGGCGCGGCAATCAGCGATTCGATCGCGTCGACGAAATCTTGGCCCGAGAGCCCGGTAAAATGGTCGAGCGCCTGGCGCGTCGTCACGGGATGGCCGGCGGCGGTAAGCCATTGCGCGGCGTGCTCGTTGCCCGCCCACTCGCTTTCGATGAGCACGCCGTCGAAGTCGAACAGGATCGCGGCGAAGCGCATCAGTCCTCGAACAAGGCCGTGCCAACGCGCACATGCGTGGCGCCCAGCGTGACCGCCACGGCGTAGTCGGCGCTCATCCCCATCGACAAGCCGGTGACGTCATGACGCTTCGCCAGCTTCGCGAGGAGGGCGAAATAGGGAGACGGCTGATGCTCGGCGGGCGGAATGGCCATCAGGCCCGCGAGTGCAATCGGGGTCGCGCGCACCTGATCGAGAAAGGCTGGCACCGCGTCGAGCGCCACGCCACCCTTCTGCTCTTCCTCGCCAACGTTGACCTGGACGAAGCAGTCGGGACGGTGTCCTTCGGCCGCCGCCTCCGCCAGCGCGTCGAGCAGCGACGGTCGATCGAGCGAGTGGATCGAGGCAAACAGCGCCGCCGCCTCAACCGCCTTGTTCGACTGCAGCCGGCCGATCATGTGCAGGCGAACGTGCGGAAATCGATCGAGTAGAGCAGGCCATTTCTCGGCGGCTTCCTGCACCCGGCTTTCGCCAAAGTCGCGTTGCCCTGCAGCGATCAGCGCTTCGATCTCGTCCGCGCTTCGCCGCTTCGACACCGCGATCAGGCACACGTCCTCGTGTTTTCGACGCGCCAGCGTAGCGGCGCGCGCGATTTCCGCGCGGACGGTCGACAATCGGGTGGCGGCATCGCTCATGCGGTGCGCTATAGAAAGGCCGGTGACGACGAGCCACCCCTCATGGCCACGCGAATGGCTGATGACCGATCCCAGGATCGGCGCGGCCCTGCCGTCGGTGATCGCGCAATTGCCCGACGGGACAGGCGTCATCGTTCGCCATGACGAAGCGCCGAGGACCGAGCGCGCGGCGATTGCCGAACTGTGTCGCGTGCGCGGGATCGTTTTCGGAGTGGCGGGAGATGTCGCGTTGGCACGTGACTGCGGCGCTTCGCTTGTTCACCGACCGCATAGCGATTCGGGAGGTCTACCCCTCAGCCTGCCGGTTCATGACGAGCGCGAAGCCGGCGACGCCGCGCGGCGCGGCGCGGCACTGGCCTTCGTTTCGCCCATCTTTGCCACGCGATCGCATGAGGGCGTCGCGGGGATTGGCCTCGAGCGCGCCGTCAAGCTGGCGAAACGCTCGGCAACGCTTGCGATTGCACTGGGAGGAATGGATCGGGACAGGTTCGCCGAGCTGGACGGCGACGTCTTCTACGGCTGGGCCGGGATCGACGCCTGGCTTAGAACTTGAACGCAGTGCCCACGTAAACCGCCTTGTCGTTGCGGCGATCGTCGGCGAGCGCCGGGATCTGGTCGCGCTCGACCTTGTAGCGGACGCCGCCGTTGACGGCGATGTTGCGGCTGATGCTGTACGACCCGCCGACGTCGACCGCGACGCTGTCGGGACGTGCGAGCGGGGTCAGGCGACTTTCGTTGCGCTCACCCGCGACCGCGACCCGGCCGCTGAATTTCTTGAGGTTGTAGCTAACGCCGACCACCGCGGTGTCGCGAGTGCCGATAACCGGGTCCGGGCTGGCCGAGCGGCTGACATCGCCGGCGACCGCGAACCGCTTCCAGCCCACACCGACGCCGAGGTCGTACTTGGCCGGAGCGATATTGGTAACCGGGGTCGCGACCGCGACTTCGACCGGGCGAGCCGGGGTGGCCGCGCCGCTCGAGCGGACCGCGATGCGGACCTGCGATGGGCGACCCTTTGCCGCAGCGGGCGTGAACTTGAGGTCGTTATTGCCGAAACCGCGACCGGCGAACATCGCGGCGAGGCGCGGGTCGGCCGAAGCGGGCGTAAAGGCGGACATCTTGTCGAAGCTGATTGACACGGCGGGTGGGCGAACCTTGCCGTTGACCGCGGCGATCCCGAGCGCAGGGGTCATGATCAACGCGGCCACTGCCAGCGCCGACGCCGTTCCCTTCCCCATCGGTTTCACCCTGTTCAACACGTGAACGACTCCCATTCACAAGTGATATAGCTCGACGAGCCTGACTGTTCCATGACTCCGCCGATTCAAATCGACTCTGTTGCCCATTGGGCACAAATCGGCCCGGTGCGGGACAGTCGAATGCTTGCTTGCCGTCACGCGGTCAGCATCTATAACGCCAGCGACGACGCCCTTATCGCATGAGAGATTCCATGGCCAGACCGACCCCGACCATCGTCACCCTGATCGCCGCCGGCGTCGCCGCCGCCGCGCTGAGCGGATGCGCGCGCAATCGCGACGTCCCGACCAGCCTGGCCCCCGCCCGGATGACCTCGATCGGGGTCAACAGCTATCTGTGGCGCGCCGCGGTCGACACGCTTTCGTTCGCCCCGCTCGTCACCGCCGATTCCAATGGCGGCGTGATCGTCACCGACTGGTACGCCAACCCGCGCACTCCGGGCGAGCGCGTCAAGCTGACCGTCTCGATCCTCGACCAAGAACTGCGTGCCGATGCGCTTCGCGTCGCCGCCAGCCGCCAGGTCAACCAGAACGGCGCATGGGTCGAGGCGCCCGTCGCCGCGGCCACGGTGCAGAAGCTGGAAGACATCATCCTGACGCGTGCCCGCGACCTTCGCCGCACGACCATCGGCGGCTGAGGCACCAGATCCAGCCATGACCGACCGCTTCGACCCGGCGGTTGCCGACGCCGCGTGGCAGCAACGCTGGTCGGACGCCGGGACCTTCCGCGCCGATTCGGCCAGTCCCAAGCCCAAGGCCTATGTGCTCGAGATGTTTCCGTACCCGTCGGGACGGATCCACATGGGGCACGTCCGCAACTACACCATGGGCGACGTCCTCGCCCGCTATCGCCGCGCGCAGGGCTTCGAAGTGCTCCACCCGATGGGCTGGGACGCGTTCGGAATGCCCGCCGAGAATGCGGCGATGGAGCGCGGCGTCCATCCCGGCGCGTGGACCCGAGAGAATATCGCGGCAATGCGCGCGCAGCTCCAACGGATCGGCTTCGCGCTCGACTGGAGCCGCGAACTCGCCACCTGTGAGCCCGATTATTACGGCCATGAGCAGGCGCTGTTCCTTGACCTGATGGAGGCCGGCCTCGTCTTCCGCAAGGAGAGCGAGGTCAATTGGGACCCGGTCGACATGACCGTCCTCGCGAATGAGCAGGTCATCGACGGCAAGGGCTGGCGGTCAGGCGCGACGGTCGAGCGGCGCAAGCTGAGCCAGTGGTTCCTGCGCATCACCGACTTCGCCGACGAGCTGCTCGAAGGACTGGGTACGCTCGACCAGTGGCCCGACAAGGTCCGCCTGATGCAGGAAAACTGGATCGGCCGGAGCAAGGGGCTGCAATTCTGCTTCCGCCTGGTCGGCACCGCCCCGGGCGGCGCGTGCGATATCGAAGTCTTCACGACGCGGCCCGACACGATCTTTGGGGCAAGCTTCGTCGCCATTTCGCCGGGCCACCCGATCGCCGAAGCGCTCGCCACGGACAATCCGAAAGTCGCCGAGTTCATCGCCACGGCGCGCGCGGGCGGCACCAGCGCCGCCGAGATCGAGACCGCGGAGAAGCTGGGCTTCGACACGGGGCTTGAGGTCGTCCACCCGCTCGATCCGGACCTGCGCCTGCCGGTGTGGATCGCGAATTTCGTGCTCATGGATTACGGCACCGGCGCGCTGTTCGGCGTTCCTGCACACGATGTTCGCGATTTCGAGTTCGCGACCAAGTACCGCCTGCCGATCCGCCGCGTCGTCGGCGACAGCATCGATGATGCCAGCGCCCCGGTCGGCGAGGCCGAAACCGCGCACGGCATCGCGGTCAATTCGCGTTTCCTCGACGGAATGACGACCCAGCAAGCTGCGGCGGAGGTCATTTCCCGCGCTGAAACGGCCGGTTGGGGCCAAGGCAAAACGCAATACCGCCTGCGTGACTGGGGCGTCAGCCGCCAGCGCTATTGGGGCACACCGATCCCGGTTATCCACTGCGAGACATGTGGCCCGGTCGGCGTGCCGCGCGAGCAGTTGCCGATCGTCCTTCCCGAGGACGTCAGCTTCGATATCCCCGGCAACCCGCTCGACCGCCATCCCACCTGGAACAAGGCCGCTTGCCCCAAGTGCGGCAGTCCGGCGCGGCGCGAGACCGACACGCTCGACACCTTCGTTGATTCCAGCTGGTACTTCATCCGCTTCGCCAGCCAGCCCAAGGACAAGCCATTTGATCGCGCCGAGGCCGAGGCGTGGCTTCCCGTCGGTCAATATATTGGCGGGGTCGAGCATGCGATCCTGCACCTGCTCTATGCCCGGTTCTGGACCCGCGCGCTTGAGCGGATCGGCAAACTGTCGGTCAAGGAGCCGTTCAAGGGGCTCTTCACCCAAGGCATGGTGACGCACGAAACGTATCGCAGCGAAGACGGGCGCTGGTTGTCGCCGGCGGAACTGACGATCGGCGAGAAGGGCGCGCTGGTAGAAACCGCGACCGGCGGCGGCGTCACGCCCGGCCGCGTCGAGAAAATGTCGAAGTCGAAGCGCAACACGGTCGATCCCGAGCCAATCCTCGACCGTTACGGTGCCGACGCGGTGCGCTGGTTCATGCTGTCGGATTCGCCGCCCGAACGCGACCTCGAATGGTCGATCGGCGGGATCGAAGGCGCTGCGCGCTTCGTCCAGCGGGTGTGGCGCCTCGCAATGTCGCCACGCACGCCCGATGGTGCCGCCGACGTGTCACTGACCCGCAAGCTACACCGCGCGATTGCTGCGGTCGGCGCGGCGATCGAGGGCCTGCAGTTCAACAAGTCGGTCGCGGCGCTGTACGAGTTGACCAGCGCGGTCGAAAAGGCCGCGCCCGGTCCTGACCGCGATGCCGCCATTCGCGCGCTGCTGATCCTGGTGTCGCCTGGCGCCCCGCATCTTGCCGAGCAAGCTTGGTCGGAGCGCGGCGAAAGCGGCCTGATCGCCGACGCACCGTGGCCAACGCACGATCCCGCTCTGCTGGTCGACGACGAAGTCACGATCGCGGTGCAGGTGAACGGAAAGCTGCGCGATACTCTTACCGTCGCCCGCGGCCTCGACAAGGCGAGCCTCGAGGAACAGGCGCTCAGCCTCGCCAAGGTTCAGGCCCAGCTTGGCGGCGGCGTCCCACGCAAGGTGATTGTGGTTCCCGACCGACTGGTCAATATCGTCGCATGATGCGTCTCGCCGCCCTCGCCCTGTTGATTGGCCTGTCCGGCTGCGGGCTGCGACCGATGTACGCCGGGGGCGCCTCCGGCGCGGTGGTGGGAAGTCTGTCGACGATCCAGGTCGCGCCGATCCCCGAGCGCCAGGGATGGCTGGTCCGCAACGCCGTCGTCGATCGCCTCGGCGGAGAAGCGCGCGACCCCGCATACCGGCTCGAGATCGAACTCGACGACGACCTCACCAGCCTGGGTATTCGCGGCGACAGCGCGGTCACCCGCGAACGACGGACGTTGCGCGCGCGCTATCGCCTCGTCGACGTTACCGACGGCCAAGTCGTCCTCGATGCGACCGCGGGATCCGATGCCGGGATCGACGTCGTCAGCAGCGAATATGCGACCATCGCCGCCGAACAGAGCGCGCTCGAACGGCTTTCGGTCGTCGTCGCCGATCAGATTGTCGGCCGGTTGGCGCTGTTCGTCAGCCGCGGAGCCGCAGCGCCGCGTCGATGAAGTCGGCGAAGGGCAGCCTCAACGTGGCGCTCGACCGGCCCGATCCGTCGATCCGCTTCTACTTGTTCTACGGGCCCGACGAGGCCGGTTCGCGCGCCCATGCGCTGCGCCTGCTCAAGGGCATCGGGGATGCCGAGCGCTTCATCGTGATGGGGCAATCGATCAAGTCGGACCCAGCAACGCTCGCCGACGAGGCCGGCGCGATGTCGCTGTTCGGCGGCAAGCGCGCGGTCTGGATCGAGCCGGCCGGCGACGAAATCACCGAGGGGGTGAGCGCCTTGCTCGATGGCGGCGCAAGCGAGAGTGCGGTGATCGCTCTGGCGGGGCCGCTGCGCAAGACGTCGTCGTTGCTCAAGCTCGCCGAGAGCCACCCTCGCGCATTGGCGCACATCAGCTATGTGCCCGAGGGACGCGAAGTCGAGCGCGTCGTCATCGATCTGGGTTCGGCCCTCGGCCTTCGCCTGTCGCCGGACGTCGCCCAGCGCATCGCCGGCGCGGCGAACAACAATCAGGCGATCGCGTCTCAGGAGCTGGAGAAGCTCGCCCTATTCGTCGGCGCCAGCGGGTCGAACCCGAAGGACCTCAGCCACGAATCGATCGACGCGGTCGGCGCCGACTCGTCGGAGGGTGACATGCTGAGACTCGGCGACCTCGCCCTTGGCGGACGAATGGACGAACTGGTCGAGGAATTGACCCGTCTTCCCCGCCACGGGTCGGAGGCAATCCCCGCTCTCCGCGCCCTCCAACGCCGCTTGCTCATGCTCGCCCCACTGCGGGCAAAAATCGAGAATGGCGAGCGCGTTGATGGCGTCATGGCGGCAATGGGTAAGTCTTTGTTTTGGAAAGACAAACCACTGATCCAGAAACTCTTGTCGACGTGGTCCGCCGAACGGATCGCGGAGGCGGCGTCGCGGGTGGCTGAGCTGGAGAAGCAGCTTATTTTTGCCGGCGTCCCATCAGACTCCGCGCTCGGCGAAACGCTCGTATCCTTCGCCCGCGTCGCGCGGCCGCGCTAGATCGGTTCGCCGCTCAATCGCTGGCAGATCATATCTAGCTGATCGAGGCTGCTATAGTGGACGACGACATTCCCTCCGCCCTTCCCATGCGCCACCTTCACCCGCAGGCCGAGCAAATCTCCGAGCTGCCGCTCAAGGGCGGCGAGATCGGCATCGACCGGTCGGCGATCGCCGGTCTCAGTCTTCGCCTTGGCCTTGGCCGGCTTGGCGTCGCGAACGAGCGCTTCGGCCTGACGCACCGATAGGCCCTCTGCCACGATTTGCCGCGCAATCTCTTCGGCATTCGGCGCGGAGGCAATTGCTCGGGCGTGACCCATGCTGAGGTCGCCAGTCACGAGCATGTCGCGCACCGGCTTGGGAAGATCGAGCAATCGAAGCAAATTGCTGATGTGGCTTCGAGATTTGCCGACGACCTTCCCCAGGTCGTCCTGCGTATGATTGAAGTTATTGATCAGCTGACGATAACCCTCGGCTTCCTCGATCGCGTTGAGGTCTTCGCGTTGGATGTTCTCGATGAGCGCGACTTCGGCCGCAACGCCGTCGTCGAAGGTTCGAACGATTGCGGGGATCGTATGAAGCCCGGCCTTCTGCGCCGCGCGCCAGCGCCGCTCTCCGGCAATGATCGAATATCCGTCAGACGCGGTGCGGATCAGGATCGGCTGAAGGACCCCGCGCTCCTTGATCGATGAAGATAGCTCTTCGATCGCCGCATCGTCGAACCGCTTGCGTGGCTGGGTATCGTTCGGACGAATTCGGCCGATCTCGATTTCCCGGACCATCGCGCCGTGGTCCTGTCCCGTGGCTGGCGGCCGGAATGATTCGTCGATGAGTGCACTCAGTCCGCGACCAAGACCGCCTGGCTTCTTCATGCCGCCACCGCCGCGATCGACGGAAGTCGCGACATGATCTCTCGCGCCAGCTTGATATACGCTTCGGAGCCCGGACACTTCAGGTCGTAGATCAACGCGGGAAGTCCATGGCTCGGCGCTTCCGACAGGCGGACGTTGCGGGGAATGACGGTGGAGAACACCACGTTGCCAAGGCAGGCGCGGACGTCCTCCGCCACCTGCTGCGACAAATTGTTGCGACGGTCGAACATCGTGAGTGCGACACCGAGAATCGAAAGTGAGGGATTAAAAGCAACGCGGATCCGCTCGACCGTCTGCAACAGCTGGCTCAACCCTTCGAGCGCAAAGAACTCGCACTGCAGCGGAACCAGCAAATGCTGCGAGGCCACGAGCGCGTTCACCGTCAACAGTCCGAGCGACGGTGGGCAGTCGAGGAGGCACACGTCCCAGCGGCCTGCGGGCACCTCGGCAAATGCCTGGTAAAGTCGGTGCGTCCGGTCCTCCATCGACACCATTTCAACCTCGGCGCCTGAGAGGTCGACCGTTGCAGGCAGCAGATCGAGCCTCGGTACGGGCGTGGCGACTGCGGCCTCGGCAATCGACGCCTCCCCGATCAGCACGTCATAGCTTGAGCTTGTCCTTGCCGCCTGACCGATGCCAAGACCAGTCGACGCATTTCCTTGCGGATCCAGGTCGACCAGCAAGACTTTCCATCCAATGGCTGCGAGCGCCGTCGCGAGATTGATCGCCGTGGTGGTCTTCCCCACGCCGCCTTTTTGGTTGGCGACCGCTATCCGGATCATGGCCTTCCCCTCCGCCGTACTCGCTCGGCGACGACAATTGCCGCGTCGTCGCTTGTCACGCTGGGAACCAGCGTGAATTCACCCTGCCACCTTATCATGGCTTCATCCAGTTCGGATTTCACCTGTCGCCCCTTAGGCAGGATCCACCGAGTCTTCTTGCGGGACAGATGATTGGCCAGAGAAAAGAACTTGTCCAACGAGGCAACCGCGCGAGCCGTGATATTGTCGAAGGAACCGTGGACACGCTCAGCCTTCGCGGTCGATACAGTCACATTCGGTAGATTAAGTTCGAGCGCCACTTGCTTAAGAAACATCGCGCGAAGCGGCCGCGGCTCGATCAGTGTGATGGGTTGGTCGACCAAGATCGCCAAGACGATACCGGGGAGCCCCGCCCCACTGCCAATGTCGCAGGTCGTGCCCGGAATAAGAATCGAGGCAAGCTGGGCACTATCAAGAATGTGGCGGTCCCAGAGATCATCCAGCGTCGATGCGCTTATCAAATTTTGTTTTGTTGCTTCCGACCGAAGCAAGCCTTCGAAGGCCCGTAGCTTTGTAAGTGTTTCACGTGGAACATCGAGATTTGTTGATCGGGCGATGTCCGTCACGCGGCTTCCCGTATGAGAGCAAAATGAAGGGCCGAGAGGGCAGCCGGCGTCATTCCGTTAATACGCCCCGCCTGATCGAGATTTGCGGGGCGAGCAGATGTAAGTCGCTCACACATTTCGGAAGATAGTCCAGGAATGTCTGAGAAGGACAATGTTGCCGGGATCGACATTCCGCGATCTCGCTCCCGCGCGGCGAGGTCGCTAGACTGCCGATCCAGATATGGCTGATAAAGCGCGTCGTCGATTGCCTCCGACGTGGCAGCGTCATCAGGCAGGTGCGATCGGACGCTTGTCTCGGCGAGCGGGCGGCGAACCCATTCCTCCAGTGGGCGCCTTGCTGGGTCCTCGATGCCGAGCTCCCGTCCAGTCACCGAGCAAGAGTGCAGGACGTTTTGCGCATAACGCTTTGCCACGACATGCTCATCCGCCTTCTTTGCGTTATCCCCGCCAATTAGCCCTAATCGAATTGCAGTTCCTCCCAGCCGCGACACGGCATTGTCGGCACGGAGGTGCAGGCGGTATTCCGACCGTGCAGTAAGCATGCGATACGGCTCTGCCACCCCTTGGATCGTTAGATCGTCAATCATGACACCTACATAGCTTTCGGCGCGATGAGGTCGCAACGCTTCAAGGCCTATCGCCACGGCGGCGGCGTTGGCCCCTGCCACCAGCCCTTGCGCGGCGGCCTCCTCGTACCCGGTGGTGCCGTTTATCTGACCAGCCAGGAAAAGGCCGGTGACCTCACGATGCTCAAGGGTCGGACTGAGTTGGCGCGGATCGCAATAAGAGTATTCGACGGCATAGCCCGGCTGCACAATTTCCGTCCGCTCCAAACCCTCTACCGTTCGTAGCATGGCGAGTTGAACGTCTGCCGGAAGCGAGGTCGAGATTCCATTAGGATAAATCAGATGTGTCGACAGACCCTCGGGTTCTAGGAAGATCTGATGCCCGTCACGGTCCCCGAAGCGCACGACTTTATCCTCGATCGAAGGACAGTAGCGCGGCCCCCTGCCTTCGATGTCGCCACCGATTAAGGGAGAACGAGGAAGCCCAGCACGGATGACGTCATGACTTCGAAGGTTGGTCCTCGTCATCGCGCAAGCGAGCTGGGGAAGTGGTCGTGACTTCTCGAAGAACGACATCTGCCATTCCTGCTGGTCACTCGGCTGCGGCGTCAGCGTCGACCAATCAATTGAGCGACCATCGAGCCTGGGGGGCGTTCCCGTCTTCAGTCGTCCGACCCCGCCACTCAATTCATGGAGTTGATCGGCCATTCGCGCTTGCGTTGGCTTCGCACCTGACCGTCCACCGGTCCAACGTTCTTCCCCTCGAAACAGGGTAGCGCCCAAGAACGTTCCGGTTGCCAAGACGACCGACGGACAGGACAAGAACCGCCCGTCACTAAGCTCTACTCCGCTTACGGCTCCAGTCTCGAAGCGGAGTTCCGACACTTCTCCCTCAAGGACTTCGACACCTGACTCGTTGACCAAGTCACGGACGGCAGCCCGGAAATAATCGCGATCTGCTTGAACACGCGGGCCACGAACGGCGGATCCTTTGCTGGCGTTGAGCATACGGCGGTGAATGGCGGCCCGGTCGGCCGCAATCGCCATTACACCCCCGAGAGCGTCGATTTCCCGGACGAGATGACCTTTACCGACCCCGCCGATCGACGGGTTGCAGGACATTTGGCCCAAATCGCTGGCCGAGAGGGTGACGATCGCCACTCGCGCACCGCGCCGACGGGCGGCGCAAGCCGCCTCCACGCCCGCATGGCCGCCTCCGATCACGATGACATCGAACATTCACGGCACTTACCGCAGCCCCGCATGACATTCAAACCAAGGAGTGTTCCACGTGGAACCTACGGCCTATTTCCCGAGGCAGAATTGGCCAAACAGGCGGTCAAGCATGTCTTCTACGCCAGCTCGACCCGAAATTCTGTCGACTGCACTTCGCGCATGACGAAGTTCTTCGCTGATTAACACAGGGTCGTGAAGGCCGCCGGCCCGTAGAAGCGCGTCGGCAGACTCGCAAAGCAATTCACGCTGGCGCGCATTGATCGCAAGCTGGTCTGCATCGGGGAGAAGGGCCATTGCCTTTGTTGATAGCAGCGCGACGAGGTCCGTGAGTCCTTCCCCCGTGACGACGGAGATCTGCAATCCGGGCGGAGGGAGCGACTCATGAAGGTCTGCTTTGGGCAATATCAGTTCGGCCCCAGGAGGATGCTCGCGGGCCGGGCCCATCCAAAGAACGATATCGGCGCCGGCCATTTGCTGCCCTGCCCGCTCAATCCCAATCGCTTCGACAGGATCGCTTGTTTCGTGAAGTCCTGCGGTATCAATGAGTACGAACGGAATGCCGTCGATGGCGATCGGGACCTCAATGACGTCGCGCGTCGTGCCGGCGACCGGCGTGACAATCGCTTTTTCGGATTGCGACAACGCATTGACCAGGCTCGACTTCCCGCTGTTGGGAGGTCCAGCGATGACCACGCGGATGCCGTCACGCAAAGGCTCGACGCGGGGGCCTGAAAGTACTTCGCGAAGCTCCGCGGCCAGGCGCGCTGCATCTTGTCCCAACGTCAGGTCTTCCGCGCCGTCGTCCTCGTCGGCGTAGTCGATCGCGACCTCGGCCCGAGCGCTCAACACCAGCAGACGCTCGCGCCATTCATCGAGGCGTCGGCGAAGTCCGCCGCCCGCGCGCTCGACTGCGGACCGGCGTTGCCATTCGGTTTCGGCGGCAAGGAGGTCGGCCAGACCTTCGGCTTCGGTCAGGTCGATGCGACCGTTCGCCAGGGCCCGGCGCGTAAACTCACCGGGTTCTGCCAAGCGGAAGCCGGGTTGCGAGCGCAACACCGATAGGATGGCCTCGATAGTGGCACGGCCGCCATGGCATTGATATTCAACGACATCTTCGCCGGTCGAGGAAGCAGGCGCATCGAAGCGCAGAACGACGGCCTCATCGAGAAGGGAGTGGTCCTCCGGATCGCGGAGACGGCAAAAAGCGGCCTGTCGGGCGGGCGGAAGCCGACCGATCAGCCGCTCCGCCGCGGCAAAGGCATGAGGCCCACTGCTTCGAATGACCGAGATGCCTGCCGGCGGACGACCGCTGGACAGCGCGACGATGGTGTCGGGCGACTGCCCGACCATCACATGAACAGGCGGCCCAGCCCGACCTGCGGATCGACCCAGCCGTCATAGATCATCTTCACCGCGACGTAGAGGATCACGACGAGGCCGATGTACGCGATCCAGCGATAGCGCTCGATATACTTGGCGATGACGTTGGCCGCGAGGCCCATCAGCGCGACCGCGAAGATCAGGCCGACGATGAGGATGCCAGGGTGCTCACGAGCCGCGCCAGCGACCGCCAAGACGTTGTCGAGGCTCATGGACACATCCGCGACCGCAACGGCCCAGGCGGCCGCTGCAAAGCTCTTGGCGGGGCGAAGACCGCTATGCTCGTCGCCCTCGATCTCGGCCGAACCTGCGCTCTCGCCGCCATGGTGAAGCTCGCGCCACATTTTCCAGGCTACCCAGAGGAGAAGAAGGCCGCCGACAAGGATGAGGCCGATGATCTGGAGCAACTGAGTGACAATCAGCGCGAAGGCGATGCGAAGGACGAGCGCGGCGATGACGCCGATCAGGATGACCTTGCGGCGCTGTTCGGCAGGGAGGCCCGCCGCGAGCGCGCCGACGACGATGGCATTGTCGCCCGCGAGGACGAGATCGATCATCAGCACCTGAAGGAAGGCCGAGAAGGCTGCCGGCTCGGTGATGTTCGAGAAGTCCTTGACGATCGACGCCCAAATGTCGGCGGGCCCGCCAAAACCGGCCGGTGCCTGTGCGACGGCGGCAAGTACGAAATCGATCATCGACTATTCCCTGTTATCCGGTCTCCGTCGAAAGCGCGACGGAAGAAGAGGTTCCGACCCGCCATCGGGCGGGCTGCCCCGAAACGCCTTACTGGTTCATCGACGCGAAGAAATCCTCGTTCGACTTGGCGTCCTTCATCTTGTCGAGAAGGAACTGCATCGCGTCGATCGTGCCCATCTGCATGAGGATGCGGCGAAGCACCCACATCTTGCTGAGCGTGCCCTGCTCGACCAGCAGCTCTTCCTTGCGGGTGCCGGACTTGCCGACGTCGAGCGACGGGAAGATGCGCTTGTCGCTGACCTTGCGGTCAAGCACGATTTCGCTGTTACCCGTGCCCTTGAACTCTTCGAAGATGACCTCGTCCATCTTGGACCCGGTGTCGATCAGCGCGGTGGCGATGATCGAGAGCGATCCGCCCTCCTCGATATTGCGCGCGGCGCCGAAGAAGCGCTTGGGGCGCTGCAATGCGTTGGCGTCGACACCACCGGTCAGGACCTTGCCCGACGACGGAACGACGGTGTTGTAGGCGCGGCCGAGGCGCGTGATCGAGTCGAGCAGGATGACGACATCCTTCTTGTGCTCGACGAGGCGCTTGGCTTTTTCGATCACCATTTCGGCGACCTGGACGTGACGCTGCGCGGGTTCGTCGAAGGTCGAGGAAACGACCTCGCCGTTGACCGAACGCTGCATGTCGGTGACTTCCTCGGGCCGCTCGTCGATCAGCAGGACGATCAGGAACACCTCGGGGTGGTTGTCGGTGATCGCCTTGGCGATGTTCTGCAGCAGCACGGTCTTGCCGGTACGCGGCGGCGCGACGATCAGCGCGCGCTGGCCCTTGCCGAGCGGCGCGACGATGTCGATCACGCGCGCGCTCTTGTCCTTGACGGTCGGGTCGAGCGTGTCGAGCCGCAGCTTGCTGTCGGGATAGAGCGGTGTGAGGTTGTCGAAGTTGACGCGATGGCGAACCGCTTCGGGCTCGTCGAAATTGATCTGGCTGACGCGGGTCAGCGCGAAATAACGTTCGCCGTCCTTGGGCGCGCGGATCTCACCCTCGACGGTGTC